>CAKQUI010000033.1 GCA_934277495.1 uncultured Clostridia bacterium | reverse complement strand
GCTATCAATGCTAATATCTTGTCTCTCATTTTGATCATCCTTTCCCGTTAAAAACTAATGTACCATATTCATGATTACATCCCATAATACGCCAAGCCTGCCGGAAAATATGTAAAATCCGAACATCACAAGGTTCAGTGTTATGAACCAGCTCAGCAGTTTATACGGTTTCTTTTTCTTGTATTTTTTATGCAGCTTTGATTTTTTCTGATATATCTTTGTCAGCGCCAGCAGTACTCCATGGTAAAGACCATATGTGATGTATGCACTGGTAAGCCCATGCCATACTCCCATGACCCCCATATTTATGATGAATGCAACACTTGACAGTGTCAGCTTGTTGCTGATATATCCTGATTTCATCAGCCTTCTCACGACTCTCGAAAACAGATAGTCCCTGAACCAGTATGACAGAGTCATATGCCACCTGTTCCAGAAATCGTTCATATCGGTGCTGATGAACGGCTTGTTGAAGTTGTCCGGACATCTGATACCGAACAGATATGCCACCCCTGTAGCCATCAGACTGTATCCTGCAAAATCAAAAAACATATAAAATCCATAGCTGTACATATATTCCGCTTCAGCCAGGAATCCCGACTGATACACTATCTGCTCTGTCAGATAATAAAACAGGCTGGACAGTGCGAACTTGTATGCCACTCCCATGACGATACGCGTCAGTCCCGCTCCCAGAAGTTCCACATACTCGCTGCGTGTTATATGTGACTCGAGATCCCTGTCGAATCTCAGACTCCTGTCTATAGGTCCTGCCAGCAGACATGGGAAAAACAGCATCAGATAAAAGAAGTCGAATACCTTTATCTCTTTTATCATCCCGTCATGAGTCTCTATGATGATCTGTACCACCTTGAAAGTCATGTAGGATATACCTATGAATCCGCACAATGTACTGCCCGATACTTCGGTGATCTTGTATATCGCCAGCATAGCCAGCGCCAGTATCATGCACAGACCGTACACCTTCTCGCTGCGGCCTCCCCGGCTGAAATACGCCAGGTACGCTTTTGCCACGATGAACTGCGTGATCAGATATATGATGCACCATATCATCGCCTTCGGACTGTCCTTCATCGCCATATATGCGAAAAAGACACTGGCTGCGAATCCGAAGTATTTTATGTTTATCTCTTTCAGTCCCATGATGATGGCAACAACAGAAAGCACTGATACTGCACCTAAAAACTGAAAATCTCCAAAGAGTTCCATTACAACAGTTCCTCCAGTTTCTTTCTGTTTATCTTGCCGTTGTCGTTCACGGGCAGGCGTTCTGTCACGATGATCTTCTTAGGCACCATGTATGCCGGAAGCTTTTCTTTTAACTTCTTCCTGAGCGCCCTGCCGTCAAGTGCAGTACCGCTCTCATCAGGCGCCACGAAAGCTGCCAGACTCTTTATGATTTCTCCGTCGTACCTCGGTATCACAGCTGCCTCGCCTATCCCGTCAAGTCCGAGGAGATTGTTTTCGATGTCTTCCAGTTCTATCCTGTAACCGCTCATCTTTATCTGTGAGTCCAGTCTGCCGGTACAGTAAAGCATCCCGTCCTCATAATACCCGCTGTCGCCTGTCCTGTAGCATCTCATGCCGTCTGTTCCAGCATAAAACACTTTGTCGGTCTTCTCACGGTCTTTGTAGTATCCGGGACTCACCGAAGGACCTGATATGATGAGTTCTTCACCGTCTGTATATATCTCTGTATCCGGTTTTGCGGCGCCTACAGGCAGAGGCTTTTCCGAAGCCAGCATATCATCCGTGATCTCAACACCACTCACTGCGACTGTTGCCTCGGTCGGTCCGTATGTATTTATCACCTTCGCCTCCGGGAATCTTTCCCTGAGCCTTGAGGCAGTCTCCTTCGTAAGTTTCTCGCCGCAGAACACGAACCGATCAAGTGCTGGAAAGCCCTCCGCTGCAAAAGCCTTGTCTGCCAGCAGCAGATTGGCGAAGGATGGTGTGGAAACAAAGAACTCTACTCCATTTTCTCTGAGGAAACTGAAAGTCTGCTCCATATCCTGCAGGATACCTTTGTCAAGACTGACTACAGTGCCGCCCATTGTCAAAGAGCTGTATGTATCGAATACAGAAAGATCGAATGAGTACGGCGCCTGGTTCATGAAAACGCCGGGTCTGCCGAAGATACTGCATGACCAGCTGACGAATGAATCGAGATTGCTGTCTGTTATCTGCACTCCCTTAGGTCTGCCGGTGCTGCCGGATGTGAATATCATATAAAAAATATCGTCCCCTGAAACTGCCTGCTTTGGATCCGGCTGAGGATATGCCTCTGCTGCCGCCTCCAGTTCGTCTGCAGTCACAGATACCGGCTCCTCGTAAGACAGCGGCTCAACTGCAATAAGCAGCGGCGCTCCTGTCTGTGCTGCGATATCTCTGATACGCTGCGGCGGCATGGACTTGTCCACCGGACAGTAAGCCCTGCCTGAGCGTGCACATGCCAGAAAGCATACAAGCATCTGCGGAGATTTGTGTCCGTATATGACAACAGGTGCTTTGCTTTCACCTGCTTTTTCTTCTATTAGCGATGCTAGTCTCCCTGATCGCTCCCAAAGATCCCTGTATGAGATGCTGCCTGCCAGCGATATGTATGCACATCTGTCAGGATAATTTTCAACTGATTTTAAAATTTTGTCTAAAACTGACATAAAATGCCCCCTTTCATATATAAAACACATATCATGACAATATGTTACAACAAAATACAGATTTATTTCTTTAAACCTTTATAAAATTTTCTTAATATATGCAGATGTACATCTGGAAACAGCTGTACTTGCCACATCAGAGCCATTGCTGTACAATATCATCAGTTCGAAAAAGAATAAAAACGAAAAGAGGACTGTTTATCTTGATATACGACTGCATAATAACAGGCGCCGGCGCTGCCGGACTCATGTGCGCCGCTGCATCAGGCAGCGGTATGAAAGGACTTATACTTGAAAAGACCGGACGTGCCGGAACGAAACTTCTGATGAGCGGCAGCGGTCAGTGCAACATCACCCACTCCGGTTCCATCAAGGATTTCATCGCACATTACGGAGAAAACGGCAGAAAAATAAGGACATGCCTTTACAAATACAACAATTCACATCTGACGGGGTTCCTTGAAAAAAACGGAATCAGAACATTGACAAGAAACGACGGCAAAATATTCCCTGCATCCATGGATGCCCGTGAGATACTTGATCTTCTGATAAAGCTCAGCCACTGCAACGGATTTGATATCAGATATGATTCACCTGTGAAACACATATCCCGTATACCTGCCGGTGCTCCGGGCGGCATTCCAGACTCTGATATATGGCAGATAAAAACTGATAAAGATCAGTTCCTTACAAAAAAGATAGTGATAGCATCCGGCGGATGTTCATACCCTTCCACAGGCTCCGACGGTTCTATGTTCAAAGTCCTGAGGGAAGATCTCAGGCTCAGTATAACGAAGCTCAGACCATCGCTTTCTCCGATACTCGTAGAAGACTACCCTTACGAACAGCTTTCCGGCATCTCTTTCGACCCGGCAGGCGTCACGATAATGAGAGATGGCAGAGCCATAGCGAAAAACAGCGATGCACTGCTGCTGACCCATCGGGATATGTCCGGTCCTGCGATCCTGAATATTTCAAAATATGTGCTGCCGGGAGACAGACTTATCGTCAATTACCTTTATCCGATGGCCTATGAAAAGGCAGTATCCGGACTGAAAGAAGCCTTTGCATCTTCCGGAAAAGACCCTGCAGCTGTCATATCAGGCACATTCAGACTGCCAAAACGATTCTGCCAGCTGCTTGTTTCAAGATACGGCACTTCACCAAAAAAACTGGCCCAAGCCCTTACCGGCGAAAGCTTCACTGTAAAAGACACCGCAGGTTTCGGCAAAGCCATGGCCACAAGCGGCGGCATAGACATGAAAGAAATAAAAACATCGACGATGGAACTGAAAAAACACCCCGGCATCTACGTCATCGGTGAAGTATGCGACATTGACGGAGAGACAGGAGGATACAACCTCCAGTTCGCATATTCATCAGCCAGCGCAGCCGCAGCAGCGATTAGTGAAGTATAGTCTGACTACAGCGGGCTGCTCTGCGGGGTTTTCCACGTGCCTGTCAGCATCGGCTGCATCTCTCAGATACAGGCTGAAGGCTGTGATGGAGCCCCGCAGATACCGCAAAGGTTCATTTGCTGTGGCCGCTGCGATGTTCCTGACTTACTTCTTCTTCGGACTTATTTCCATAGTCTGGCACTGAGTACAGGCAGCACTGACCTGCCGCTATCTCACATATATTATCTTTCCCTTCCGTGCGCAGATCCAGCCGGAAGGGATCTTTATCCAGACATCTTTTCCGTTCTTTTTCATTTTCATCACAGTGACTGATGTGCCTGCACGAAGGACTGCCTGTTTCTGTTTAAGTGAATGTTTCTCGCCATCTTCAGTCAGCTCGCTGCGCTTTTTCCACCGGTGCGATGACGACGGTCCTGTACGGACCTTCATGTTGGCCTGCAGCGTATATGATCTGCCCGCTACATATACCGTCTTTGATGATGAGACCGCAGAACCGGTGACCGCAGGGTTGTAGATGAACCCCTGGAACACATATCCGCTCCTGTGATATCCTTTCTTCACCACTGACGTCCAGAATCTGGATGACCTCCACCCCGACTGGGATATCAGTATAGAGCCGTCATTGTATATCTTTTCTACTACAGCCACATGACCTGCGCCATCGCCTCCGTAACCTGCCCGGCCTTTGCGCCAGCATATCACTGCACCCAGTTTCGGAGTGCTGCCCCGGCTGTACCCATCTTTTTTCCCGTACCAGTCCTCCGCATTGCCCAGAGAAAGCGCTGGTTTCTTTCCAAGGATCTCATAGAATCTGCCCCAGGCGTAGCACGTGCAGTTAGGCAGACCGTAGCCAGCATGATAGAAAGGATTCAGGCTGTACCAGTATTTGTTTGAATATCCCGGCGCACTGAGTCTCGGACTGAAATCCATCACATCACCGCCTCGTCGTCATCTGCCTCCGACTCCATATCACACCGGGGACATGTGTATGTCATTGCCGTATCGCTGTCGCTTATGCCCTTTGTTGTAGGGTCGATCACGATGCCAGCCAGTACCAGGACATTAATAAAAAGGCCTGCAAATTCTGCGGCCTGTGATTCGCTGACCGACGGAGTTATCCCCAGAAGGTTCAGCACCTGATATATCATGGCTATTACCCCTGCGACTATCGCCATCAGGGTGCCTTTGTGTTTGAATCTTACTTTCCAGTTGATCTTCACATCCTCATCTCCTTACTGCAGACTGGAATATATCTGCTATTAACAGTCTATGTTCCTGCCTGCAGCAAGGTGAAATGAAGATCATGTATGATTGGCTTATGCGGTCTGTTCCAGTGCAGCGTCTGCAACGTGTCTCATAAGTATCGACGATGTTATGCTGCCGATGCCGTCACGCACAGGCGTTATCATGGATGCAGACTTCACGGCTTCATCAAAGTCCACATCACCGCAAAGCTCGCCCTTTTCATCAACGCTGATGCCGACATCGATGATTATCTGATCTTTGCCGAGTTTGTCTGCGCCTATCATCCTGGCTCTGCCTATAGCGGAAAGTACTATGTCAGCCTCGCTGCAGGCTGCCTTGAAATCTTCAGCCGATGTCCTGCTGTGACAGATCGTCACTGTAGCATCCTGTTTCAGCGCCATCATGGAAACAGGCTTGCCTATAACAAGGCTCCTGCCTATTATCGTCATTTTTTTGCCGCTGAGATCGACGCCGTAGTGTTCCAGCAGCTCCATGCAGGCTGCTGCAGTGCACGGAGGATATCCCCTGTGTCTGTCCATGAACACTCCTGCCAGCGACCCTGATGTGATGCCATCCATATCCTTTTCCGGCGCCAGCGAATCACAGACTTTCCTGTCATCCATATGAGCCGGCAAAGGTCTCAGCAGCAGAGCCCCGTGTATACTCCTGTCTGCGTTTACTTTCTTTATCTCATCTATCAGTTCTTCCTGGGTGATATCGGCATCGAAAACAAGATTCCTGACTGTAACGCCTATCTGCGATGCACGTCTCATCGCACTGTTTTCATATGCTATGTCTCCGGGACTGCTGCCGATCCTTATGATAGCCAGCGTTGGGACTGTGCCGTTTTTTCTCGCCTCAGCGACCTCTGATGCAGCAGCTTCACTTATACGTTCTGCAACATCTTTCCCGCTCATTACAACTGCCATTTTACATCCCCCTTTACTCTGTCTTCAGCTGCAGCATATGTGAAACATATCCGAACACGCCGTTCGCCAGCGGCGTATATTTCATCAGATATCTGGCACATATATTATTCAGCTCTTCGATCTTTTCTTCGTTTTTCATCATGCTGGTATTGATATATACATTAAGGCTGGCTGCCTCTATTGCCGATTTGCAGAGTATGGCACCTGCCGCTGCATCGCTTACAGCTATGTGATTGCCCTTTTCTGCAAAAGTCTTGCAAAGTTCCACTGTCCTGCCGCACTTTTCCATGACTTCGATAGGCACCATGCAGGCTTCTTCGAGAGCTTTTTCAAGAAGCTCATCATACTTTTTCTGCTCTTCTTCAGTTTCGCCTTTCACACCGTAAAGCTCTGAAAGAGGTTCGAATATATCTATGTCTTTCTGTACCAGTTCCATCAGTTCATGCTGCAGGCCTTTTATCTCCTCCATGCACGTCTTTATCTCGTCCTGTACGTCTTCATACTTTTTCTTTCCCTCTGTCAATCCGCCTACCATATTGCCAAGAGCTGCCCCCAGAGCACCGACGAGGGCTGCCACACTGCCGCCGCCCGGTACAGGCTCTCTGCTTGAAAGTACGCTGACAAAATCACTGCAGCTCAGATCTATATATTTCATTGAAAATCCCTCCGTACGATATATGTTATGTGTTGATTTTTGATTTTTCAGACAGTGTTTACTGAATTCAAAAGCCGCCACGCATCCTGATGACACTGTGGCGGCCTGATTTACTGTCATGTGCCGCTGTCTTAAAGTATGTCTTTTAGAACAGTCCTGTTATCTTTCCTGTCTTGTCCACATCTATACGTTCTGCTGCCGGCCTCTTAGGCAGACCCGGCATAGTCATGATGTCTCCTGTGAGTGCAACGATGAATCCTGCACCTGCAGATACCTTGATGCTCCTTACTGTCAGTGTGAAACCTTTCGGAGCTCCAAGGAGATCCTTGTCGTCTGAAAAGCTGTACTGAGTCTTCGCCATGCAGATCGGAAGATCTCCGAATCCCATCTTTTCGATGTGTCTGAGCTGTTTCATAGCCGGAGGCGTTATGATAACATTGTCAGCTCTGTATATCTTCTTTGCTATCGCATTTATCTTTTCTTCTATGGACATGTCCAGATCATATGAAAATCTGAAATCGTCAGGCTGCTCGCAGAGTCTCACAACTTCTTCTGCAAGTGCTATACCGCCTTCGCTGCCCTTGCCCCAGACTTCACTGAGTACGACATTGACTCCCAGCTCCTTGCATTTTGCTTCCACAAGAGCAAGCTCTGCTTCTGTATCTGTAGGGAATCTGTTTATCGCTACCACTGCCTGAAGGCCGAACACCTTTGTGATATTCTCCACATGCTGCAGCAGGTTCGGAAGCCCCTTTTCCAGAGCTTCGAGATTTTCCTGTCCAAGATCTGACTTGGCTACTCCTCCGTGGTGTTTAAGCGCTCTGACTGTTGCCACGATAACGACTGCCGACGGCTTTATATCTGACAGCCTGCACTTGATATCCAGGAATTTCTCTGCACCGAGATCTGCACCGAATCCTGCTTCTGTCACTACATAGTCTGCCAGTTTCATAGCTATCCTTGTAGCCATGAATGAGTTGCATCCATGAGCTATGTTTGCAAAAGGCCCACCGTGAACGAATGCCGGCGTGTGCTCCAGTGTCTGCACCAGATTAGGCTTCAGTGCATCCTTGAGCAGCGCTGCCATAGCACCCTGTGCCTTCAGCTGTCCTGCAGTCACAGGTTCGTCATCGTAAGTATATCCTACTATTATCCTTGCTACTCTTTCCTTGAGGTCCTCGAGATTCCTGGAAAGGCAGAGAATGGCCATTATCTCGCTGGCAACAGTTATATCGAAACCGTCTTCCCTCGGTACTCCGTTGGCTTTGCCGCCAAGACCGTCTGTTATGAACCTCAGCTGTCTGTCGTTCATATCGATGCATCTTTTCCATGTGATGCGTCTCGGATCAATATTGAGCTCATTGCCCTGCTGTATATGGTTGTCTATCATAGCTGCCAGCAGATTGTTTGCTGCACCTATGGCATGTATATCTCCTGTAAAATGAAGGTTTATATCTTCCATCGGCACTACCTGTGCGTATCCGCCACCTGCAGCTCCGCCCTTGATGCCGAATACAGGTCCAAGGGACGGCTCTCTCATCGCTACCAGCACGTTCTTGCCGATTTTCTTCATAGCGTCCGAAAGACCTACTGTCGTCGTTGTTTTGCCTTCGCCTGCCGGTGTCGGGGAAATAGCTGTCACCAGTATGAGTTTGCCGATTGGCGTATTCTTTTTTGTCCCCAGGATGTTGTAATCTATCTTTGCCTTGTATTTGCCGTAGAGTTCAGTGTATTCAGGATCTATGCCTGCTTCGGCTGCGATCTCCTGTATAGGTTTCATTTCTGTTTCCTGTGCGATCTGAATATCAGTTTTGATTTCCATTGTTTTTCTCCTTTCAGGGAATGTATACAATCAAAAAAGAGCCTGATCATCCGGACTCCCAGCCCAGACGGTCGGCTCACTTTAGATCATTATACTTCACGTGGTCTTTTCCACTGGTACCGTCAGTCGTATAACAACTATATGATAGCATTCCATTCTGATTTTTGCAAGATGAAAATATATGTTTTGCGGATTTTTTTATATACAAATACATTAACATGCGTATACGTGCCGTATATTATCACATATTATACTCATATTTGTTCGGATTTCTGCCATATATACAGGATACAAAAATTCATTCTTTCCTGTACCCCAGAGAATACCACTTCTGTCACAGCACTGCTACCAGCCTTTTTTAAGGAAAGACTTCCTGTGTATCGGACACATCCCCTGCTGCCTCAGTCCTTCGTAATGGGCTTTCGTACCGTAGCCTTTGTTTTTTTCGAAGGCATATCCCGGATATTCTAAAGCAAACTCCACCATCATCCTGTCCCTTGTCACCTTGGCGATTATTGAAGCTGCAGCTACTGCCAGCACTTTCGCATCGCCCTTTATCACTGATTCCTGAGGGAGCTCCAGTCCATCCAGGTGTACAGCATCGAAGATGACATAATCAGGACCCTCTCCGGCCTCTGACTTTTCAGGGTACTTTTCCCTGAAATTTTCCTGCAGGTCTCTGATAGCGTCTGCCATAGCCTGTTTTGTCGCCTGCAGTATATTGATCTCGTCTATGACATCATGGTCCGCCATGCCGATACCGATGCATACGGCATACTGCTTTATCACATCGAACATCTCTTCTCTTTTTTTCTCGGAAAGTTTTTTGGAATCATCGATCCCCGGTACATCGAAGTCCTCCGGCATTATCACCGCTGCTGCCACCACCGGCCCTGCCAGCGGACCTCTGCCCACTTCATCCACGCCCGCTATATATCTGTAGCCGTTTTCGTGCAGCTGAGCTTCAGGCTTCTTCATTTCTTCAAGGCGCTGTTTCTCTTTTTCCAGCCGTTCCTTTTTCGTCATTTTCCAGTCACCTCTATGGCCTTTCCAGTGTTATCCGTCCTATTTTGCCGCCTCTGAACTCGTCCAGGACAAGCCTTGCGATACGCTCATAGTCTATACGCTTGCCCGGCAGTATGCAGCCACGCTTCACTGCCATGTTTTCCATGTTTTCGAGAGGCGTATCTGCGATCTCATCCAGCTTGTACCGTTCCTTGAGCAGCTGCGGATAATTCTCTGCCAGAACTCCGATGAGCTCCATGCCCAGTGTCGGCAGATCCAGTATCTCGTCCTTGATGGAGCCGCAGAACGCCAGATCAAGTCCCGCTTTCGGGTCTTCGAATTTAGGCCAGAGTATCCCCGGAGTGTCAAGCAGCTGCATGCCGTTTTTCAGTTTCAGCCACTGCTTGCCCCTTGTGACGCCTGGTCTGTCTCCTGTCTGTGCACTTTTGCGCCCTGTCATCCTGTTTATAAGCGATGACTTTCCTACGTTCGGCACGCCGACGATCATCATCCTGAAAGGCTTCTGTCTCGCACGTTCTTTGTTTTTTTCCGATTCCATCTTTTCCAGCAGTCTGAACAGTTCTTTCACTCCCGTACCGCTCATGCAGTTCATTGAAAGACACAGGCTGCCTTCTTTCCTGAATCTGTCAGACCATTCACGGCATGCTGCACTGTCCGCCAGGTCGCTTTTGTTGAGCACGATTATCCTCGGTTTTCCCTGTACCAGTTCGTCTATTATTGGGTTCCTGCTGGATACAGGTATCCTGGCATCTATCACCTCTATGACAGCATCCACCATTTTGAGATTTTCTTTTATGAGTTCTCGTGTTTTTTTCATATGGCCCGGATACCAGTTTATATTTTCCATTGTCAGCACCTCCTGTACACTGCGCTGCTCATTGTAAAAACACAAAAAAGGGACCTTCGCAAGAAGATCCCTCATTCTGTCTGCTATTTAGCTTCCTTTGACTTGATCTTGGCTGATTTGCCGGTCCTTTCACGCATATAGTGAAGTCTGGCTCTTCTTACCTTACCGTGTCTTACGACTTCGATCTTCTCAACCAGTGGTGAGTGGATCGGGAATGTCTTCTCAACACCTACGCCTGATGCGATCCTTCTTACTGTGAAAGTCTCGCCGATCCCGCCATTCTGTCTCTTCAGAACAAAGCCTTCAAATACCTGAATTCTTTCTCTGTTTCCTTCTTTGATTTTAACGTGCACTTTTACAGTGTCGCCTACGTTAAAAGCAGGGACATCAGTTTTGATATATTCCTGTGTTACAGATTTTAATACATCCATGGATTAATTCCTCCTTCCCTCCAAGACGTTCGTGGAAGCCAGTTCCTCCCAGAGGACCGCCCGTAAATTCATCTGCTGTGTGCATCACTGCAAACAGCTTTTATATTATACACCGCACCGTTTCAGGATGCAAGTATTAATTTGTCGATATTTTTATTTTGCTCTCGGATGTGTGTGATCGTATACATCCTTTATCCTGTTTTTAGTCACTGCCAGATACGCCTGGGTAGCGGCTATGTCCTCATGTCCCATCAGCTCCTGTATCGACTTGAGATCTGCACCGTTCTGCAGCATATGCACTGCAAATGAGTTTCTTATTATATTCGGCGTAAGCTTCTGCTCTATCCCGGCTTTCACTCCGTATTCCCGCAGGATCTTCCAGAGACCCTGTCTGGTGATGCGTTTACCGTAGTAATTCACGAACAGTGCTGTTTCTTCTTTATTTTCCTTGAGAAGCTTTTCTCTCGCTTCATACATATATGTTTCGAGAGCTGCCCTTGCAGGTCTGCCCAGCGGTACTATACGAGCCTTGCTGTGTTCTCCTGTGCACATGATGAATCCCATGCGCAGGTTTATATCGCTGAGGTCAGCTTCTATCAGCTCGCTGACACGTATCCCTGTGGCGTAGAGGACCTCAAGTATGGCACGGTCCCTGCAGCCCCTTATGCTGTCGTCCGGAGCACTGATGAGCTTGTCGATCTCCTCCAGGGAAAGATATTCTATTTCTTTTTTCTCTATGCGTGGAGACTTGATGCCTGATGTCGGATTCGATTTGATATCTCCGTCCTCCATGAGAAAATTGAAGAATGCTCTCACCGACGCCAGCTTCCTGTTTACTGTCGCCGCCGACTTGCCCATGTTCTTCCTGCTGTTGAGGAATGCAATGATATCTGTGCTGGTCACATCTTCAGGCTCGCTGCTGCCACGCTCCTCGACAAATGTGATGAATTCCCTGACGTCACGAAAATATGCCTCAAGTGTATTTGGAGACATTTTTCTTTCGTTCTTCAGATAAGCAATGAATTTTTCTATATACATAACAGTCCTCCACATATTGATCTTGCTCGCGCCTACTGCATTATATACTAATTCACATGGGTTTACAATAATCATTTTCCCGTATTCAGAGAAAGATCATGAAATTTTCCATGCATGTACTAAAAAACTCTGTCTCTGCATATTTATTTTAGTGAACGAATGGAAAACACTGTTGTGAGGAGTTTACATATGAAAAAAAGCTTAATGATATTCATCTTTATATTTCTTGCCGGTCTTTTTTCCGGCATGTTTTACAGCATGAGTCTGTCAGAGGAAAGCTGCAGTACATTGTCAGCCATGCTCCTTGGAGCGTCGTCCGTCTCTGCCGCCGGTTTTTTCCATGATTTCCTGTTTTATCTCAGGACCAGTCTGTTCATGCTGCTGCTGATGATACCTGCCGTATTCTGCAGGTTCCTCTGTCCGATTCCCGGCTGCATCCTCTGGTTCAAAAGTTTCGCCGTAGGATTCTGCTGCGGTCTTCTTTATATCAGCGACCCCGGCAGGGCTTTCTCCCTGTCTCTGATCAGGATATTTCCTAAGGAGCTTTTCATGCTGCCGTCATTCATCGCTGCCGCTGCACTTGTCACGTTCCTGTCCCTCTCCAATGGCAGCAGAAAAAGAAACAGAGTCCCCATCTCCACGGAAACTCTGAAATATCCTGCAGCTGCCATACTTGCTGCTGTGGTCGCCGGATCTCTTGCAGGAGCGATCTTCGGACGTATACCTGTATGAGAATCGCTGCCACCGGCATCATATCTTACTTTCTTTTATCCATTATCTGGCGTTTCGCCATCATAAGGCCTGCTACTGTCTTTGCATCCAGCATCCTGCCTTCTGCTGCCATATCGTATGCTTCATCAAAATCCATCTCTATGACTTCGACTGCTTCGTCCTCGTCAAGATCCTGCTGTCCCGGGACAAGACCTGTCATGGCATATATATGGATGACTTCCTCTGAATATCCCACGCTGGGATTGATACTGCCCAGGTGCTTTATCTCAGATGCGGTATAGCCGGTCTCTTCACGAAGCTCCCGGTGTGCTGCCTTTACAGGATCGCTCTCGCCTCTGTCTATCTTGCCTGCAGGTATCTCCAGCACGCTGCTGCCGCAGGCGTACCTGAACTGCTCCACCATCACGACTTTGCCGTCATCGGTTATCGGTACCATGGCAACAGCTCCGTTATGTTCGATTATCTCCCTGTACGCCTGTCCGCCCACTGCGGTGACAGTGTCTTTCCTGACGTTCAGGATAGCGCCTTCATATATCCTCTGGCTGCTTATTTTTTTCTCTTCAAAGATCATTGGCCCTGCACCCCTTTACTTTTCTATAGTTCCTGTGAACAGCGTTCCTTTTGAAGTCCCGGTGAGACAGTTTCTTATGATGTCTGTCTTCTTACCATTCAGAAGTATCATAGGTATGCCGTATTTGTTCACTTTAGCAGCAGCTTCTATCTTGCTGGATATGCCTCCTGTGCCGAAAGAACTTGTCCCTCCGATGTCTATGGACTCGAAAAGTTTCTCGGCGTTATCGACTGTTTCTATCAGTTTCGCATCGCTGTTGGATTTAGGGTCGCTGTCGAACACTCCGTCTATATCGCTGAGGATTATCATGAGATCTGCATTCCAGAGCGTTGTTGTCAGAGCTGCCAGGGTATCATTGTCCCCGATCTTTATTTCATCGACGCTGACGCTGTCGTTTTCGTTTATTACAGGGACCACGCCCTCATCTATCAGAGTGAACATAGCGTTCCTTATATTCAGCGTCCTGTGAGGGTCGTTGAAATCGTCCCTTGTGAGGAGTATCTGTGCCACATGCACGCCGTAGTCTCCGAAATATTCCTTGTAAGCCATCATCAGCTCCACCTGGCCTATGGCACAGAGAGCCTGCTTGTAATTGATATCGCCTCTCCTGCTCCATTTGTTTATAGCTCCGACGCCGCAGATGCCGGCTCCTGAAGATACCAGTATCACCTGCTTGCCAAGTTCGATGAGTTCATTGACCTGTTCAACTATATTATGCAGTACCTGCTTGTTCACATTGCCGTTATCGTCAGACAGCACATTGCTTCCGATCTTTATCACTATTTTCCTGCTGTCTTCAACTATATCCTTGAGATATTCCATTTTACTTTATCCCTCCTGTCAACATTACGATTATACAACACCATAATGTAAAAATCAAAGAAGGCAGTGTAAAATGAAGGTTAAAATATTTTATATATCCCGGCAATCCCTTAAATCATATTATACCATAGAGACCTGTATCGGTCACTAATATACGCCCAGCCTGCTAAGGCAGGCAAAAAAGACGGGCTGTGCCCGTCTTCTGTGATCACTTTCTGCATCTGCTTTTTTGCAGATATATTTTCTGTGCTCTCACCGGATGCAGATACGTTTTGATCTGCATATCCGGCGTCATGCCCCGTTATCTCGGCTCTACTATGAGCTTTATGGCGGTTCGCTCTTCACCTTCGATCTCGATGTCGGTGAACGCCGGCACCGATACCAGGTCGATGCCTCCCGGGGCTACAAACCCTCTTGCTATGGCGATTGCCTTGACTGCCTGATTCAATGCCCCTGCACCTATTGCCTGGATCTCTGCTCCCCCTTTTTCCCGCAGTACTCCTGCCAGCGCTCCAGCTACAGAATTAGGATTCGATCTTGCTGATACTTTTAAAACTTCCATCATAAAATTCCTCCGTAAATAATCCATTGTTTTATTGTTTTCGGGTTTTTCCCTCTTTCAATACAATTATATTATTTTATATCCGTATCACGGACAGTTTTTCATCGACAAATTCTTCTATTAATCATCATAAAATAGTGTTAAAATTAAAGAAAAAGACCGGCAGCTGCAGTCTGATACTGCACCACATGTGTATACATATGTATCTTATGACAGTTTCAAAGGCGCTGTCCGCAAGGAGTTCGTAATGTTCAGATCAATACAGACCAAAACAATGTTTTTTCTGGCAGCACTCGCCATATGTCTGATCGTGCTTATCGGATATATGACGGTATTTGCCATGGACTACGCTATCGACGACATCAAATCAGACGATATGCGGGACAAAGCCCTCATCGCTGCAGACTACATTTCCGATGACATGAAGAAAAACGGCAGCGCAGATACAGCCTCTCTGGAAAAACTTCAGTCAGACGGTCTGAACGGCAACATCTTCCTCATCAACAACCGTGGCGCCGTCATCGGCAGCGGAGACACCGAAAAGCCGTACAAACTTGATTTCAAAGGGAACTGCAGCGTCCAGGAGATCTACAAGAATGACAAATACTATGTAGCGGCCATCGCACCCGTCAAAGGCAGCGAATGGTTTCTTTGCATCGAAGACCCAAGGCCTGAATATATGCAGACCATCACTAACATCAAGACCATCATAATCACTGCTATCGTCCTGATGATACTTATACTGTGGCCCCTGGGCAAACGCATATCATTTGCGATACAGAGTCCCATCAAGAAGCTGGCACAGGACGCCGGACGTGTGGCTGACGGAGATATCAGCAAAGAGATCTCTGTGGCTGAAGACAACGAACTGGCAGATATAGCAGGCTCCTTCAATCTGATGCTCAACAAGCTCAAGAACACGATGCAGCAGGTCCTGGACAAATCAGGCGAAGCCGTTTCCATGCAGGAGATCATGACATATGTCGACGAGACCTACAACAATCTGCCTACCGGCATTATCAGCATCAACAATATCGGCGAGATAACGACTTTCAACACTACAGCCGAAGAACTGACAGGCATCAAAGCCAGCGAGATCATCGGCATCAATACCAGCAACCCTACGCCGCCTCAGATAAAGAAACTCATCGCAGAGCTGAAGCGATGTCTCAGCCGTGGCAGCCTGCAGCTCAAGACCATCACCGACATACGTGACAGCTCCGGCAGACGTGTACCGGTGGAATACAGCATCAACATACAGTTCGGACTCAGGAACGAAGTTCTGGGAGCTATATGTGTGTTCCGCAAAATAGAAGATATACGGAGTTTCGAGGAAAGTGCCAACAGGGTCAAGACCATGGAAGCCCTCGGTGAGATTGCTGCAAGCATGGCTCATGAGATAAAGAACCCCCTCACCAGCATCCGTGGCAACACCCAGTACCTCGATATGGTGCTCCAGGAAAAGGATCTGCATTTCGATGAGGTCGATATCATCATGCACGAAACCGACAGGCTCACCACTATGCTCAACAGGTTCCTGACATACGCCAGACCTAAACTCCCTGAGACTGAAAAACTGCATATAGAAGAGGTCATGGATTATGTCGCGCAGCTTGTCAGCCGTGAAATGGACAGCAGGATAACCATACGCCGTGAATTCGGCCGGACCCCGCCGGTCATGATAGACAGAGAAATGTTCGAATCTCTGTTCATAAATCTCATGCTCAATGCACAGCAGGCAATGCCGGAAGGCGGCACCATAAGACTTAAAACAGAATTCGACAGGAACCGGAACATGGTATGCGCATCTGTGAGAGACAGCGGCAAAGGCATACCTTCGGATATTTCCGGCAAAATATTTGACCCGTTCTTCACCACAAAGGACACCGGCACAGGAATGGGCCTTGCTATAGCACTGAGGACAGTTGAAGCACACAAGGGAATGATCGAAGTGGAAAGCATCGAAGGAGAAATGACCCAGTTCACGATAATGCTTCAGGCGCTCCCTGAAGAGGAGGATGATAAATAATGGAAAAGAAAAAGATCCTGGTAGTAGACGATGAACAGCACGTAAGACAGCTCATAGGCAAAGTCCTCGAAAAAGAGGGCTATGAAGTCATGACTGCCGGAAACGGCGAAGAAGGTCTTGAAGTTTTCCAGAAGCACAACATAGACCTTATAATAAGCGATATCAAAATGCCGAAGATGTCCGGCATCGAATTCCTTCACAAAGTCAAAGAGCAGGAACCTGGCGTGGGCTTCATACTGATAACAGCCTTCGCCACTATGGAAACAGCCATAGACGCTATCAAAAGCGGCGCTCAGGACTACGTCACCAAGCCTTTCGATATCAAGGAGATAATCACAGCAGTAAAAAAAATACTCATTTCCACTGAGCACGAAGACAACATAACATATGATCTCGGCAGTCCCGACGATACGAAGACAAAGAGCAACAGTCCTGCAATGCAGCAGGTGCTGCAGCTGGCGAAAAAGGTCTCGGCCTCTGACGCTACAGTCCTCATCCTGGGCGAGACAGGCACCGGCAAAGAAGTAATTTCCACAGCCATACACAACTGGAGCAGACGCAGCGACAAACCAATGATAAAAGTCAACTGCGGAGCCATACCCGACAACCTTCTGGAAAGTGAACTTTTCGGCTACGAAAAAGGTGCTTTCACAGGCGCAGCATCTTCAAAACCCGGACGGTTCGAATTTGCGGACGGAGGCACTATATTCCTGGACGAGATAGGAGATATAGCGCCGCAGCTCCAGGTCAAACTGCTGCGTGTACTGCAGGAAAAGACGTTTGAACGTCTCGGCGGCATACGTCCGGTCACAGTGGATGTCCGTGTAATAGCTGCCACCAACAAAGACCTGAAGGAAGCTGTCAGAAATGGAGAATTCCGTGAAGACCTCTACTACAGACTCAACGTAGTGCCGATAAACCTGCCGCCGCTCAGAGAACGCAGAGAAGACATCAGCGATCTGGTGAACACATTCCTCCGCTCCGCTGCAGGCATATCAGGAGGCACTATCAAAACAATGAGTCCTGAAGCAATGGAATATCTAATGAACTACAACTGGCCCGGCAACATACGTGAGCTTGAGAATATCGTAGAGCGGTGCGTCGTGATAACTGAAAGCAATGTCATAGATGCAGACAGTCTCCCTCAGGAAATACTCTCCTACGGTAAAGAGGACGCCCCTGCATCCGGATCTGATGCAGGACACCCCGCATCAGACAGCGAAATTCCTCTCAACAGTGCTATAGACGACAGAGAAAAAGAAATAATAATCAAAGCGCTCAGGGAGCACGACGGCAACAAAACAAAGACAGCACTGGCTCTTGGCATCAGCAGACGTTCCCTGCACCGCAAGATACAGAAATATGAAATAACCGAGATATGATCAAAGATTTCACCGCAGGCAGACTGACAAAGGCCTGCATCAGGATCTCATATCCATACGATCGATTTATAATATGATCTCCGGCGGCTGCACTGACCCTGATTGTGCAGCCGTTTGTTTGTACATATGCAGAAAACCGGGATGCTGGTTCCCGTTCCAGCATCCCGGTTTTTCTGTAAGTCATCATTTATTATTTATATGTAGAAAGGCTCAAAATGTCTTTTTCTATGCAGCTTTAGGAGTATGATCGTCTGCGCTGTTCACAGTTTCCTCGTCATCATCCTTGAGTGTCGATTCTTCATCTATCATTGCTTCTACCTCAGGAGACCAGAGATGTCCGAATGTAGTGTCGCCCTTGAAGAAATCTTTTCCGTAGCAGA
>CAKQUI010000032.1 GCA_934277495.1 uncultured Clostridia bacterium | reverse complement strand
ATGCAGATCAGTCCTTTGCCTACGCTTGCCATCAGATTGACATTCTCTGTAGTTGCAAATTCAGCAGCACAGATCATATCGCCTTCGTTTTCTCTGTCTTCGTCATCGGTTACGAGTATGACTTTGCCGTTTCTCAGATCTTCAAGTGCTTCTTCCACTGTGTTGAATTTTTTCATTGTCTTGACCTCCTGGTATTTGTTTGCTTGCTGTCGTTGTATCAGAATCCGTTCTGTATCAGAAATTCCTTTGTTATACTGCTGCCGGCAGCGGATGTGCTGCGTGGCTGCAGGAGCTTTTCTACATATTTGCCGATGCAGTCATTTTCGAGATTCACTGTATCGCCTGTCTTCCTCAGGAAAAGGGTAGTCTCCGCAGATGTATGAGGTATTATGGAAACCCTGAAGCTGCTGTCTGTGACTGATGCCACTGTAAGGCTGATACCGTCTATGGCTATGGAGCCTTTCTCAACTATGAGCCTTGTGATATCAGGCGATGTGCTTATGGTATACCATGTGGCGTTGTCATCACGCTTTATATCTGCTATGGTCCCTGTGCCGTCGATATGGCCGGAGACTATATGACCGCCGAAACGTCCGTTTGCTTTCATAGCTCTTTCCAGATTGACTATGCTGCCTGAACGCAGTGTACCGAGCGAAGAACGGTCGAGAGTCTCATGCATGACATCAGCTGTGAAATAACTGTCTGTAAAAGATGTCACTGTAAGGCATACGCCGTTTACGGCGATGCTGTCGCCGTCGGAGACATCTTCAAGGACTTTCGAGGCTTCGATAGTCAGAACAGCTGATGCGGAGCCTCTGGTCACTGATTTTATTTTTCCTGTTTCTTCGATTATTCCTGTGAACATCCGAGTACCTCGCTTTCAAGAAGTATGTCCTGACCGGTGAAGGATATTTCGGGCTCGGAAAGCCTGAATGCTTTGTCCGGTGAAGGAACGCCCTGACCGCCGACAGGGGAGGGGGCGCCTGCTCCGCCGAATATCTTGGGGGCGATGTATGCCTGGATTTTGTTCACTATCCCTGAATCAAGTGCTGACCAGTTGAGCCGGTTTCCTCCTTCGAGAAGTATGCTGTCTATTTTTTCCTGACCCAGTATATCCATCAGCTGTACCAGATCCACATGTCCGTCTTTCGTTTCAGATACGGTAATGACCTTGCAGCCTGTGTCTTTATATATCCTGTACCGGTCTTCGTCTTTGCAGCAGGTAGCTATGATCGTCGGATATGTATCTGCGGTCTTTACTATCTGTGAATCAGCAGGTGTCCTGAGGCTGGAGTCGCATATTATCCTCACTGGATGTCTGCCTTCCGGTATCCTGCAGTTGAGCAGGGGATCGTCTCTCAGTACTGTTCCGATGCCGGTCATGATGCCGTAGTATCTGTTCCTGTCCTGGTGGACACGATAGCGGGCTTCTTCGCCTGTGATCCATTTTGACTCTCCTGTATATGCTGCCGTCTTGCCGTCCATGGTCATGGCATATTTCATGACTACATAGGGCCGGCCCGTGCTGATGTAGTGAAAGAACACAGGGTTGAGACTGTCACATTCATCTTTCATGAAATTCTCGATGACTTCGATGCCGTTTTTCCTCAGGATCTCGATGCCTTTACCGGCAACAAGAGGGTTTGGGTCGGGGGAACCGACTATTACACGTCTGATGCCGCTTTCTATTATTGCGTCGGTGCATGGAGGCTGTTTGCCATGGTGACAGCAGGGCTCCAGCGTCACATATATGTCACATCCTTCGGCCCGGCCTCCGGAGCTTTCAAGTGCTGCCAGTGCTGCACGCTCTGCATGGAGCTTCCCATATGCTCTGTGATAACCTTCTGCTATGATGCTGCCGTCCTTTACGATCACTGCACCCACAAGGGGATTGGGATCGACCCGCCCTGTACCTTTCTTTGCAAGTTCTATAGCTCTTGACATGAATTCTCTGTCTGTCATATCCTGTTTTCCTCTTTTCTTTAAAAAGAAAGCCCTGAGTCTTTGAAAGGCTCAGGGCGTGTTTCTACTTCTTGACGTGATCTGC
The DNA here is from genome assembly GCA_934277495.1 of uncultured Clostridia bacterium. Taxonomy (GTDB): domain Bacteria; phylum Bacillota; class Clostridia; order Peptostreptococcales; family Anaerovoracaceae; genus Lentihominibacter. The sequence continues at coordinate 16,664 of CAKQUI010000032.1, read as the reverse complement.
ATCATCCAGCCTGTGTGACTGTATGATATCGGGATCCGTTTAAAAAAGCTCTGAAACAATAAGTTTCAGAGCTGATGTTCTCACTTATGGGGTATATCGAATAAATATATCCGCTGTCTTCTTCCATCCAGACTTTACTGTCGGTACCGGAATCTCACCGGTTCAGCATAAACGCTCGCGGACTTTACCGCCGGTCGGGAATCTCACCCTGCCCTGAAGATTTGTTCTGTTTGATTTTATGATAGACCCAGTGAAAACATTTGTCAAGTAGGCGAAATATAGTTCCAATATTCTGTGATTTGTGCAAAAAAACAAAAAAGATTTCAGAAATTAATTACTTTGATAAAAATTTGCACTGACCTATTTACTTTTATATATGTATGGTAGTATAATTGCAAGCAAGCACATTTTTAAGGACATACACGATCAAAAGAGATTTATCATATAATAATTAACATATACGGAGGTAAGCAAAATGAAAAGAAAACCCAATATTGCAGTTGTAGGAGCAACAGGAGTTGTCGGATCGACATTCCTCAAAGTGCTTGAAGAGAGAGATTTCCCGTTTGAGAACATTTACATGATGGCATCTGCCAAATCAGCTGGAAAGACCCTGACCTTCAAGGGCAAGGAATACACCATTGAAGAGCTTACCGAGCATTCCTTTGACAAACCTATAGATATCGCACTGTTCTCAGCAGGCGGCAGCACAAGTGAGAAGTTCGCACCGATCGCAGCAGCGCATGGCGTTACTGTAGTTGACAACAGCAGCCAGTGGAGAATGGATGAAAATGTTCCTCTCGTAGTACCCGAAGTAAACCCTCAGGATATCGAATGGAACAAGGGTATAATCGCAAATCCTAACTGTTCTACAATACAGGCTATGGTAGCACTTAAGCCGCTTCAGGACAAATACGGCATCAAGAGAGTAGTATATTCGACATACCAGGCTGTATCTGGTTCAGGTGTCAAGGGTATAAATGACCTCAAGAACGGTCTTGAAGGCCACGACGATCAGCTGCAGGCATATGCACATCCTATCGCAGGAAACTGTCTGCCTCATATAGATGTGTTCACTGACAACGGATATACCAAGGAAGAGATGAAGATGATCAACGAGACTCACAAGATCCTTGGCGATGACGACATCAGAGTAACAGCAACAACAGTAAGAGTGCCTGTTTTCGATTCCCACAGTGAATCCATCAACATCGAACTCGAAAAGCCGTTCGAGCTGGAAGATGTTGTTGAGCTGTTCAAGAATTCACCGGGAATCGTTGTTCAGGATGACGTCAAGAACAATGTATATCCGCTGGCAAGAGATGCAGCAGGTACAGATGAAGTATATATCGGACGTATCAGAAGAGACTTCTCTGTAGACAACGGTCTGAACATATGGGTAGTTGCTGACAACATCAGAAAAGGTGCAGCAACAAATGCTATCCAGATCGCAGAAAAGCTTGTCAAGGAAATGGCTGACTAACAGTAAGCCGTATTAAGATAAGATGATAAATGCCGTCAGTTGAATATCACTGACGGTATTTTCTTTTTCGTGATGCAGTCAGGGTACATTATCCTTTGTTTTGACACATGTTTATGATATAATTCACTATGTATGAAAAAATGCAGGGAGGTTTTTTATGACATATTTTCAATCGATAATACTGGGACTGGCACAGGGACTTTCAGAGTTTCTGCCCATAAGCAGTTCCGGACATCTGGCGCTGCTCCAGTACTTCTTTGGAGTCGACGCTGATAACGTACTGCCCTTCGCAGTAATGCTGCATCTGGGAACGCTTGTTTCAGTTTTCATAGTTTACTGGAAGGATATAGTTGAGCTTGTGATAGAGCTGCTGGCAGTCATCAGAGACCTGTTTACAGGCAAAGGACTGAGGATAAATGCCAATCCTACAAGAAGACTGGGATTCATGATAATCGTGGCTACGATACCTACAGCGGTGATCGGGCTGCTTTTCAACGATTTGTTCGAATCTCTTTACAGCTCGCTGATCGCCATAGGCACAGGTCTTCTTGTGACAGGTACTATCCTGCTCATTGCAGAGAGAATGGGGAGCAATAACAAGAATGTGAAAGAAATGAAATTCAGACATGCATTTTTTGTAGGACTCATGCAGGGCGTAGCGATATGTCCCGGAGTTTCAAGATCAGGCTCAACACTGTTCGGAGGCCTCATATCGGGTTTGAAAAAAGACTTTGCTGTCAAATTTGCATTCCTCATTTCTATCCCGTCCATACTGGGATCGGTAGTATTAGAGGCTCCGGCTGCATTCAAGGAAGGTCTGAGCATGGATCTTATCGGTCCTGTTGTTGTGGGAGTACTGGTGGCAGCTATATCAGGTCTTTTTGCGATAAAAGCTATGATAAAGCTGGTATCAGACAAGAAACTCATAGGTTTCTCGATATACACGTGGGCTGTTGGTATCGCTGTGATAATCTACGGACTGTTCTTTGCGTGATGCATACAGTCATTTCACATATACCGGCAGGGGAAGAGGTTGAGTGATGGCACAAAAGAGAAAGCCGGGCAGAACGTCCGGCAGCAGAAAAACTTCAAAAACAGGCTCATCAGGAAGGACAGCATCATCAAAAAAGAAAAAGCCTGACAGATATGAACGTGAAGAGATCAACAGCCGCGTCAAAGACGAGATAGTTGCTGTGATTATAACAGCTGCGGGAGTATTCCTTGCCATCGCATTCCAGACATCTGCGGCCGGCACTTTCGGGACTTTGCTTTCTGAATTCTTCAAAGGATGTTTCGGGTTTGCAGCATACATACTGCCGTACTATTTCATAATATACGGTATAATGCTTTTTGCAAAGCAGACAATACATGTAGGTGCGAAATCCGTGATACTGCTGATCATTATATTCCTTATGATATCGCTGATGAATGCAGGGAGATTCATATCATCTGCAGGTGTCAGGTCAGGGCTCGGGAGCATAAGTTCTCATTATGTCAGCGGCATGCACCTTGAAAGCGGAGGAGTATTCGGCATGATGGCAGGAGGCGGGATAGTGCGTCTTGTGGGTCTTCCGGGACTTTATATCACAGCTGTGGTAGCAGTATTCATCTGCCTGCTGCTACTGATGAACACACCAGTTTCGAGATTTTTCGAAGAAGCGAAAAGACGACGTATCAGGCATGCTGAAATACGTGAACAGAAGCTTCGTGAAAAAGAGCGTCTCAAAGAAGAGCGGTTCAGACAGATGGAAATGGAGCTTGCTATGGGGGATCCGGTAACTGACAAAAGACCGGAGCCTGTGACCCATGGTCAGCGAAGGATACTGGATTACATAAGCCGTGAAAGTTTCCGGCCTGAGACTGGTATGCCGGGTATGCAGTATGATGCTGACAGCGATATTCCTGCAGATGCAGCAGATGATGAAGTCCTTGATTTTACTCTGGGAGAAGATCCGCCTGCAAATAAAAAACGAAGCCGGAAGAACAGAAAAGAAAAAGATACGGATATCGGACAGCAGCCTATGGCAGGAGATACCGGTGATACGCCTTTGCAGGAAGAAAGGCTTTCTGACAAACCGGTGATCGTAGGCGGTATAATGCCTGAAAAACAGCCTGAAAAGATCACGAATTCCGAAGCTGCCAGAAGCACTCTCAAAGCAGACGACTTCAATGTGACAGTATCGTCAGCTGAAGAATACAGATTCCCGGATGTCGAGCTGCTGAAAGTCAAAAAAGCAGACAGCAGCGGTATGGACAATGAGCAGACGCTCCGTGCCAAGGCCATGAAGCTTGAAGACACACTTCACAGCTTCAATATAGATGCTCAGGTCACGAATGTGACCCAGGGGCCTGCAGTCACACGATATGAAGTACATCCAAACAGCGGCGTCAAGGTCAAGGGCATCAAGAACCTTGCCGATGATATAGCGCTGAACATGGAGGCCAAGAGCATAAGGATTGAAGCGCCGATACCAGGAAAACCGGCCGTCGGCATAGAAATCGAAAACGACAGAGTGAACATGGTCACCATAAGGGAGATAATCGATTCAGCAGCCTTCAGGAAAGCTGAATCGAAGATCAGCTTTGCAGTGGGAAAAGACATAGCAGGCAATGCCATAGTTGGCGATCTGAAATCCATGCCTCATCTGCTGATCGCAGGATCGACGGGTTCAGGAAAAAGTGTCTGCATAAACAGTATAATCACCAGCATACTCTACAAGGCAAGACCTGATGAAGTAAAGCTTGTACTCATCGACCCGAAGGTGGTGGAGCTTGCCAACTACAACGGTATACCGCATCTGCTGATACCTGTAGTGACTGAACCTTCCAAAGCTGCTGCAGCTCTGAACTGGGCTGTAGCTGAGATGGACGAGCGTTACAGGAAATTCGCTGCAGAGAAGGCGAGAGCTCTTGCAAGCTACAACCGTATCGTCAGAGAGCGTGGTGAAGAAGAGCTTGTTATGCCGCAGGTCGTGATAATAATAGACGAGCTGGCAGATCTGATGATGGCTGCGCCGTCGCAGGTGGAGGAGTCAATATGCAGACTTGCTCAGAAAGCCAGAGCTGCAGGCATGCACCTTATAGTCGCTACGCAGAGACCATCAGTGGATGTCATAACCGGCGTCATCAAAGCAAATATCCCGTCAAGGATAGCCTTTGCAGTATCGTCCCAGTTCGACTCAAGGACAATACTTGATATGCAGGGTGCAGAGAAGCTTGTTGGAAAAGGCGATATGCTTTATCATCCGCTGGGCAGTGGTAAACCTGTCAGAGTGCAGGGTACATTCATTTCTGACGAGGAAGTCCAGGCTGTAATAGATTTCGTGCGTGAGCAGGTGGAGGATGCTGAGTATTCCGAAAATGTCATGGATACTATCGAGCGTGCCAATGTAGCACCGGCAGAGAAACATGACCGGGATCTGGAGGATGAACTGCTGACAGACGCCATAGAGCTGGTGGTGGAAGCACATCAGGCATCCGTATCTATGCTGCAGCGCAGATTCAGGATAGGATACAACCGTGCTGCAAGGATAATAGATATGATGGAAGACAGGCAGATAATAGGACCGGCAGACGGCAGCAGGCCGAGACAGGTCCTGATTTCTGAAGAGGAACTGTCCGATATGAAAAAAGAAACAGAGGATATTGAAGAGTAATGAAACTATTTATAGAAACACTGGGATGCCCGAAGAATTTCAATGATTCCGAAGGCATAGGCGGAATATGGAAAAGATCAGGCATGACTGTAACAGACGATCTGGAGCAGGCAGATGCGATCCTTGTCAATACATGCGGATTCATCAACGATGCCAAGAAGGAGTCCATCGACAGGATCTTCGACATGGCAAGATTCATAGATGACAAACAAACAGCATCGGGCAGCAGACCGTTGCTCATCGTCACAGGATGTCTTTCACAGAGGTACGGCGGAGACCTTTTTGAAGAAATGCCGGAAGTGGATATTTTCCTGGGAGTCAATGACTACGAGAAACTGCCGGAAATCGCCAGGAACCTGAAACAGGGCGAGAGAAAACAGGTGTTCAGCTGCGAGCCGACTGTTTTCGAAGAATTTTCAGCAAGGAACATTCAAGACAACCCGTATTCCATGACTGTCAGGATAGCCGAAGGCTGCAACAACTGCTGCGCATACTGCGTCATACCGCAGATACGAGGCAGGTACAGGAGCAGACCGATAGAAAATATAGTCAGTGAAGCCACTGAGCTGGCTGGAAAGGGCTGCCGGGAACTGATACTGATAGCACAGGATGTGACAGAGTACGGCAGAGATCTTTACGGCAGTCTGAAGCTCCCTGAGCTTCTCAGGAAACTCTGCAGGATAAACGGGATCGAATGGATAAGACTGATGTACTGCTACGAGGATAAGATAACTGACGAGCTGATAGAGGTGATGGCATCAGAAGCAAAGATATGCCACTATATCGATATACCTCTGCAGCACTGTTCGGACAACGTGCTCAGTGCTATGAACAGACATTCGACAAGCAGCAGCATAACAGATACGATAAAACGCCTCAGGAAAGCTGTACCGGACATCCATATCAGGACGACGCTGATAACAGGATTCCCGGGAGAGACTGAGGAAGATTTCAACGAGCTGGTGGAGTTTGTTGAAACTCAGCGCTTCGAGCGTCTTGGAGTCTTTGCATATTCCAGAGAGGAAGGCACTGTGGCCGGGGACATGGAATGTCAGATAGACGAGGCGGTCAAAGCTGCACGTGCTGATTCCATAATGAGGAGACAGATAGATATTTCCAGAGAAATAAATGAAGGCAAGATCGGCAATACTATCAGAGTGATCGTGGATGAAAAAGATGAAGATGGAGCATATATAGGCAGAACGCAGTATGATGCTCCTGAAATAGATAACACAGTTGTTTTCCGCAGTGATGAAACACTGGAACCAGGCGATATGGTGAATGTGAAGATCACAGATGCATTCGACTATGATCTGGTCGGAAGAATGGAGGAATGAGTATGAATCTACCTAACAAACTTACGCTCGGCAGGATATTTGCCATACCGGTATTTATCGTTGTATTCCTGATGGGATACCGCTATGCCGCAGTTATAATTTTCATCCTTGCGTCGCTTACCGATATGCTGGATGGCAAAATAGCAAGGAAGTACAACCTTGTCACTAATTTCGGCAAGCTCATGGATCCGCTTGCAGACAAGCTGCTTGTAATGTCTGCACTCATCTGTCTTGTTGAGATAGGCGACGTAGCCGGCTGGATGGTCGTTGTGATCCTGGGAAGGGAATTCATCATAACAGGGATGAGACAGGTGGCTGCAGCTCAGGGCATAGTCATCGCAGCAGGAATGACAGGAAAGATAAAGACTGTGACTCAGATGATAGCGATACCTCTTATGATACTGAACAACTGGCCGTTTTCACTGATACCGTCGAATCCTCCTGTAGCTATGATATTCATGTGGATAGCGCTTATCATGACAGTAGTATCAGGCGTGGAATACATAATAAAAAACAAGCAGCTGTTTTCGATGTAACAGCTGCATCCATGAAAAGAGGGATGATATGAAAACAGCTATTTTAACAGTAGGTACCGAAATACTTTTCGGGCAGATAACAAATACGAACACCGTTTATCTTTCCAGGCAGCTGAATATGATGGGACACGATGTGATGTATCACTATACAGTAGGCGATAATCCGGAGCGTGTGGCGGAGATGATAGAGCTGGCATTCAAGGACTGTGATATCGTGCTGACTACAGGAGGGCTCGGACCGACACAGGATGACCTTACAAAGGAAGTTGCCTGCAGCGTCATGGGGGATAAGCTGGTGATGATGGATGACGAGCTTGACTATCTTGTAAAGTACTTTAAGAATCTCGGCCGTGAAATGACTGAAAACAACAAAAAGCAGGCTGTACTGCCGTCAAGAGCAAAGATTTTCCACAATGACGCCGGGACTGCCCCGGGATTCGCACTGGAAAAAGACGGCAAGTATATAATCTGCATGCCGGGACCTCCGAGGGAAATGAACAGGATGTTCGAAAAAAGCGTTGCTCCGTTCCTGCAGAGCATGTCAGAAGATGTGATATACTACAGGATGATAAGGACATTCGGTATCGGCGAATCGAAGCTTGAAACAGATCTGCTGGATCTTATCGACGGACAGACAGATCCGACACTGGCGACTTACGCCAAGGAAGGCGAGGCGTGCCTCAGGATAGCGTCAAAGAGGAAGACACGTGAAGAAGCCGAAACAGCTGTAAACGATATGCTGGAAAAAGTAAAGGAGCGTATCGGCGAATATATATACAGCTGCGATGATGAAGACCTGGTACAGGTAGTATGCCGTAAACTCATGGAAAAAGGACTGACCATCTCAAGTGCGGAGTCATGCACAGGCGGTATGTTTGCAGCAGCTCTGACAGATACGGCAGGTATCTCAGCATGTTTCAACAGAGGCCTCGTGACATACAGCAATGAAGCCAAGATGCAGGAGCTTGGAGTGAAGGCAGAGACTCTTGAAAAATACGGAGCTGTAAGTGAAGAGACCGCCATGGAAATGGCCGAAGGCCTGAAAAAAGTCAGCGGCAGCGATATATGCGTTTCAGTAACAGGAGTGGCAGGACCAGGAGGCGGCACGCTTGAAAAGCCTGTAGGACTTGTCTACATCGGTTTCATTGACGGAGACAAAAAACTCTGCAGACGTGTACTGATGAAGAACGTCAGCAGAAAATGGAACAGGAATTATTCCATGCTGAATATGCTGGACATCGTCAACAGGAATATATAAAATAAGAAACAGACAAAAACGGCGGATATCCGCCGTTTTTTGATGCGATGTCAAAGCATGTGATATTCAGTTTTCCATCTGTCTTGCAAGGAAGCCTGCGCCAAGTTCAGCAGCTTTTATTTCGGTGTCGTTTATACCGTGATCCTTGTCAGGCAGTATAGTCACAGAACCGATTGGGTCGCCGTTTGTAAGAATAGGTATCACTATGCGGCCGTCATCTTTGTACTTGCTTTTGTTCTGTATTATCTGGTCCAGATCCTCATCGATCTTCTTGTCGATATAGTCTTTCTTTTTAGTGCCGGAAACCGCTACAAAATGGTCTGTATCTGAAACCAGCACAGGCAGCCCCAGTACTGAAGATGCCGTTTCGGCGAAACCTTCGGCGATATGCCCCAGCTCGTTTATTGGAGAATACTTTTTAAGTATGACTTCTCCTGCAGTACCGGTATATATTTCAAGAGGATCGCCCTCTCTTATCCTCAGCACCTTTCTGATCTCTTTCGGCACCACGACCCTGCCCAGATCATCTATCCTTCTCACTATTCCAGTTGCTTTCATTCATTTTCCTCCGGTGTTGTCTTGATGGTAGTATTGTTTGTAAAAAATACTTAAATATACCTGCGAAAAATTTGACTTTTATGTTTTGTTCATGTTACCATTTTATGAATGGGTAAATCATGCAGGAATTGAAAACTGCTGGACAGAAAAAGGATTTTTATGCGTAATTTAAGAGGACTCTGGAAGATAATATTCGGAAGGACGACGATACTCATCCTCCTCCTTGTAGTACAGCTTGCAGCTCTGTTTGCCGGCTTTGTTATACTGGACAACAAAGTCATCATAATGAACTATCTGCTGAGCGTCTTGTCGATAATCATACTGATATATGTCGTCAATGCCAGGCAGAATACAAGTTTCAAACTGATGTGGATAATATTCATACTGGCAGTCCCGGTAATGGGAGTGACTTTTTATATTTTCACAAAACTGCAGATAGGCACACGGTACATATCAAAACGTATCAATGAGCTGCTTATAGAAGAAAACAAGTACCTCATACCCAAGACGGAGACGGTGCTGAAGATAAGAGATGAATCAAAACGTGAGCTGGGACTTTTCAGATATATATACGAAAAAGGGAATTATCCGGTCTATGACAACGCCAGCATAAAATATTTCCCTCTCGGTGATGATAAATTCCGTGAACTTGTAGTACAGCTCAAACAGGCCAGGGAATTTATTTTTCTGGAATATTTCATAATCGACAGAGGGTATATGTGGGATACGATACTTGATATACTTGCTGAGAAAGTAAAAGAAGGCGTGGAGGTGCGTCTTATGTACGATGGTACATGTACACTGTCGCTGCTGCCGAAGAACTATCCGGAACAGATGAAGAAACTCGGAATAAAGTGCCGTGTGTTTTCTCCTATGATGCCGTTTCTTTCCACTCATCAGAACAACAGGGATCACCGGAAGATACTGGTCATCGACGGCAGGGTGGCATTCACCGGCGGCGTGAATCTTGCGGATGAATATATAAACAGGCGTGAGAGGTTCGGCCACTGGAAAGACACTGCCATAATGGTCAAAGGCGAAGCAGTGAACAGTTTTACGATAATGTTCCTTCAGATGTGGAACATATCGGAGCGTACCAGGACTGATTATGACAAGTATATGCGTTTCAGCCATGAGCCGGATCCTTCTATGAGAAACGGTGGGTATATCGTGCCTTACGGAGACAGTCCTTTCGACAATGAGGAAGTCGGCAAGAAAGTATATCTGGATATCATCAATAATTCCAAGGAATATGTAGATATAATGACGCCATATCTTATACTTGACGAAGAGATGACCAATGCTCTGGTGTATGCAGCCCAGAGAGGCGTCGTTGTGAGGATGATACTGCCCCACATACCTGACAAGAAGTATGCATATCTTCTTGCCAGGACACATTACGAAGAGCTGATCAGCCAGGGTGTGAAGATATACGAATACACTCCGGGATTCGTTCATGCCAAAGTCTTTTCCAGCGACGGCGAAAAAGCTGTCGTAGGGACTATAAATCTGGATTTCAGGAGTCTGTATCTGCATTTTGAATGTGCAGCATACATATGGAAGAATCCTGTTATCGAGGATATAAACCTGGATTTCAAAGATACGCTTGGCAAATGCAGACAGATGACTCTGGAGGACTGTCGCAGATACAGCAAGGCAGGAAAATTTTTCGGAAAAGTACTGCGTTTCATAGCACCGCTTATGTGATCATATACAGGAGGTTTTTATGCTTTTTAAAAATATAACTGTTCTGGATGAGGATTTCGGAATAAAAGAAAATATCTGTGTAAAAGTAACAGATGACAGGATAACATATATCGGAGAAAGTGTACCGGCTGACATACCGGAAGATGAGAGAGTCTACGATGGAAAAGGAAAGCTTCTTATGAGCGGATTCTACAACGCTCACGGGCACTCGCCGATGTCTCTTATGAGAGGATACGGAGAGAACATGTCCCTTCAGGACTGGCTGAACAAAAAGATATTTCCATTCGAAGACAAGCTGGACAGTGAGGCTGTATACTGGGCAACGATGCTCACCATGGCAGAATCATTCAGATTCGGCATCGTTTCCACCAGCGATATGTACTACTTCTGTGAAGATATGGCAAGAGCCGTCATAGAGAGCGGTGCAAAGGCCAATATCGCAAGATCTCTGACGAACTTCACCGGTGAAGCACCGGAATCCATGAAGAGTTTCAAAGAGGCAGTGGACTTTTATGAGAAATATCACGATACTGCAGACGGCAGGCTCAAAGTGGATATGAGTCTCCATGCGGAATATACATCGGATTTTGCAACTGCAAAGGCACTGGCTGATTATGCGAAGACAATCGATACGGTGATGCAGATACATGTATCGGAAACGGTCTCCGAACATGAAGGCTGCATCCAGCGTCACGGGCTGACGCCTGCGGCTTATCTCGAAAAAGCAGGACTCTTCGATGTTCCTGCCATAGCGGCGCACTGTGTATACTCGACTGATGAGGATCTTGAGATCTTCAGAGAGAAAGGCGTTACAGTAGCAGCAAACCCTGTCAGCAATATGAAGCTGGCAAGCGGTATATGCGATGCAGCGAATGTTCTGGAGCACGGAGTCAATCTTGCTATAGGTACCGACAGCGTAGCCAGCAACAACAGCCTGAATTTTGCAGAAGAAATGAAAGTCCTGGCGATAGGCAGCAAGATAGCAAGAAAAGACCCTTCCGCACTTTCACCGCAGCAGATACTGCGGGCAGCTACACTGAGCGGAGCAAAAGCACAGAAAAGAAACGACTGCGGCTCCGTAAAAGAAGGAGGCAAGGCTGATCTCATTGTGTTCGATATTTCACATCCGAATATGCATCCTGTTCACGATATCATCAACAATATGGTGTATTCTGTTTCAGGTGACGAGATCATTATGACGATGATAGACGGGAAGATCGTATATGAGAATGGAGAATATACGACCCTCGATATTGAAAAAGTTATTTACAAAGCAGAAGAAGCGACCCGAAAAATACTGGAAAGGCTCTGATCATGGCTAACAAATCACTTGTAAAAGGTGCAGCCGTACTGGCTGTGGCTGGAATATTCGTTAAAGTCCTCGGTGCGGCATTCAGGATACCGCTGGCAAACTATATAGGCACAGAAGGTATGGCGAATTATTCGCCGGCGTACTACCTCTATGCTTTCATTCTTGTAATAGCGACGGCCGGTCTTCCGGTAGCTATCTCGAAGATGGTATCAGAAAGATGTGCTGTCGGGCAGTTCAGAGAAGCTGAGCGTGTTTTCAAGATATCGAGGACGCTGATGATCGTAATCGGAATAATCGGATTTTGTCTGCTGTTCTTTTTCAGCGACTTTATCGCAGGACTGATAAACATCAAAGGGGCGTCTCTTTCGATGAAGGCTACAGCGCCTGCACTTCTGCTGGTACCTATGATGTCATCATACAGAGGATATTTCCAGGGTATGCAGAACATGGTGCCTACTGCGGTATCGCAGGTCACAGAGCAGGTATTCAGAGTTGCGATAGGACTTGCAGCAGCATATTTCATGATGAATTCAGCTATCATCGCATCAGATTACAAAGATATCGAACGTGGTGCTGCAGGCGGATGTTTCGGTGCTTCTGCAGGCGCCATAGGTGGACTGCTCACTGTACTGATAATCTATCTCATATCACACAGACAGCTCAAAGACCGTATACATCGTGACAGAACGACTGAACACGAATCATCTTCGAGTATACTGAAAAGAATAGTGATAATAGCGGTGCCGATCACTATAGGTGCTACGATAATGCCCCTTGTGAATCTCATAGATGCAGCGATCGTAAAAAGCAGGCTTCTTGATGCAGGTTTCAGTAACTCTATGGCCAACGACATATACGGTCAGCTTACAGGTCTTGCTGAACCTATAATAGGATTCCCGCAGGTGCTGATATCTGCTATAGTTGTCAGCCTTGTGCCTATGGTGGCAGCTGCCAACAGACTTAGAAACAAAGATGATCTGCAGAAAAGCATATCTATGGGTCTGAGATTTGCCATGATACTGGCATTCCCGTGTGCCGCAGGCCTGCTGGTGCTGGCGGCTCCTGTACTGATGCTGCTGTATCCGGCTCAGAAAGCAAGCGCCATGAATGCTGCGCCATGTCTTCAGGTAATGGCCATCAGCTTCATACTCCTTGCTCTGATAAATACCATGACAGGCATACTGCAGGGCATAGGAAAGCAGGTATATCCTGTGATATACCTGTTCACAGGTATGATCTTCAAGCTTGGCGTTACCTGGGTGCTTACTGCAGTTCCGTCCATAAATATCATAGGCGCTGCAATAGGAACAACGACAGCATATATAGTTGCTGCATTCCTTGACTTCCGTGCAATGATGAGATTCACAAAAGTCAGACTCCCGCTGAAACTTATAATAGTAAAGCCACTTGTAAGTGCGGCAGTAATGGCTGTACCGGTATATTTCGTTTACAAAGGAGTCTTCGCACTTCTTGGCAGCAATTCACTGGCAACGCTTCTGGCGATAATCGCAGGAGTAGTGGTGTATGCGCTGATGATCATAAAAATCAAGGCGGTAACAAGAGACGAACTTATGCTGAATCCTCTGGGACGCAAAGCTGCTGTATTATGCGATAAACTGAGATTGTGGTAAAAGCCTGAAATGCTTGTGATTTAATCCGTTTTATAAGCGAATTTTCTTGACAAACACATTGAAAAATGGGAAAATAGAACGCAGGACAGTGATGTTTGGTCCTGTAGGAAACAAATGATTTTGTTTATTTTTTTAAGGAGGATATATAGATGAATAAAGCTGAATTAGTAGCTGCAATAGCAGAAAAAACTGATCTTAAAAAGAAGGACGCCGAGATGGCTGTGAGCGCATTCGTATCAAGTGTTGAAGAAGCGCTCGTCAAGGGTGACAAAGTCCAGCTGATCGGATTCGGAACTTTCGAAGTCCGTGAAAGAAAAGCAAGACAGGGCAGAAATCCAAGAAAGCCGGGCGAAGTTATAAAGATCGCTGCTTCAAAAGCTCCTGTATTCAAAGCAGGAAAAGCTCTCAAGGATGCTGTTAATAAATAAATCGGATTTAAAGAGTAACGTCACCGTTGCTCTTTTTTTCAACGGACCTTCCCCACAGAACAGGAGACGGTAAAATGAGAATAGATAAATTTCTGAAAAATTCCAGGATAATAAAACGGCGCACAGTTGCCAAAGACGCCTGTGAACAGGGTCACATAACTGTGAATGGAAAAACTGCGAAGCCCGGTACCGAAGTGAAAGAAGGCGACAACATATTCATACAGTTCGGGAACGGCAGTCTGAATGTAGAGGTGACAGAGCTTCTTGAATCATGCAGGAAGGAAGACGCAGTCAGAATGTACAAGGTCATTGAATAGACAGGACCTTGTACATTTCTTTTTGACGCAAAAAAGAGTTAAAATTACTGGTGATTAGTGATATAATACAAAAGAGGTATAATATATGATAAAATTTACAAAATACCACGGATGCGGTAATAATTTCATAATAGTAAGAGAAGATGATGTCAGAGGATACGACTACAGCCAGCTTGCTCTGGACATGTGCAATGTCAGTACAGGGATAGGTGCGGACGGACTTATCGTAGTGCGTAAGGAACCTGCTCTTGAAATGGTATTCTACAACATGGACGGCAGCAGAGCTCCTATGTGCGGCAACGGCATCAGATGTTTTGCAGCATACTGCTACGACAATGAGATGTGTCGCAGCGAGGAATATCCTGTTGAAACACTGGCAGGGACTATGATAGTAAACGTGATAAGCACAGATCCGTTCATGGTGCGTATAGATATGGGACACCCGCTGTTCGAACCGGCATCTTTCGGGGTAGTGGACGACGCAGATGAATTCATGTCCAGGACACTGCATACGACAGAAGGTGACTTCACAGTCAGCAGCTGCTTCATGGGCACTGTACATACAGTCGTATGGGTTGACGAATATCCTTCGGAGACAGCAGCTTCACAGCTTTCGAACCATCCGGTATTCACAGAAAAGACTAATGTCAATTTTGTCAGATATATAGACCGCAGTACGCTTGAGATCAAAACATTCGAGCGTGGCGTAGGCTTTACCTGTGCATGCGGCACCGGAGCCTGTGCATCCCTTGTGATGGGAATAAGAGAAGGCAGGACTGACCGCAAAGTGACAGTTATACTGCCTTACGGCAGACTGATAATAGAGCAGCTCGACGATGGTACCGTGATGATGACAGGACCTGCAGTCAGAGTAGCTGAAGGGACTTATTATTGAAACAGGAGGGGTTCATATGATCAAAGGATCTATCGTAGCACTGATAACTCCGTTCTGTGAAGACGGAAGTGTGAACTACAGTAAGCTCGAAGAGCTTGTGGAATGGCATATCCAGGAAGGCACAGACGGAATACTCGTACTTGGGACAACAGCAGAGACACCGACTCTTGAAGAAGAAGAGGAGGACCAGATCGTAAGAACAGTAAAACGCAAAGCATCAGGACGTATCCCTGTTATAGTAGGAAGCGGCGGCAATAATACACAGCTGAGCATAGACAAAAGCATAGCTTATCAGAATCTGGGAGCCGACGCACTGCTTGTGATAACTCCATATTATAACAAAACCAACAAAGAGGGACTGAAACAGCACTTCCTTTCTGTTGCTGATGCGGTGGACATTCCGATCCTTGTTTACAATGTTCCGGGCAGGACCAATATGTCGGTGCCTTTTGATGTCATGGCGGAACTCAGTAAACATAAAAATATCGCCGGTATCAAAGAAGCCAGCGGCAATATGTCCCTGGCTGCTAAATATTCAACACTGATAAATGATGATTTCAATATATACAGCGGCAACGACGACATAACAGTACCGATCATGTCAATGGGAGGCGCCGGCACGATATCAGTGCTTGCCAATATACTGCCCAAAGAGACTCATGAGATGGCTATGGCGTACTGGAACGGAGATACAGAAAAAGCTGCACAGATGCAGAAATATTATCTTGATTTCATAAACCATCTGTTTATCGAAACAAATCCAATACCTGTCAAAGAAGCGATGAATATGGCAGGAATGAACGTCGGCGGATACAGGATGCCTCTGTATCCTATGGCAGATGAAAACAAAAAGAAGCTGGTTGAATCGATGAAAGCGATCGGCCTGCTGAAATAACAAGGAGGACTTTTTATAAATGAAAGTAATTATTCTCGGAGCCGGAGCAATGGGTAAAGTGCTGGCCGGAATGATCGAAGAGCAGCCTGATATCGAGCTGCTTGCAATGATAGACCCTCTCAAAGGGGAAAAGCTCGACGACGTCAGTGATAAAGCAGACGTAGTCATCGATTTCAGCAATCCTGAAAATCAGAAAATGCTGATCGGATACTGCAGCTCACACAAATGCCCTGCTGTTATAGCCACTACAGGACTTACAGACCAGCAGCAGGCAGACATACAGAAACTTGCCGGAGAAGTTCCTGTTGTATTTTCAGCAAACTTTTCACTGGGCATAACTGTTATGAAGAGAGTGCTTTCAGAGATAACACCTATACTGGAAGATAAATTCGACATGGAAATGGTCGAAAAACATCACAACAAGAAGCTGGATGCACCAAGCGGCACAGCCAAGATGCTGGTAGCTGCCATGAACAGCAGAGGCGACTACGAAGAAGTTTACGGCAGATCAGGCAATCGCAGGAGAGGCAAGGAGATCGGAGTCCATGCAGTACGTGGAGGCACTATTGCAGGAGAACACTCAGCTATATATGCCGGTGAAGATGAGATCCTTGAAATAAAACATAATGCAGGTTCAAAGAAGATCTTCGC
>CAKQUI010000031.1 GCA_934277495.1 uncultured Clostridia bacterium | reverse complement strand
ACTATATCAGCTTCATAGTCTGTGAAATACTTTCTGCTTATAGACGCTGTATTCGCCCGGCTCTCCTCCTGTATGTCAACACCCACAGGCGAGTCTGCCACCAGCAGTGCGAAATATCTGCCACTGTGGCTTACCGAAAAGAAGATGTCATCTCTGCCGCAAAGATACGGCTTGCCTCTATCTGTGCGGCCTATACATACATCCTCTATGCCTTTATCTTTGAAGATATCTTTTATCAGCTGCTCTGTCAGAGCTTTGCCTTTCATGCCGGGGAATATGTCTCTGTAATCTTCGATGATATATAATTCCATATTATTATCAAAATGGCGGAACAAAATGTACCGCCATCAATGTATCCTTCTGTAATTACTGATCCTCCTGCTCCTGATCGTCTGCCATCCTCTCAAGTATGCGCTTATAGCCTTCTGCGCCATATACCAGGCATTTGTTGATGCGGCTTATGGTCGCTGTCGACGCTTTTGTGATATGCTCTATCTCACTGTAAGTCTTGCTTTCAGAAAGCAGCTTAGCCACCTGAAGTCGCTGAGCTATCGCATGTATCTCGTTTATCGTGCATATATCCTCGAAAAACCGGTAGCAGTCCTCCTCGTCCTCAAGCAGCAGTATCGCTCTGAAAAGTTCATCTATATCGTCTCTTTTGAATCTTGACTCGTAAGCCATGCATGACTCCTTTCGATAACCTGTTATTAACAGTGATATTATATCACCGGGGCAGTTTACCGTCAAGAAATACTTTACCAGTCTAAAGCGTTATCAAAACAAACTCAAGGCTTTGTCAAGCTGTTTATCATCGCTTGATTTGCTGTCGTTTTTCACGACATAATCAGGTTTAACGCCTTTTTTATGGACTTTGTGTCCTTTAGGAGAGAAATACTGCATTATCGTAAGTTTCAGTGCCGATCCGTCTTTGAGTTCAGCTGTTGACTGTATGACGCCTTTGCCAAAAGTATTCTGACCGACTATCTTATAGCCGTTGTCCTTCATCGCTGCTGCCAGTATCTCAGATGCACTGGCGCTGTTTTCATTCACGAGCACTACGGTCTTCAGGTCTGTCTTTCCGTCCGCCGACTTGTAGTATTTCTTTTTGCCATTTTTGTCTTCTGTATATGTCACTGTACCCTTGTCGAGGAATTCATCCGCAACATCGATGCTGGAATCCACAAGACCTCCGCCGTTGTCCCTGAGGTCGAGAATAAGGTTCTTCGCACCGTTTTTTTCTATTTTTTTCAGGGCTTTATCGAAATCTTCACCTGTATTCTCGATAAAACTCGATATCTGGATATATCCGGTATCCTTGTTTATCATTTTATCAGACACGCTTTCCTGAACGATATCGTCTCTGACGAGTGTTACATCCTTCTGCTTGCCGTCATGGTAATACGTCACTTTGACTTTAGTGCCCTTTTTACCTCTTATGGCAGTCGCCATGACATCCATGTCGCTGTATTCTTTACCGTCTATCTTGAGTATATAGTCTCCGGCTTTCATATCGCTTTCAGCAGCCGGCGAACCTTTTGATATGCCTACTATCACATAACCCTTGTCATCTTTTGTGAAAGTCACACCTATCCCTGAATAGCTCCCGGTAGCTGACGCTTTCCATGAATCATATTCCGTTGCAGTCATATATGACGAGTACGGATCATCAAGCCCTGCCACAAGACCTTTGCATGCACCGTTTATGAGGTCTTCCTCTTTGATGTCTTTATAATAATTCTCATCTATACATTCATAAAGACCTTCAAGTTTCTGATATCTGGAATACGTATCTGCCAGTTTGGTATATGTCGATTTCGGTATGCTGACATATCCAAAAACGCCTTTAGTTATCAGTAAAAGAACTCCGCTTGCAACTACTATGCCCAGCAAAAAAGCTATGAGCATATATAATATCGGTTTTTTCTGTTTTGTCTCCACTATATTATCTCCTCAATAACAAACTGCACGCTTTCACGCCCACGCCACTCTTTGAGTTTTACGGTGCCTGTGATGTCCACCCGGACACCGGGTCTGAGTACATCGGAAAACTCCTGCGCTCTTCTGAAAAGTATGCAGTCGGCGCCACCTCCGGGCTGGCCTTGTGCACTGCTTACAAACAGACCTGCATGTGTCCCGTCTCCCAGGAATCTGACTGAATCGATCTGTATGTTTTTCATCAGGAATACAGGTCTCGGATTACCTTCTCCGAAAGGCTC
This sequence comes from uncultured Clostridia bacterium, assembly GCA_934277495.1. Lineage (GTDB taxonomy): Bacteria > Bacillota > Clostridia > Peptostreptococcales > Anaerovoracaceae > Lentihominibacter. The sequence continues at coordinate 16,833 of CAKQUI010000031.1, read as the reverse complement.
CATCAGATCAAGAGTGTGTGCCAGTTCAACTGTCATTTCCTCAGGACGGATCTCTATATCCCACATAAGCTCTTTTTCCAGCAGATCCGGCTGCTGCAGTTTCATCGATGCTACATCTTCCTGAAGTGCAGACTTGAACTCATCATAAAGATCGCTCTTCATCAGGAATCCGCAGGCACTGTGATGTCCTCCGAATCTTTCAAAAAATCCTTCGTGGCGCTTCAGCAGTTTGTATATATCTATCTGCGGGATACTCCTGCCGGTCCCTTTGATATATCCTTCTCCCGAAGGAGTCACTATTATCACCGGTCTGTAATAATTTTCTTTTATCTTGCCTGCAGCTATACCGCCTATACCTTCGTGGATATCATCCATATGAAGTATTATGATATCTTCATCTCCGCTGATCATATCGACGCATTCATTGTACGCCTCTTCCTGTTTCTGCTTCCGTGTACTGTTCAGCTCTACAAGTTTCTCCACCTGTATCTGTATCGTGCTTTCATCTTCTGCCTGCAGCAGCTTCACAGCTTCTCTGGCTGAGGACATGCGCCCTGCAGCATTGATATGCGGCGCTATGCCGAAAGCGATACCTTCAGATGTCATCCATGGCACTTTTATTGCCGATGACAGTGCTGCCAGCGATCTGCGGCTCCTTGAATTTATCCGGTTGAGTCCGTATTTGACTATGGTCCTGTTTTCGTCTGTAAGACTGACTATATCCCCCACAGTACCGATAGCTGCAAGATCCAGCACATCATTCAGCACTTTTTTAGGGAGCTTTCTCCGCTTCTGGATGGCCTGACACATCTTGAACGCCACGCCGCATCCTGCCAGCTCGCTGAAAGGATATGTACATTCCTTCTGATGAGGGTTTATGAGTATGCAGTCTGCCTTGACATCATCTATATTATGGTGATCTGTCACGATGACTTTCATACCCAGCTGCTTGGCATACTCCACTTCTTCATACGATACGCTGCCGCAGTCGACAGTGACGATGAGTCCTGCCCCCGCCTGACTGATCCTGTATACAGCATCTTTATTAAGTCCATAGCCTTCGTTGAATCTCGAAGGTATATAGTATGTAAAGTTTTTCGTGATACAGCTCAGTACAGATGACAGTATACATATAGATGTAACGCCGTCTGCGTCATAGTCGCCGTATATGCAGATCTTCGTCCCTGCATCGGCCTCTGACAGCAGCAGATCGACTCCTGCCTCCATATCCAGCATCAGAAACGGATCATACGTTTTCTGCGGTCTTTCTGAAAGATATTCTGTAATATCTTCATCTGACACTATATTTCTTTTACTCAGAACCGCTCTGAGTATTTCCTCAGCATTTCTCATCAGCCTGCCTTATCATAAATAATTTCTCGGATTCGTCACGCTGCCGTTGACTCTGACTTCAAAGTGGCAGTGCGGTCCTGTTGAATATCCTGTTGACCCTGCTTTCGCTATAACCTGTCCCCTTGACACCTTCTGTCCGTAGCTGACACAGAGGGACGAATTGTGACCGTACAGCGTTGAAAGTCCGCCACCATGGTCGATTATCACGCAGTATCCGTATCCGCCGTACCATGAAGCCTGGATAACGGTTCCTGATGCCGCCGCCTTTATCGGCGTGCCGTACGCCACACCGATGTCCATGCCCGAATGGTATTTCTTGTACCCGAATATCGGATGTATCCTCCAGCCCTGTTCAGAAGTTATGGTGCCGCTGCAAGGCCATCCCAGTCTGCCGCCTCCGGAGCTTTTGGAGCTTCCGGATGAACTGGATGAAGAAGAACCCGACGAACCTGACGACGCTGACTTTTTAGCTCTTGCTGCAGCTTCTGCCTGTATCTTGGCAGTTATGGCATCTGCCTCATCATTGAGATTGTCCAGCATCTTTTCTGTCTGTTCGTTGGATGCAGCGATCTTTTCTTTTTCTTTTTTGATCTCTGCAACTTCAGCACTTGCTACTTCTTTTGATTCCTTCAGTTCTGCCTGAAGTGTCTCGACCTTTTTCTTTTTTGTTTCTATTTCGTCATATGCTTTCTGGAGCTCGTTGAGGACATCCTTGTCGCCCTGGTATATACGCTCCACCATATCGAGATTCGTCAGGAACTCGGAAAAGCTGCTGGACTCGAACAGCACATCTACGAATCCAACGGATCCGTTCTTGTACATATTCCTGAGTCTGGCACTGAGATCTTCATTCTGCTTCTCGACTTTTTCTTCAGCCTTCTTCAGATTTTTCTTGAGTTTTTCCAGTTTTGTCTCGTTCTCGTCTATAGACGCCTGAAGTTCATTTATCTTCTCCTCGAGAGAATTAACCTTTGAGGACAGATCCTTTTCTTTTTCCTGTCCTGAATCAAGTTCAGCTTGTTTCTCCTTGATCTCGCTTTTTATCTGACTCAGCGACTTCGCACTTGCCACGCCTGTATCCAGACAGAGAAACAATGCCATCGCTATTGCCAGAACTGCATATATCTTTCTGCTTCTAAATAAAGCCATTTACTGCGTTACCTCCTAAAAATACTGCTTTCTATGCTCTTGTTTTATGCTTTCAGGAATTTCCTCATAGATATTATACTGCCGCATGCACCTATGCTTATGCCGAGGGCCATGAATATCCATGTAAAGTTGTAGGCCAGGAAATTCACCGGTACCATCGGCATCGACAGCACTGAAAACAGCTGCGGTCCCAGTACTTCTATGAGCTTTTTGTAAAGAAGTACCGAAAGCCCTACCGAGATACCTCCTGAAACTATGCCGATTATTATCCCTTCAGCGAGGAAAGGACCTCTTATGAACCAGTTGGTGGCGCCTATGTACTTCATGATGCTTATCTCATGAGCTCTGTTGAAAACAGTGAGTTTTATCGTATTGGCCACGACAACTATGGAAACTATTATCAGGAATATCATTATCACGACTGCTGCTATCTGTACGAATCTTGTAGCACTGAGAAGTTTGTCCACTGTGTCCTTGTAGAACTTCACATCTTCTACGCCGCTGAACTCTCCTGCTGCTGTTGCAATATCATCTGCCTGCTCCAGATCCGATATAAGCACGACTACCGAATCCGGCAGCGGATTATCCTTGAGACTGTCCAGCAGATATGCGTTCTCGCCCCATCTTGTCTTGAATTCCTGCATAGCAGTCTCTTTGCTCTTGTAGTAAGCATCTTCCACGCCGCTGCGGCTCTTCATGCCGTCCACGACCTCGGTTTTCTGTTCATCTGTCGCACTGTCGCTCATGAATATCTCTATATAGTCGTAATCCTGTTTTATGGTCTGCGCCGCTGTGTTGACATTTATCACCAGTATGAAGAATATACTCAGCACCAGCAGCATAGCAGTTATGGCGAATATCGATGCCAGCGACATGGCACGGTTTCGGAAAACCTGCAGGAACGCCTGCTTCAATGTATAGAAAAAGCGTTTAATCATCATTCCTGCCCCCTTTCCTGAAGCGTGACCTGTGCGTACGCTCAACGTGAAGGGTATCGCTTTCGAAAATGCCGTGATCGTCGTTATCAGCAAAGGCATCTTCGAGCATCTCTTCGAATCCGTACAGTCCGAATTCGTCTCTTACGATCCTGCCGTTTTCTATGGCTATGACACGTTTGCCCATCTTGTCTACGATGTCCTTGGCATGTGTGACCATCAGGATCGTAGTGCCTCTCATATTGATCTGGTCCAGCAGCTGCATTATCTCCCATGCAGTATCCGGATCCAGATTGCCTGTAGGCTCGTCGGCTATGAGTATCCTCGGCTTGTTGACTATAGCTCTTGCAATGGCCACTCTCTGCTGCTCGCCTGCGGAAAGCTCGTCGGGATATTTACCGGACTTGTCTGCTATACCCACCATACTGAGCACCTGCGGAACGTATTTTTTGATCAGTTTCCTCGGCTGATGTATTATCTCCATTGCAAAGGCAACGTTCTCATATACTGTTTTCTTTTTAAGAAGTCTGAAATCCTGAAAAACGATGCCGATGTTCCTTCTCAGTTTCGGCACCTGTCTGTTCGATATCTTTGTGACATCAGTTCCTTTGATCCTGATGCTTCCTGAATCTGCATTTATCTCCTTGAGTATAAGCTTCACAAAAGTCGATTTGCCAGCTCCGCTGGGACCCACAAGGAATACGAAATCGCCTTTGTTTATCTTTACCGACACGTTTTCAAGACCAACATTTGATTTATAGTATTTTGTGACATTATCAAATACGATCATGTATTTTTCTGCCCCTTTCTTTAATCTCCGTCATATTTTTCAATTATACAACAGACACTTTTTCTTTTCAATAAATCAGCTGTAATTGGGGCATCATTGAATATTTTTTTGTCATTTTCTGTGAAAAATATGTGAATTAATCGTACTGTATCCTGAGTTCTATCGAATCCGGAAGTTTTTTCAGATCCGTTTTCACCACCTGGACAGGGTAGGTTATTATCTGCGATACAGATGTCTTTTTTCCCGGATCGCTGAAAGATGCATACACTGCAAGATTCGTCCCGTCTCCGTCTTTTTCCATGACCAGTTTCCTCACTGACACCTTGTATCCGGATGTAGGTTTTTCACCTCTGGTGACAATGACATATACCTCATCATCATCCACACATGCCAGTGCACGTTCCAGACTCTTGTACTCCGGTATTATGTCAGCTGCGATACCATGCGGTATATCGCTTTCCTTCACTGCATCATAGGCAACAGTTTTTCCACCTGATACTTTCATACATATCAGAACTACACATATACCTGCCGCAAGCATCACTGCTGCAGCTGCGATCATCTTCCCTGCTGATCTGCCATCGCCTTTATTCTCTTTTTTCTTATGGACCATACAAAAAACCCCCTTGTCTGTAACTGCACCTGTAATATAGGTTTATTACGAAACAAAGGGGTTTATTACGTTTTTTTGAATGTACCTGCTATGCTTTCAGCTGTCTTACTGCAGCCATGATATCTTCTGCAGTCATTCCGTATTTCTTTTTGAGTTCGTCAGGCTTGCCTGATTCTCCATAGGTGTCTTTCTGACCCACCATAGCCATCCTGACAGGACAGTTCCTTGCTGTAACCTCTGCTACAGCGCTGCCGAGTCCGCCTATTATCGAATGTTCTTCTGCAGTTACTATGGCTCCTGTCTCCTCTGCAGCTTTTATTATTATTTCTTCATCCAGAGGCTTGATGGTGTGGATATCTATGACCCTGACATCTATGCCTTCTTCAGCCAGCTTTTCAGCGGCTGTCACAGCTTCGCTGACCATGATCCCTGTAGCGATCACAGTGATATCTTTGCCGTCTCTTATCTGATTGCCTCTGCCAAGTTCTACATTCGAATCTTCACTGTAGAATACCGGCACGCCTGCACGTCCCAGACGCACATAGCACGGACCATTGAATTCGACTGCCTGACGTATCAGTTTCTTTGCAGATACTGCATCAGAAGGATTTATCACAGTCATTCCCGGTATCGTGCGCATCAGAGCTATGTCTTCGAAAGTCTGGTGGCTGGCTCCGTCTTCACCTACAGTTATACCTGAATGTGTAGCACATATCTTTACGTTTGCCTTTGTATATCCGATTGAGTTTCTTATTATTTCAAATGCTCTGCCTGCTGCAAACATGGCAAATGTGCTGGCGCATACGACCTTGCCTGACAGCGCCAGGCCTGCTGCTGCTCCGTAAAGATTCTGCTCCGCTATACCCATGTTGAAGAATCTCTCAGGATATGCCTTTCCGAATTCAGCAGTCATAGTCGATTTCGACAGATCTGCATCCATCACTACCAGTTCCGGTTTTTCCGCTCCCAGCTCCACAAGGACTTCACCATATGCTTTTCTTGTTGCTATTTTATCTGCCATTATAAATTTCCTCCCAGTTCTGCGATCGCCTGCTTCGTCTGTTCTTCGTCAGGAGCCTTGCCGTGCCATCCTGCTTCATTTTCCATGAAGGAAACGCCTTTGCCCTTGACAGTTTCCGCTATTATCATAGTCGGTCTGCCTTTACATTCCCTTGCTTTGCTGAATGCATCGAGTATCTCACTGAAATCGTGGCCGTTTATCTCGATGACGTTCCATCCGAATGCCCTGAATTTATCAGCTACCGGCGCAACTGTCATGACATCCTCGTTCCTGCCGTCTATCTGAAGGCCGTTGTGGTCCAGTATACCTACAAGATTGTCCAGTTTATTATGAGCTGCAGACATAGCTGCTTCCCATACGATGCCTTCCTGGATCTCTCCGTCACCAAGCAGCACATATATCCTGCCGTCGTTTCCATCAAGCTTGTTTGCCATAGCCATGCCGCCTGCTGCCGAAAATCCCTGTCCCAGAGAGCCTGTGGACATTTCTATTCCGGGAACTTTGTTCATATCCGGATGACCCTGAAACCTCGATCCCAGTTTTCTCAGTGTCATAAACTCTTCCATGTCATAGTATCCTCTTGCTGCAAGTGCAGAATACTGTACAGGACCTGCATGTCCCTTCGACAGTATGAATTTGTCTCTGCCATTCATATCAGGATCTTTCGGATCGATATTCATTTCGTCAAAATAAAGTGCTGTAACGATATCCGCAGCTGACAGCGATCCGCCCGGATGTCCCGAACCGGCGTTATGTATAGCACGAACTACGCCGATTCTCACTTCCGAAGCCTTTTTTTCCAGTGATTTTATATCCATCATTCTCCTCCGTAAAAATTAAATTATTGACCCATTTCTAATATCTATGTAAAACAGCTGTCGTAGTCCTGTATCTGTTATCAGGTCTCTGCATATACACTGCAGAGACCTGTGATAAACGTGATCAGAAAAAAGAATCTGTATCTATTCCCAAACTGACACTCAATGCTTCATTAACCTCCGGTAAACGGTTTCTGTCGATAGTCCCTATTCTTTCTTTCAATCTTCTTTTGTCTATAGTCCTGAGCTGTTCCAATAATATTACTGAATTTTTTGACAAGCCATTCCCGTCCGCCTCGATCTCTACATGAGTCGGAAGGTCGGCTTTATTCTTTCGTGATGTCACAGCCGCAACTATTATGGTTGGGCTGTATTTGTTTCCCACATCATTCTGAACCACAAGTACAGGTCTTACCCCACCTTGTTCGGAGCCCGTTACCGGACTTAAATCTGCAAAATAAAGGTCTCCCTTTTTAATGCTCAAAGTCCATCACTCTCCAAGTTCCTTATTGATTCACTTTCCTGTTATTTTCCTGAATGCAGCAGGAAGAGCCATCTGTATGTCCAGTGAGGTCATGCCCCACTGTCCCAGTCTGTCAGCAGCGATATCTCCGGCCATACCATGTATGAAAGCTCCTGCTCTCGCCGAATCAGCGGCCGGCACGCCTGAAGCTGCTATCGCAGCTATGACGCCTGTAAGCACATCTCCGCTGCCTCCTGTTGCCATACCAGGATTGCCGGTAGTATTAATATATGTCTGCTCTCCCGGTGCTGCCACTAAAGTGCCTGAGCCTTTGAGGAGCACAACTGCACCTGTCTTTTCACATATATACTGCACCGCTTCTTCTCTGCTGCTGCATCTCATATCCTTTTCTCCGAGAGCATCCAGCAGCCTGTCCCCTTCTCCGGGATGCGGCGTCAGTATCAGCGGAGCCTGCCTTTTTCTCAGGCTTTCCAGATCCCTGTCGAACCTGCACATATTGTTGATACCATCTGCATCCAGAACAACAGTACCTTCATATTCTTTAAGTATTTTCTTTATGATATAGTATTTTTGTTCATCAACTCCTAATCCCGGCCCGACTGCTGCAGCATCATATATTTCCAGCGACCGATGAGAAAAACCATCAGAAGTGCTTATACATGTCGCCTGTGGAACTGCTGTCTGCAGTATCGTGAACAGTTCATCCGGCACAGCAGCCTGTACAAGCCCGGCGCCTGATCTCAGTGCTGCACCTGCAGCCAGCACAGCCGCTCCTGCCATGCCTTTCGATCCGGCAAGGACAAGGACACGTCCGCACTGCCCCTTGTGAGTATCTGCTGATCTCTCTCTGATGAAAGTATTGACATATGATCCAGTGATCAAACACATTTTTTCCATTTTTATCACCTTTCACTGCAGCACTGTCAGAGTGCTATGCCAAGTACGATAGAAGCAGTCAGCAGGAAAGTAACTGCTGACGCCATATCCGTTATCGAAGATATCATAGGAGTCGCCATGAGCGCAGGGTCTATGCCAAGCTTTTTCGCACCTATAGGCAGCATACCGCCCAGAAGTTTTGCGAACATCACCACGACCACCATTGAAATCGCTACCGTCAGTGCTATCTGAGGCGGCTGTCCGTCGATGATAACGACTTTTGCAAAATTGAAAGTACTGAGCACCAGCCCCAGTATTATGCTGACTCTGAGTTCTTTCCATAATACTTTCCCGGCATCCCTTATATCTATCTCATCAAGAGAAAGACCTCGTATCACCAGCGATGCAGCCTGAGTACCTGTATTTCCGCCTGTACCCATCAGCAGCGGAAGATATGATACCAGCACTATCACCTGGGACAGCACCGCTTCGAATCTCGATATTATAGACCCTGTTATCATCAGTGTCACCGTCATGAAAATGAGCCATGGCAGTCTGTTCTTCACATGCTTGAATATACCTATATCAAGATATTCATCATCGGAATCGTCCATTACGCCGGCCATTCTCTCGATATCTTCGGTGGTTTCTTCTTCGATGACATCAAGTATGTCGTCTACAGTGATGATCCCCACGAGACGATGCTCATTATCTACTACCGGTATAGCCAGGAAGCCGTATTTCTTGAACATTTCAGCAACTTCTTCCTGGTCGTCATATACGCTGACATATACATAGTCGGTATTCATCAGCTCCGTTATCTTCTTGTCATCGTCCGACACCACCAGCGATCTCAGCGACACTATGCCTTCCAGTTTCCTGCCGCCTTTCTTGACGTAACAAGTATATACAGTCTCGCTGTCCATGCCTTCACGTTTGATATAGGCCATAGCTTCTCCGACAGTCATAGTCTCCTGAAGACTGACATAGTCGGGAGTCATGAGGCTTCCTGCACAGGTATCCGGATAATTCAGGAAAGTGTTGATCAGCTTACGCTCTTCCTTAGGAGTTTTCTCCAGTATCTTGTCCACGATATTCGCAGGCAGCTCCTCCAGAACGTCTATCTTGTCGTCGAAGTCCAGCTCCTGTATGATATATGTTATTTCACGATCGGTTATAGCGTGTACTATAGCCACCTGATCGTCTGCAGGAAGATACGAGAAGACTTCTACTGATATATCTTTTGGGAGCATCCTGAAAATTATCACAGTCTTTTCGATTTCGAGTTTTTCGATGATCTCTTCAAGGATCTCTCCGATATCTACTTCATTGTATTTGAGTATCAGATCACGTGCCTTGAAATACGATTTTTCATCCAGCAGCTCTATTATCTTTTCCACATCGTCGTCGAACTGCTGTGCTTTCATATCCATATCCATTGTTTCGCTGATGATACCGCCCCCTCTCATGCCGTCCTGTCACCGTACGGGTTGCGTACAGACAGGCTTTAAAGCATATGTTTCTTTATGTTTTCTGCAAAACTTGCTGCTCTTTCTTCTATACCTTCGGAATCCAGTATTTCCTTAGGATTATTTGCAGTTTCAAGTATAGCAAATTTTCCGGGTAATGCAAAGGTTTTATTCATATTGAGACCACTTATCAGCTGCTGCGCCACGATATCTCCTCCGCTGTATCCTGAAACAACGACTCCAAAAAGACATTTGTCATAAAATCTGTGGGTGGTGAACAACGCTGTCATCCTGTTGACGAAAGCTGTAAGATTGGCGTCCAGCGCATCATTGTAGTTTGGACAAAGCATGACTATGCCGTCACATTCCAGTATCGCAGGATAAACTTCATGCACTATGGGGCCTCCGTAAAAGCAGTTTCCTTCCTCTCCGAAATGTCTGCAGACGTCATATGAACATCCTCTGCAGTCTGCAATATCGCCATTCCTCAAAGATATCTCTTTTATTTCGAACTGCGGCAGATGTTGTTTTATCATGTTCCAGAGGTTCCATGTATTCGATGTGCTGCTGTTTCCAGTGTGCATCACCAGCAGCTTCGGATGCACTTTTTTCACCGGCTCATACTCCATTATATTTTTCACAAGTTCACGACCGGCTATCATATATGCTTCAAGATTATCAGTATGGAGGTTGTGCGCCTGTATATTGTAATTTTTCAGTGTCCGTGTACCTTCTACAAGCGGCCGTCCCGGAAAAGTGCATCCTGCACGGTTGGCAGTGAACACAAGGCTCCTTCCCGTAGCCTTTGTAAAAACTTCGCTGTTTCCATCCAGTATCACGCCTCCAACAGATCCTTCCAGGGCATCCTTGTGCAGACGCAGATATTTCATGATCCCGTACCAGCTGAGGTTTATCCCTGACTGTCCCAAGGATATTGTGAAAAGTATCCTCCTGTTTCTCAGATCCTCATGCTGTATACTTTCCGCATCTATTATCTCTTTATATCTGTATCCGCTGATACTGTATTCTATTATCTTTCTGAGCCGTTCTTTCTTGCTTTCTTCCGGACAGAATGGATTTATAACTATAAGTTCCTGCATCATCACACCTCCCTGATCATCATCCATGTTCCTGCTGTTACATATTTTATTAAAGCTATATTTTTTCAAGATTCCTGTAGGCCGACTCTATCCTTTTGAAAAGCGCTTCATCAAGAGGCAGATTTTCTATCTCGACGCCTTCCGTCGTTCTTCTGTTGCGGCACCCAAGGAAGGCTCCTCTGCTGCTGTTTCCCAGGAAATGAGACGAGTAGTTCCATCCGCCCTGCAGTGTCTCTATGATGGATATAGCTCCGGAAGACATTGCCGGCGCTATATACGGTTTGAATCCATCGTTCCTTGTTTCCGTGTTGGAATTTACAGCAAGTCGTGTAAGTTCCTCTGACAGTGCATCATCATACTCACTTATGCTGTTTGCTATCACAAGATCCGCTCCATGAGGTCCGAAGGCTCTGCCGTTTTCCCTGTATGCTGCAAACCGCTCATCCTTTTCCGCATAATAGCATGCTCTGCCGTGCATCACGCCAAGACCGTAGCCCTGTACCTGATGCGGAGCCAGCCCAGCAGACAGCACAGTGCGGCACAGAGGATCCACAGGATCTGATACTACTGCGAATATGCCACTGAAACCATCTGCTACAGCTTTCTGTGCATATATATCTATCAGTTTCCTGTTAGCTTCAAGCTGCGCCATCCTTACATCGCCCGAAGAACCTACCGGCGGCACGCCCATGGATGCGCAGAAGATGAATATATCGCAGTCGAAGAGTCCATCCATGTCTTTTATCACGACTTCCGGCAGTTTCCTGCCGTCAGGGAAACATATCTGATTTATTTCTCTCTCATACCGTCTCATCATTTTTTCATTCAGGTCATATATCCCGATCTGTTTTATCACATTTTCTCCCAGCAGCCTAAGACCGGTAATGACACTGCCTCCCACATCTCCAAGCGCCAGCAGGTTCACCGAGATTTCTTTGCCGGGAACCGGTATCCCTTCAGTCCCGTATTTGAGTATGACACTGTCTCCTTTCACGCAAAACTCCCGTTCCTTATCTATCAGCTCGCTTATATATCTCATATCAATGCACTCTCCAGTCTTTTAAGTCTCTCAAGATAATCATACATGTATACAGACGGTGAAAGCTCCAGATCCACCGCCACTCTGTTGGAACCATTGGGCATCCTCGGTGATCTCACTGCATCTGAAAGTTTCCTTACTGTCAGCTTTCTTTCAAATATACTCTGATATTCGGCTTCGACAGCTTCAAATATCCTGCAGGCGTTCGTCAGACATACTCTCGACAGATCATATACCGATTTTCGGTCTGCATCACGAAGGAATCCCGGTGCAGCAAACGGCAGCACCAGATTTATCGACGGGATCAGACTGGCTTCTGTCTTTTCCTCGCTGCGAACTCCGTCGCCGCCTATGAACGGATACATCGTGGAACTTACGAACCACGCCCTCAGATCCGGTATGAAATACGCACTTTCAGCCTCCCTGCCCTGTACTGTCATCAGATCTTTGCCCTGACCGGACATTATACCTGTGATTATCTTTCTGATCTTAAGATCGTTCCTGCTGAACACTGGAGAGAGAGCTCTCAGTCTGTATCCTTTGTGCAGGATATCATCCACAAGTATCACCGGTCTTCCGAAGGATCTTATCGTCTTTACCTGGTCTGATATCGTAGAATACATCGGATATTCCTCTATTACAAATCCGTCAAGTTCAGGAGTGAATACTTTCTCTGTATGCAGTGCTTTCGTCACTGTGTTAGGTATTACAGCGCCTCTCATGGTCTTGCTGAACGGCACACACATACACTCACCCAGTGTCCGCTTTGCAAGAGGGTGATCCGGCACTCCGTTGGCAGATGTCACCATATGGACTATCTTCTGGTTCATCACGCCTGAATCGAAAGACAGCACGAGATTCCCCGGATAAAGGCGTGTCAGTGCAGTCTGCATATCTTTATGTGCCTTGTCAAGAACATCGAGTATCCTGCTGCTTTCAGAAAAAGGCTCTTTTAAAACAGTATCCATATTGTCGATTATAACAACAGGCTCTTTCATACTGACCTCATATATATCTGTATGGTCTCTTCCCGTATCCATCTTCGTGAACCCCTGGCGCTCCAGCACATTTTCCACTTCAGCACTGATCCCTTGTTCCTGCAGGCGGCAGACAGCATATGTGACATCACGCCCCGCTGCATCTGCCAGCACTTCCGTCAGCACCATCTGTATCATCTGCTCACAGTCAGGACCAGGCTGGCAGCATATCTCCTGGATCAGGACTATCCTTCCGGTCGATTTCTTTCTGAAATAAGCAGCCGTCTCAAGATCACCGAACTCGCTGAGCAGCTGTCCCGTTTCTATCTCATTAAAAGCTGCGAGAGCACACACTATACCATCGCTGTTTTTTATCACCGATGTCATTACATCGGCTCTTCCGATATATGCAGCGGCCCTTTCAGGATCACCGGCAGCAGAATGTATATATTTCATTATTTCCTCAGGTATGCAGTTTCCTGCAAGCTTTGGAGGTTCTATCCTGAGGTGTCTTGCCTCCAGTATGCTTTTATACTGAGGCTCCCTGAGATAAAGACTGTTGGCGTAGATGAAATTCTGTGCCACCGGGTCTATCAGTCCGGAAATGTCACGGCCCTGATCGATATTCTCACGTATCCTTGTAGAGCTTATATCCTCAAGATACACAGGCAGTGCAAGTTCACGTATCCTGCCTGTGATATACGGATACATCTTCCCGGCTCTGGTGCAGTCATCGCTGTTTTCAAGGGTCTCACGCCTGAAAACTATATGATTCATTGAATGTATCGAATGTTCCTCCGGCTCTGCCCGGTATGAAGATGCATTTGCTATCACATCGCTTCCGACAACGATATATACGTCTCTGTCACCGAACGCATCATCAAGTTTTTTCAGATCATGAGGGTTCGCTATGTTGACCGGGAAATCATCAGGAAAAACAAATACATCAGTTTCATCTGCCACGGAAATATCCATGATCTTCTTTCTTATCATCCTCGGCTGGGTCTTCTTTGACCATGAAAACTCATCAAGCGCAAGGTACACTTCAAATCCTTCATTGCGTATAGCCTGAACGATACCTTTATGACCCAGAGAAAACGGATCGAAAGTCCCAGGGAAAAACGCCACGTTTTTCTTTTCAGGAAGACTTGTTTCCTCTCCTGAAAACCTGTACTCCGATATGAATCTGTATATATGATTCAGTGCTGCCGCATTCGTGAAAAATGTCATATCGTATTTACCGGAGGCTGTTATCAGCGTCAGCATCTTCTTGTATATCACCTTGAAAATACTGAACTTGTCAGACAACGTCAGTTCGCTGCTGCCGAATATATACTGTCCTGTCACCATGAAAGACTCCTGGCATACTACCTCATTGTAGCTGGCCAGACCTTTTAAAAGCAGCCCCAGAAGTTTCTTTTTCCGCCTTTCATAGCTTTCTGCGGTTTCACTGCTCCTGTATCTGTACTGCGGATATTTTTTCAGCACTTCGCCGACGGTATCAAGTGCCACAGAACCTATCCTGTCGTTTGTACTGCAGGTGAGTTCCGCAAGATTTTCGGTGAACTCGTCAAGCTCGCCCGGATGAAGGAACAGCACTATCTCCCCGAGATACTGCGGTATATATTTTGAAAACTGATATTCGCCTATTTCAAGTCCCTTGGTCAGTTCTATCACTATCTCGTTGAGCTGTTCATCAGGCAGCCTTCCTGCGATCTCCACAAGACCTCGTCCTGCTCTATGTCTCACAGTCACACGTTCGCTGACCTTGACGAGATTTGAAAAATGCGAGGCCATATGAAAAAGTGCTGTTCCTGTACACGTCTTCGTCGTAGTTTCAAGAAGATAATCTATATTCACAGCCTTGACCACCCATGGCGTGCCCATCTTCAGATTTTCCCGGAAGATGGCCGATACAGCTTCATCTGATGCACAGCCTGCCACGCCACCGGCACATCCATAAAATTCAGCCTCACTGCAGTGCCCTGTATTGACCAGTATCCTGTACATCAGATGACGCACACTCACAGATCCGTTATGACATACGGTATTCTCCAGAACTTGTGATACAAGAGCCACTGCTTTCTCACTGCTGAGCCTGCGGGACACATATTCCGCAGCCCTCAGTGAACCTATCTTTATCTCTTCCGAATCTCTTGCTGAAACAGCTGCAGCAAATCCCAGCACAGTCATAAGTTCTTCTGTACCGAAAAGTTCATCAGGCACAGCTGTAACAGAATCCTGAAGAACGAACACCTCGCTGTCTTTCATTTCCTTCATGCCAAACAGCGTGAAATACCGTTCTGCAAACAGGTGCCTCATCTCAGCATCTGCTTTATCGAAAATTCCCTGCATCACCTGTTTCAGCGTATAGCCGATCCAGCTCCTGTGCTGATCTGTGACTCTGTTGTCCGGGAACACGATCTTTTTGAGATATGTATCCCATAAACCTACGCAGCCCTCGCTTTCCTCGACCTGGACTCCTGCAGGAAGTTCCTTGCTGTACACTTCGTCGTAATCCGCTATCATCACGCCAAGCAGTCTGCCTGCCTGACGTCTTATATCCCCCTCTCTGTGGCACAGAAGGTCATAGAGAAAATGAGCGGTCAGCTGTTTCTCCTGTTTTGTCATATATGTGCAGTACTCAGACAGTATATCAAGGTATGCTCTAAGGCTCTTCCATTGTTTTTCACTGCGTGCAGATTCCAGAAGGCTGCCGAAACTGATCTCGTTGTTGAAAAGGCTCATTATCCTTATATTATGCTCTATCGCAGTGTATTTGAGCTGTTCCACCACCTCACGTCCGTTCAGCAGAGATATGTCCCTGCATGCACGATGAGGCTTTTGGGGAACGCTTTCGTCTATGTCGGTGACTACGCCGAGGCTTTTCATATAGTTCTCGAAATCCAGAAGCTTGGCGTATACTTTCTCATACCGGTGTTTTTTTGTACCATCAACATTGTCAAGCTTTCCCAGTATCACATCGAAAGCCTCTTCGAGCGTATAGAAATGCACGGTCTCGATACCATTCTCCCTGCTGCTCTTGACTCTGAAATCAGCATATATCAGCAGCAGCGACTCCACCGACAGATTTTCCAGTTCAAGATCCCATGTGGAATGATTGCTGGCGATATGAGCTGTCATCGGCATGTTTTCACGCCTCAGCAGCCTGTCAGTATAGTAGTAATGAAGATACGGTATCCGTTTCGCCTCCTGCGGCCGGCAACCGTATTTGCCAAGATCGTGTCCTGCCGCCGCCGCTGAAAGCAGAGCTGTATCAACAGGCACTCCTGCATTTTTCAGCTGACGTCCGGTAAAGACCGAAAGATAGTGGACACCGCCTATATGTCCAACTGTATTGTAAGATGTGATCTCCCTTCCGAGTCTCATGAAGCCATAAACATGGTATTCTTTCCAGAAGTTTCTGAACCTGCGGTATTCCTCGCAGCAGACACATCCGGAAGTCTCTTTTTCATCAAGGAGTTCTATATGATCCACAGGTGAAAAACCCCTTGTTTCTTTTTCGTATTCGAGAAGCATTTCATACTGCTCTATAAAAAAAACAGCAGCACGCTCCATGCCTGGATCCAGCGTAAAAGAAAAACTTTCAGGATAAAGATGTGCCAGCAGTCTGTCATATATCGCCTTCAGCCACCCCTCCTGCGGCTCCTGTACGAAGTTAGCAAGCAGCGGCGACAGCACATCTGCCAGCCTGTCTGCAGAATAATCTCTACTTTCTGCAAGACTCTGCATTTTTTCATCCCATCCGGTGGAATCAAGAAGACCACTCATATGCTCACGGTCGATATCCAGAACATTGAGCATAGAATCTCCCATAATATGTTCTTTCATAGTTCTGATAAAGCTTTTCATAGGCAAGCCTCCATTCGGTATATATTCTGATATCCGGTACCGATGCTGCATGCACCGGCCGGCGAGATCTCCCCAGGAAAAGACAGCTGCTGCCAGCATGTCAGTTAATTATACCATAGCTGCAGGACATTTAAAAGAAACCCTGGTATCCTAAAACCAGTACCAAACCAATCAAAAGCCTGTGGATACTCATTTCTGAGACATTATCAGAAAATTACAACTTTCCTTGTCTTTTCGTAAACTCGTTGACGGCAATTTCACAAAGTGATATATTTAACTTAACAAGGCATTACCAACTTTGCGAAATTTATTTGAAAAGAGGAGAAAAAAAAATGT
>CAKQUI010000030.1 GCA_934277495.1 uncultured Clostridia bacterium | reverse complement strand
CTGATATTTTACAACTCAGAGTGATTATTTCATAATTTGTGTGTGGATTAAAGGCATCATGTTATTAGGCGCTTACGAACAAAAGTGGCTTCGCCACGTTTTATCATATGAAACTTTTGTTGATATTCCGGAAATATCGAAAATGATATTTCCTACATAATAAAAAAAGACATTTTCCACAGCAATAAGCGAAGCTGTTGAAAATGTCTTTTTCTCTGCAATGCTGCAAACTCTACTGGTTTGACAGATCACATGCGACTTTTATGATATCGTTTTTTAGTTCTTTGATTCCAGTTACTGACAGCTTGCACTCTTCTGTATAGATCTCAGCACAGACCTCATCATTGACACTGTCTTCAGTAACGTATATCTTTCTGTCCGGCAGCTCTGTCAGCTCGCCCTGTGAGACGGTACTGTATGATATATCACCCGCTATATATTCAAAATCTATTGTCATCTCCTGCTCTTTGTCATTCATAAAATCATATCGCCCCATGATATCACCTGAGTAATATTCATCTATTTCGAGCTTTTTAAGCTCATACCCCTCTGGCAGATATCCTGGAACATAAAGTTTTGGAAGGAATTTTTTTGCAGACTTTATATTCTTCATATCTGTTATCGATATACTGTCTCTGATGCCATCACTGTCAGCTGATTCTTCATCAGTAAAAAGACCTGATACCCCGGTTTTTATACGATGCAGAAGACCTCGATCACCATATGTATCCGTACTGTCTGTAGCTATAAGAAGTATATTTGCCGACAGCAGAACGATCATGATACAAGCTGCAGCAGCTGCGAATCTGCGCCCTGTAGAGAAAGGAACCTTTTTCTTTTTTTCACTTGATCCAGCATTGTGTGCATCATCGTCAAGGAATGAAAAATCGAAGTCAGGTATTTCCCGTTCATCACTATTGTATTTACGATCCGCTTCTCTGAACTTTTTCATAAGCTGATCATGTATTTCATCATTTTTGCTTCTGTTCACTGCCACAACCTCCCCTCTCGAATCTCATATACGCCTCTTTGAGTTTTTTCAGCGCTCTTGAGTATGTAACTCTTATCGTACCGTAATTTATCTCCATTGCTGATGCGATGTCCTTGAGTGACATCCCTGCCACAAGATGCATTTTTATTATCATACTGTCACGGTCGTCCAGACTGGCAAGTCCCTCCATTACCATCATCTGTTCTTCCTCATGGACCATGATTTCCAGCAGGTCAGCCTCCGTTGCCATGATATCGCTCGCAGCTGTCAGCTGATCAGCCATATCATCAAAAGATATATTGGATAAGAATTTCTGTCTTGTTTTCTTTTTGCGCATATATCCTCTGATTTCATTACCTGTGATCGATTCTACCCACTGCCAGTATTTTGTCCTGTCTTTCAGCGAAGCCAGCTTTTCCCAGGACTTCAGCAATATATCCTGAGTTATGTCCTTTGCAGCATCCTCTTCTTCGATCACCGCACAGACGATTTTATATATATCGCCTGACCTCGGTTTTATATTCTTTTTATAAAAATCCGCCAGTTCTTCCCGGTCCTTGTCCATTCAGCTGCTTCCTCCGTTTAGGTGTATCCTCTGCTGCATATCCTGTGAGTTTCGGTTAGTATTATAGCACAGTGTATATGATGCGTCCAATATTCAAGTGTAATGGAATGGGACGTTTTTGCTTTGATTTCTGCGGGTTTCGTCCTTTTTCACTTCACGCTGCTATGTTGCTGGCTTGATTTCTGATCTGGGTCGATCAAAAAGGGACGTTATCATCACTTGAATTGTGATTTTCGTCCCTTTGGCTTGTTTGTGGTCGTGTGACTGGCGTCTTTTTATGTTGCGTCAGGATCAAATGGGTCGTTTTTGCGGCTTTACTGCTCTGTTTCGTCCCTTTGGCCGACCGGCTGGCTTTCATGGCTTTGCAGTCTTGCGGGTTCCTTGTGGAAATGGGTCGTTTTTGCGGCTTTATTGCGCTGTTTCGTCCCTTTCAGTCTGAAGCTCTGCACGGGGCTTATCAAAGCGCAGTTTCAATACTTTATCACCTTGACTTTGCATTTATAGGTCTTGCCTTTATACTTTGCTTTTATATAGCATTTCCCGTATCCTTTTGACTTTACCTTTCCTTTTTTGGTAACTGTTGCAACTTTTTTATTGGTGGACCAGAACTTTACTTTTCCGCCGTGTTTGTTTTCTATCTTGAGATTGAAGTACTGGTGTTTATACATATACAGCATCGTAGCGTTGAGCCGTGGTGCAGGTTTCTTTACTGTGATACGCCACTTGATGACTGGGCCGTTTTCGAATTTGCCGGTTATGGTACATTTGCCTACACGCTTTGCTCTGACATATCCGTCTCTATCGACAGTTGCAATTTTCGTGTTGCTGGATTTCCAGGTTATAGTGGAGTATGTGTTTTCCGGTGTATACCCATAGGGGTAGCATACCGGATATTCCTGCTTCTGTTCCAGAGTGATGCTTTTCTTTCCTTTCATGCCGGTAGCATATCCTCTGTATATGTCTTTATACCAGCACATTATATAGCTGTACCACTCGCTGCAGTTCTCGACTTTGACAGTATAATCCTGGGATTTTTTCATTTCCCTGCTGCCCAGGGAAAAGTATCCACGGTTGTCTCTGTCTGCCCATACGGATTTTATGCGCTTGCCGCTGCTGTCGTATGCAGCAAGTCTTACAGTCTTGTACAATACATCACTATCATAATAGTAGTCAAAATCGTCGTAATAGACATCATCAAATGATCCTTCATCACCTTCCCTGACCTGTCCGAATTCCGATTTGAACCAGTACACACTCTTGCCGTCATAGTCACTGATGCGGGCTATGACTTTGCTGCTGCTTTTGGTTCCATTGTAAGGGTCTTTGCTGGCAAGTTTGATCTGACCATCATCAGTAACGGTTTCTGTATATATTATGCAGCTTGCTGTAAAACCGCCTTCCTCAGTAGTTGCCGTTACAGTTGTTTCTCCACGTTTCCTTGCCTTCACGACGCCGTTCTGATCCACTGATGCTATGCTTTTGTCTGCTGACGACCAGCTGATATTTTTATTTCCGGCAGTTTCCGGCAGAACGGTGGCTTTCAGCTGCTTTGTCTTGCCTATCCGCACTGTAACGGAGGATCTGTTCAAGGTTACTCCGGTCACTGCTTTGTCGTCACCTGCAAAATCATTCAGATCCACTCCATACCGCATGATAGTCTCCGGTCTGTCCGGCGACTGCCCCTCGCTTTCGCTTTCTGCAAAAGCCCCGGCAGGCATCAACCATGTCAGACATGAAACTGCCAGTGCGATAACTGTTATCCGTATAAAATTTCTGTTCTGTATAAAACTCATGTTACCCATTCCTTTCTATTGAGATCATAGTATATCGTAAGTATCATCCGAATATTGCAAAGTCCTGAATTTATCCCTGTATCTCATGTTGATCCAGTGCTGTACCGACAGATCAGTGTCGAATCCATCGAAGTACTCTTCCGCAGATATGCAGTAAAGTAAATAGCCTTCAGCGTCATACGCATTGCAATCGCTGTCGTCCGGTATGAACCTTCTGAATGTGAACACTGTACCCGGTTTTATGACTGCAGATGAAGCTGTTGTACGCTTTTCTGCTGACGATCCGTTTTTTATACTGACTACCGGCTGTTTCATACAGTATGTGACGCCTGCATAGCCCTGGTCATCGTCGTCAATGAACCTGTCTGTGCATGGTCCGTATTTTCCTCTAAGATACATATTTATATCAGCATTTTTCCCGTCACTTCTGAAACTCTGGGTCATCATATATCCTGATTTACCATTATAGTTATCCAGATGCTGGTATTTGAACCTCAATGATGAAAATACAGGCTTCGGATTCACTATACGCAAAGTCTTAGTATCGCTTGACTTGCCGTATTTTTTTCTGCTGCCGGATTTCCTGTATGCTCTTACCCGGTATTTGTATGTGATTCCTTTGTTCTGTTTGCCGGTAACGCATTTAACAGTCTTTCCTGATTTTACAGTTTTGACTGTTTTCCACGAACTGCTTCCCGATTTTCTCTGAAGTTCATATCCACTGGCGCCCGATACACGTTTCCACCTTGCTGATGTCCTGGTGCTGTTTTGTTCCTGTGTGACTTTTAATGAATTCACTTTTTCCGGTTTCGATGCTCCATATGAAAATACAGGGAAACATATTACGATCAGTGCTGATGCGATCACTGCTGCAACTATCTTTCTCGATCCTGACATTTGATATCACTCCTTCCTCCTGACACGATTATATCAAATGCCTGAGACAATTCTTTCAAAAATAACAGGCATAAATCAGAAATATTATATTTGGGGGGTGAGGGATCAGTGTTGCAGCTGGCTTATTGTATCGTTGGCCTCAGGATAAATGGGACGTTTTTGCTTTGATTTCTGCAGGTTTCGTCCTTTTTCGCTTCGTACTGCTGTATCGTTTGAGCTGGGTCGATCAAAAAGGGACGTTATCATCACTGGAATCGTGATTTTCGTCCCTTTGGCTAGTTTGCGGTCGTGTTGATGGTGTCTTTCCAGGTTCCGGAAAGGCAAAATGGGTCGTTTTTGCGGCTTTGTCTTTCCGTTTCGTCCCTTTTGCTGACCGACGGGCTTTCATCCTGCTATGCACTGGCCACATAAAAACAGCACACCTTCTGGTGTGCTGTCTGCTATTCTCCAAACTGTATCAGCTGTGGATCTCCTGTTTCTTCGGGATCTGCTGTTTTGTCTGCGTCCATATAGTCCGGTCCGTGGAAGTCGGAGCCTCTTGTTATCTTCAGTCCGTATCCTCTCGCTATACTGATGAACCGCCGGGTCTGTCCGGCGTTCTGATCCGGATGGTAACATTCCAGTCCGTCCAGCCCCTGTGCCTTCAGTTCTGCGATGATACTGCTGATGTTGCGATAAAAATCTTCTGTACCTGGCGTCCCGATGCCTTTTGTCTGTATCGGATGAGCCATGACTGCAATGCCGCCGGCATTCCTGATGAGCTTTATGCTGTCCTCGGTGCTTATCTTGCGACGTTTCACACTGCGTGCCTCGGGGCTTTCCAGAAACTGTCCGGGGATATAAGCGTCGTGATGGTCTGCGATATATCCCTTCTCTGCCAGGAGCCTTGCGATCACCGGCTTGCCGATGTATCCGTGTGGCTGACGCTCACGCAGCTCCTCCATAGTGATCTCGCATCCCAGCTCGTTCATTGCTTTGACAAGAGCGATGTTCCGTTCCTCTCTGTACTGCTTCAGCTCTTCTATGGCTGCAAGCATGTCTTCATCTGATGTATCGAAATCATATCCGAGTATATGGAAACCGATGCCGTCTCTGTTCTCTGTGGCAAGTTCTATGCCGGATATCACTCTGAGTCCCAGCCTTCTGCCTGCTTCCTGCGCCTCGCTGATGCCGCCGATACCGTCATGATCTGTTATCGCTATGAGATCATAATCCTGCTCCGCAGCACATTCCACGATATCTGCAGGTTCCGACATGCCGTCTGAATACAGAGTGTGTATATGAAGATCTATCTTCTGCCGCTTCATGATGCCTCAACCTCTGTAAAGCAGTCCGCCTGCCACTTCGCCTGCTTTTTCACTGCCGGAAAGATCCGTTATCAGCGCCAGTGCGAATTCCATTGCAAATGCAGGACCTTTGCCTGTTATGACATTGCCGTCTGCAACTGCTCCATCGCTCTGTGGTTCTGCCCCGGTGAGGCGGTCTTCCATTCCCGGATATATCGTTGCTTTCTTGCCTTCCAGGATACCGCAGTCTCCCAGCACCATAGGCGCTGCACATATCGCAGCTACTTTCCTTCCTGATGCTGCAGCCTTTTTCAAAGCGTCTGTCAGACCCTTGTGGGCTCCCAGGTTGTCAGCTCCCGGAAGTCCTCCCGGAAGTACCAGCATCTCACAGCTGTCGTTATCGGCTTCATCAAAAATCACATCAGCCTCCACTGTCACACCATGGGTGCCTGTGACTTTCAGTCCGCTGCCTGTGGAAACAGTCTGCACGCTGATGCCTGCTCTCCTGAGCAGGTCTACTATAGTCAGCGCTTCGATCTCTTCGAAGCCTTCCGCCAGATATACATTTACCATAGTCTTCTCTCCTGTCCGGAAAACCCCTGTATCAAACTACCTGTCCTCTCTGAAATATGAAAGTCCCAGAGCCGCAGGCGGCTGGTTTTCCTTTTTCTTTCTCATGCTTATAACTATGAGCACAACTATCGTCACCACATACGGCAGCATCTTGAAAAGCTCCTGGGAGCTCCTTGTGAGACCGCCGATGTAGAAGTATGCCCAATACAGTATACCAAACAAATATGAACCCCATATGTTGTTAAGCGGTTTCCATGTAGCAAAGATAACAAGCGCAACAGCCAGCCATCCGAGGGCTTCTATCGTGCCGTCGTTGGCCCATGTGCCCTTGGTGTAGTCCATGACATAGAAAAGTCCGCCGAGGCCTGAGATACCGCCTCCGAAACATGTAGCAAGATATTTGTATTTTATGACTCTGATGCCAGCTGCATCGGCCGCTGCAGGATTTTCCCCCACGGAGCGTAGCGACAGTCCCTGTCTCGTCCTGTTCATATACCAGGAAAGGAGTATCGCCAGCACCACTGCCAGATACACCATGAATCCGTAGCTGAAAAATATCTTTCCGAAAGCACCCAGGCTGCTGAGCGCATGTATGTTGGCTCTGAAAGCTTCGCTTGTAGTGGCTACGGATATCTGTCCGATACCGCCTGCCAGCTTGTTGAGGGAACCGCCAAAAAAGTTCGCAACGCCTGAACCGAATATCGTCAGCGTCAGACCTGTGACGTTCTGGTTCGCTCTCAGCGTTATCGTCAGCAGACTGTATATCAGCCCGCCCAGGAAAGACGCTGCAAAACAGCATACTATCGCAATGATGACACAGACCGCCTTGTTCGGCTCCGCTACATTCGTTTCATAAAAGAAAGTCCCTGTCAGACCTGCGATGCCACCCAGATACATCAGACCCGGAACGCCGAGATTCAGACTTCCTGATTTTTCAGCAACAGTCTCGCCCAGCGCACCGAACATGATGACTGTACCGAAAACGACTGCCGCATTCAGTAATGATACGATCGAATCCATCCCTTAGTCCTCCTTCTCTTTCTTTCCACGGAACGATAACTTGTAGTTTATGAAAAATTCACATCCGAGGATGAAGAAAAGTATTATTCCTGTTATCATCTTCGATGCATAATCGTTGAGTCCGAACCTCGTTGCTATCTCCACTGCTCCGTTGTCAAGGAAAACCAGCAGCAGCGATATCGCTATCATGCTTACAGTGTTGAACTTTGCAAGCCACGCCACTATGATGGCAGTGAAGCCTCTGCCGTCGCCTATGGCTGTAGATATAGTATGACTGGATGCACTGACACACAGCGATCCTGTTATACCGCAGATGGCTCCCGATATCAGCATGGTACGGATTATGACTTTTTTCACATCTATACCGGCGTATCTGGCGGTGTTCTCCGAATCACCCACTACAGTTATCTCATAGCCCTGCTTGCTCCTGTCCAGATACACATACATTGCAACTGCGATGATCAGAACTATGATTATCGTTATCAGCGGCTCAGCACCTGTTATCTCAGGCATCCACCCCTGCTTGCCTGCTGCGTTGATGATGCCTACAGTATTGGAACCGTAAGGGTTCTCCCACTTTGCAACAAAGAAAGCTGTTATCTGTATAGCCACATAGTTCATCATCAGTGTGAACAGTACTTCGTTGGTGTTGAACTTCGCCTTGAAAAAGGCCGGTATCAGTCCCCACACTGCACCTGCTGCCGCACTTGTTATGAACATAACTATGAAAAGCAGCGGTGCCGGCAGATCCGTCATGTAAAGCATACATGCTGCAGTCGCCACGCCGCCCATCAGCAGCTGTCCTTCACCGCCGAGATTCCAGAATTTCATTTTGAATGCCGGAGCCAGCGCCACGCCTACCAGAAGCAGCAGCGACATATCTCTGAGCGTTATCCAGAGTCTTCTGCCTGTCCCGAAGGATCCCTGGAACATCGCAACATAGACGTCAACAGGATTCATATGGACAATGGCCATGATAACAAAACCGCACACTATCAGGGCCAGCAGTATAGCCACCGCTCTCACGGTCCAGGACTGTCTGCGGGTGATGGCGCCTCGCCTGGTTATTCTCACAAAGGGTTCTTTCTGTTCATGCATTTTATTACTCATCCTTGCTGTCCTCCCCTCTGTATTTCGTCATAAGAAGACCGACTTCTTCTTTTGTTGTCTTTCTCGCATCGACGATACCGCTCACTCTGCCTCCGCAGAGCACCAGTATCCTGTCGCAGAGTTCAAGGAGCACGTCCAGGTCTTCGCCGACATAGACTACTCCGACTCCCTTCTCCTTTTCTTCACTCAGTATATTGTAAATAGTGTAAGATGTATTGATGTCAAGACCTCGCACTGCATATGCTGTCATCAGCACTCTCGGCTTCAGCGATATCTCTCTGCCCACCAGCACCTTCTGGACATTGCCGCCGGAAAGTTTCCTGACCGGAGTGTTGACGCTCGGCGTCATGACATTCAGCCTGTCCTTGATGTTCTCGGCCAGCTCCGCAGGTTTTTTCTGTTCTGTAAAGAAAGACTTTCCGTCCTGGTAGCTTCTGAGCATCATGTTCCCGATCATACCCATGTTGCCTACAAGTCCCATGCCCAGCCTGTCCTCAGGCACGAAAGCCAGCGAAATACCGAGATTCTTTATCTGGTTCACGTCCTTGCCGATAAGCTCTATCGGAGCGTTATCGTCGATGGCCTTGTACATTATGCTGCTGCCGTCTTCTGCCTTCTGAAGTCCGGCGATGGATTCCAGCAGCTCCTTCTGGCCTGAACCTGCGATACCTGCGATACCGAGGATCTCGCCTCCGTATATCTCGAAGCTGACATCATCCAGAGCCCTGATGCCATCCTTGTTGAGACATGTCAGACCCTTTATGTCCACCAGTTTCTTACGGTCTGCAGGTTCCTTTCTGTCTATATTCAGGCTGACTTTTTCACCAACCATCATCTCAGTCAAAGAAAGCTCCGTGGCGTCCTTCGTGTCTACTGTGCCTGCATACTCACCCTTTCTCAGCACTGATACCCTGTCGGAAAGCTCAAGCACTTCGTTGAGCTTGTGTGTTATGATGATGACTGCCTTGCCGTCGTTCCTCATGTTCCTCAGTACGTCGAAAAGCCTGTCCGTCTCCTGGGGCGTCAGTACTGCCGTAGGCTCGTCCAGTATCAGGACGCTGGCGCCTCTGTACAGCATCTTCACGATTTCCACGGTCTGCTTTTCTGAAACAGACATCTCGTATATTTTTTTGTCCAGATCGATCTCGAATCCGTATCTGTCCGTGAGTTTCCGGATATCATCCTTCACTTCCCTGCGGTTTATGACAGCTTTTCCCGGTATACCCAGGATTATGTTCTCTGCTGCTGTAAAAACATCCACGAGTTTGAAATGCTGATGTATCATACCTATCCCCAGATCATACGCATCCTGGGGAGACTTTATCATCACTTCTCTGCCGTCGACGATTATCTGCCCCTCATCAGGGAAATATATCCCCGAAAGCATGTTCATAAGCGTCGTCTTGCCGCTGCCGTTCTCTCCCAGCAGAGAAAGTATCTCGCCTTTCCTGACGCTGAGACTGACACTGTTGTTTGCAACGACTTCGCCGAAACGTTTCGTTATGTTCACAAGTTCTATAGCATTCTTGTATTCCTGCAAAGCAAACCTCCACAACTATGACTTTACCTTATCCTTATTACGTTAAAACAGTTAAGGCGGAACCTGACGGCTCCGCCTGTAGATATCTGCAAACTCTTATTTTGCGTTCAGTTCGTTTATTCCATCTATCCTGAGCTGGAAGTAAGGAGCTGATCTGAACTTCGATTCCTGGAATGCGCCGTCCTTGACAGCCTCTTCCTTGTCCGGTTTGAAATCTCCATCTGTATCCAGAGCCTTGCATGATGTCAGATGTCCGTCTCCGTCCACCTTGTAGAAATCACCCTTGGCTACAGTGAATTTGGAAACATCGAATACTTTGACTGAGCCGTCTTTGATACCTTCAACAGCCTTGTCTACAGCTTCTTTTGTTCCCTTTGCACATGCATCGCCGAGATCTGTGATGGCAACTGCGCCTTCAGCATATCCCTTTGACCAGTCTGTATCTATATCCTTGCCGTCCAGCAGGCATCTGAATGCATATTCATAGTAAACTTCCCACACGTTGGTAGCTGATGTGAGAGCTGCATCAGGAGCTACGCTGAGCATATCGATGTTGTATCCTACAGAGTATGCCACAGTGCCCTTTTTCTGAGCTGCTTCTACTGCTGCAGGAGCGCCTGTTGAGTCAGCATGCTGTCCTATGATGACGCATCCCTTTGACATGAGTGCGTTGGCAGCTTCGCCTTCTGCAGTGATGTCGAACCATGAGTTGGTGTACTGTACATCCATAGTAACATCTTCATATACTGATTTGATGCCCTGGAAGAAAGCAGTGTATCCTGAAACTACTTCTGCGTACGGATAAGCGCCTACATATCCGATCTTTACTTTGCCGTCTTTCTTGTTCTTGTCAGTGAGTTTGCCTGAGTCAGCAAGTTCCTTGACCTTCATGCCTGCTACAACACCTGAAACGTATCTTGATTCGAATACGTTGGTGAATGCATTCTTGAAGTTATCGAGTCCTGATGATGCTGCTGTATCTCCTGTAGCTGCAACGAAAGTCACATCAGAGTACTGTTCAGCTGCATCTTTCATGTATGACTGATGACCGTAGCTGTTCGAGAAAACTGCAGTACATCCCTGGTCTGCCAGATCCTTGGCAGCATCGAGACACGCTTCGTCTTCACCGATGGAATACTTCCAGATTATCTGGTCTTCTGAAATGCCGCATGCTTTGGCAGCCTTCTTGATACCATCGATATGGGCATATGTGTATCCTTCGTTTTCATCACCCAGCATTATCGCACCGATCTTGATGTCTGATGAACCGCTGTCCGAGCCGCCGCATCCTGAGAAAGATACTGCCATACCCAGTACCATCACCAGCGCCAGTGCCACAGAAATAATTTTTTTCATTTGTGTTCTCCTCCTGCATTCTGATAGCAAATACAAATATAATGATTGACTTTTTCGGGAAACAAAATAAACAGGCCTTAAGCCTGTCTGCCGGTACATACCTACTCCTGTAATGCCTTGTGTCGATCTGAAATGCCTGCGAATGTCTCAGCAGAATTTCGCACAGCCAATAGTCGTGAATAAGGCATCACGGTAGAAACGTCCGGGCCGTTAATCCGGACTTATATCGGCAAGAATCCCTTTATTCTGATGTTTATAGAATATCAAAGGGCTCGAAGATTGTCAACATAAATGTACGATTCTGAAAAGTTGGAAAAAGTGCTGATCATTTCCAACGCAAAAACGTAAAGAAACAGCAGGCGAATACGCATCTGCTGCTTCTTTTCTATTGTTATCGATTACCAAGGTGGTCTGAATATTATCTGAAACGGATCACTCCGTCTTCTATCCTGTCTATCACTGCCAGAGATTCCACACGGTAGCCTTCTGCTCTGAGCTTGTCGCTGCCGCCCTGAAAACCCTTCTCGATAACAGCTCCTATACCCACGACTTCAGCTCCGGCCTGACGGACGATCTGCGTCAGCGCTACGGCTGCACCGCCTCTTGCCAGAAAATCATCTATGATCAGTACCCGGTCTCCCTCCCCGAGAAAACGCTGTGATACTCTGAATTCAGAAACAGTCCCTTTTGTAAAGGATCTTGCTTCGGCAGTATATGAATCCTCTGTCATCGTGTTCGGTTTGGCTTTCTTGGCAAATATCACCGGAGGATATCCGAAATAACGTGCCGCCATGCACGCTACAGCTATACCGCTGGATTCAACGGTCAGTATCTTGTCTATACTGCAGCCGCTGAAACGTCTGGCGAACTCCTCTCCGACTTTTTCCATAAAAGCCACATCTATGGCATGATTAAGGAAGCTGTCCACTTTTACTATCTCTGTGCCGACAGCTGTCCCTTCATTCAATATTTTCTGTTTCAGTGCTTCCATGCTATCTGCCCTGTTCGTCGTCACCAAACAGTTCTTCAAGACCTTCGAATGAGATCTCTTCTACCTGGTCGTCTGCTGCCGGTACTTCTGAAACAGGTTCCTGATCCAGCACCATGCTGTCGAACTGAAGTGTATCCGGCTCTGACGGCTGGCTGAAATCCATTGTCTCAGCTGGTGCTTCTGACGGCTGACTGAAATCAGGCAGGTCTATCTGTATATCTGACATAAGATCTTCCAGTGATATCTCTTCAGGCTGCTCATACTCAGCTTCATTCTCTGCATCCTGCTCCGTATACTCCATATTGAATGCAGGATCTTCCGGTACAGGTGCGAAACCTTCTGATACCGGTTCTGCAGGTTCCAGCACAGGCTCCTCGAAGGAATCTACTGTCGTATCTGCGAATATACCTTCAGCCGGTGTACTTTCGAAAACCGGTGTTTCCTGTTCAACGGCAGGTACGAATTCCTGTACGGATTCAGGCTCAGCTTCTGTCTGTGCAGTTTCGAATACCAGATCCTGTTCTGTCGCAAATTCACTGTTGTAAGGAATGTTTTCTTCGATCTGTATATCTTCTGACGGGAAATCGACATTGTCGCTGTCGTCTATGACGCTCCATGCGATCTCGCCCTCATCTGAAAGCTTGCTCTTGATGCTGTCGATCTTGCCTGCTGTCCTTAAAATATTCGTCTTGATCTCCATGAATTCAGACTCCATGGAATTTATCTGCTGATTGTATTTGCTTCTGAGTGCAGAAACTTTTTCTTTTTCTGCCTCCAGCTCAGCTTTCATTGCAGCTTTTTCAGCCTCCACAGCTTCTCTTGCCGCATTGAGCTCATCAGTCAGCATAGTCCTCTCTGCGTCCATGTTGGCACGCATCTGTTCGATCGCCTGCTCCTGCTGTGCGACTGCATCCTTGCCTTCTGCCAGGATAGTCTCCAC
The DNA here is from genome assembly GCA_934277495.1 of uncultured Clostridia bacterium. Taxonomy (GTDB): domain Bacteria; phylum Bacillota; class Clostridia; order Peptostreptococcales; family Anaerovoracaceae; genus Lentihominibacter. The sequence goes on along the minus strand of CAKQUI010000030.1, from coordinate 6,194 downwards.
TTCGCTCTTGGCCTGATTGATGATATCGTTACTGCTCTTCTTGGCTTCCATAATAAGACTGATATACAACTCGTTGTTATCATCGTATTTCTGATACTTATCCTTTAATGAAACGATTTCACCTTCGTATGTATTTTCAAGTTCTTCTATGCTTTTTTCATAAAGGTCACAAAGTTGCTGCATGCATTCATACACATCATCCTTATCAAAGCCGCCTTCGGAACTCTTTTTGATGTTCATTCCTTTAAGCAGGCCTATGACAGTTTGTCTTCTCTGTTCTGTTAATGCATTTCTATCCATTTTTAAACCTCGTCTTCTCCTTACCTACTTGAATTTGCTGCATTTATCATTCATTATACCATCAAATAACCCCTTTGTCTTCCTTAAATTGTAATTAATTTAATTTTTTATTGACTTTTACCACTGTTACGAGCTATCATTGATTATATAAAATAGTTGTCATACTGGTTCATATTTTCTCTGCAGCCTTTGATTTTACTGGATTCTCACGATTTCATCAGGATCATGGCATATGCACAGAAAAAATATACATGATAAAATCAAAAATTTTTCATCACATCCATATACTGCCCGTTTTCGACAGGTCATATGTATATGAAACAGGAAATCTCATATCCTGTTATTTCCTTTGTGATGACAGGTGACCTGCTGCAGATACCTGTATCAGGCACAGGAGGATATATTATGAAAACGGTTGAATTGAAGATAGGCGGTCAGCCCGCACAGTTCACTACAAAGTCACTTACATACAACGGCAAAGAGTACCTTTACAGCAGGATGAGCAATGTCATGAACGATGCAGCCAGCTGCAACTATGCTTTTGCATACGAAGGTCAGGTCATCGTGCTCCACTACGATCCGAAGGATCTCAAAGTACTTGATGCCATCTTCGGTCAGGTCAGGGATCTTTCAAGACGGACTGCCCAGATGAAGGCTCTGACAGATGCTCAGATAAACCAGCATCGCCAGCAGCAGCCACAGGCCGGTATGCCTCAGACAGCATCACAGGCTCCGGCGCCTGAACAGAAAGCGCCTGCTGCCGCTGAGCAGCCTATGAAACAGCCTGCTCCGTCAGAGACGCAGACCCAGGAGACACGCAGCGATGCACCTCTTACAAAAAAAGAACTGAAAGCCATGGAAAAGGCTGAAAAAGCTCGTCTCAAGGCAGAGAAAAAGGCTGAAGCAAAATCCCGAAAAAAAGGTGCTGTCACAACAAGCGACAGCGATACACCTGACGGACATACGCCTGAAGAAGCAGCTATCAGGAAAGAAAAGCTCAAGAAATCATTCGTGATTTTCGGTATCATAATCGCAGCTTTCGTGCTTCTTGCCATCATCTGGACATTCACCATCGGCACAGGAGACAAGTCAGCTGTCGGTCCGAAAGCCACACAGTCCCAGTCATATGACGATATAGATCAGCTCATAAACGATCTGCAATAATACAGATCGCAGGTAATATGAAGATAAGCTTATAGTCAAAAAGCTGTCTGACGAACAGATATGATCCGCCAGACAGTTTTTTTGCGTTTTTCGTAAATTCCCGGAAAACAATCCGCCAGGTTTACCGGGGATCTCACAAGATGCAGGTGAAGCCGACAGCGGAGAAGTCAATGCAGCAAGCGGTGCCTTTCTGCCCTAAGAGCCGTATGGCGATTTGCACGGCAGAACGGACAGCAGCGAGCAAAGCGAGTCGGAGCACCTTAGGTGCGTTGCCTTTCTGCCCAAAGGGCCAGCACTAGTCTGCATGTGAGCACTTCGATCCTGCCTGAGGCTGCATCACCTGTCCGGATGACACCTGCCGCATGGCTCGTAGCCTGCTTTTTCAGCACCTTCTATACTGCTGAAATATACCCGGTTCTGCTCTTCCGGAAGACCTCCGCAATCTGTGCGGTGATATTTCTTTGAATTTATATTACCGATATACTGTGCCTTTTCATGTTCGTCGGTATGCTCCCTGGACGGCTTCGTGCTGTCGCAGTTGAAGGTGATACTGCTGCCGTCATCAGTCGCTATCACAGTCCCCTGCTGGTCGGTCCTGAAAACTTCAGCGCCCAGGTCGCTGAACCTGCTCACAGTCTCTTTGTGCGGGTGTCCGTACATATTGTCTTTACCGCATGAGATCACTGCATACTTCGGGTTTGATTCCCTGAGCAGATAATAGCTGTTGGAGGTGCTGCTGCCGTGGTGCCCCGCCTGCAGTACATCGGTCTCAAGATCCTCTCCGGCATCTATCATATCATGTTCAGGCGTAGTACCGGCGTCTCCTGTGAAAAGGAACCGGCTGCTGCCGTGGGTCACTTTCAGGCATATGGAATCATCATTCACATCTTTGTAATCCTTTTCAGGTCCGAGAAAATCTATGCGGCAGTCGCCAAAAGAGGCTATATCCCCAGGCTGCGGAGCCTGTGTCTCTATCCCTTCTGCCTCAACTGCTTTTTTCAGCTTCAGCGATATTCCCTGATCGTATCCGTCCATCATGAAAACTTTTCCAACGTCGACGGCCTCTACCACTGCCTTTCCAGAGCCGATGTGATCTTCATGGGGATGTGTGAAAACTATGTAATCGAGTTTGCTTATACCGAGCTTCTGCAGATATCCTATGATAAAATCTGCATCGTCCCGGTTGCCTGCGTCCACCAGCATTGCTTTGTCCCCCGATACCAGCAGCGTGGAATCCGCCTGCCCCACATCGAGGAAATATACTTTAAGCTGTCCTTCCGCTGATGTGCTCTGCTGTCCGTCTGATGCTGTACAGCCTGCCATCAGCATTATCATGATAAAAACAGCTGCAAAAGCTGCTGTCACGATCCTTCTGCATTTTGTTACTCCTGTTGTTCCTGTCATTTCTGCAGTTTTTCCTCCTCCTGCAAATATTTATGGTCAATGTTCCTTACAACATGTAAGAAATTGTTTGTTTTGTTTCCTGATCTGTTAAAATGTCATAATGATCGGTACAGCAGAAACATCACTGGGCTTTGCTCCCGTATATGAGTCCGCCGACCAGCTCACATATCACGTATTTTTATCGAGATCACAGGCTTTCTGACTCTTTATATCTCAATGGATACGCCTTTCTTTGTACTATAATTTAACCGAAACGAAAGTCCCGCTTTCTGATTCAATATGTATCATTTCCAGTCCCTTGTATTTTTCCAGTATGTCTCTGCATTCCGTGTACATGAAAAGCATCATTTCCCTGCTTGCAAATGGCGCCAGGCGGCTGCCTGCCTTTCTCTGCATATCGTCAAAGACAGAGTCCGGAATGGATTTTATTGCAGTCCTTGCCATGCGTGAAGGTACAGGCATGGAAAAGCTTGCTTTCTTTGTCTTTATCTTTATTTTCATCGTCTGATCCAGTCTTTCCCGTCATTCTGTGTAGATCCGTGTTCTTGTGCCGTGCTCTGACACTATCTCTGCGATGTCATCCTCCATATCGCTGTCAAGGCACGCTCTGACAGCTTCTGTAAGTTCACTGATATCTGTGTTTTCTGTAAAGCCTTCAGGCAGGAGCCCCGCAGGCAGCGGCAGTCTGTCCGCCGATTCCAGAAGCCTTGTGACTACACCGACCGGAAGCTTTATCGTCACTTTGTCGCCTGCTTTCCCGGAAGAATCTATCACAAGTATCCTTTTTCCTTCAGTTTTACCTGTTTTCCCTGTAGACGGGTTTCTTACCGTCTGCTGTACAGCCGGCTGCGTCTGTGACTTTTCCATAAGCTCCGCTGCTTTTTCGGCGTTTATCTCGCCCGTCTCCAGCATCTTCAGGATCTTCATTTTTTCATCCATGTCATATCTCCCTGCACCCGCCTCAGCGGTGCATAAATTTCTATCACGCCTGCCTCCGGCAGACCTATCAAAGATTATACCATAGAGCCCGGCAGCTCTCAATCAGTTCTGAAAGATGATGCGCAATGAAAACGAATGACTGTATATGATGAATGTTGTACTTGACGCAAAGTTTCAGACATAGTAAAATATACCGTATCAAGCCACTGTAGCTCATCTGGCAGAGCAGCACATTCGTAACGTGCAGGTGGCCGGTTCGATCCCGGCCAGTGGCTCCATAAGGGGGATTAGCGCAGCTGGGAGCGCGCATGACTGGCAGTCATGAGGTCACGGGTTCGAGCCCCGTATTCTCCACCAATTTAAAGCAGGCATCGCCTGCTTTTTTGTTATACTTTCTTGGGGCTCGAACCCAACGTTCGCTAAAGCTCACTCCTTCGGCTTCGCCTACGCTGTCCGTTTCTCCGACAAATCACCTGCGGTTCTTTGGGAGAAAAGGCGCAGGGCCGTACAGTCCAGTGGACTGTACGTGTCCGAGCACTGCTCTGCAGAGCGCAGGACGGCAGATCGTGAGCCTGCGAACGATTTGCATAAGCCCCGTATTCTCCATTACCTGCATACAAAAAACGACAGGATTTTCCTGCCTTTTTGTTACACTAATATGAATAGCTCTGAAACCTCTGATATACACCATCTGATCCTATATGTATCACACAGTTAAACGCAAACCTGCTGCTTGACAGTGATGCCCAAGTATGCTACCTTAACATCACAACATAAGGCGTGAAAGACAGAAAGCGGTTTAACCTCTTAGTTATATCTGCGGTTACGGTGAAAAATCTGAATTGCATATACAGGGAGGTGATATTATTTCTACATATGAAGAATTGATGGTCATCCTGACCTTTGGGTTAGTGATAATCGGAATACTGAATATACGAAAGAAATAAATAACCGCCCTCACTTCAAATCCGGCGGTTATTTATAATCGTACTAGGTTGACCGTTTTCAACGGTTCGCCTTTTGTTGTCTATATTATAATATGCAACTCCTAAAGATTCAATGATTATTTTCTAAAGAAATACGTAAAACCATCAGAGGGCGAATGATCGCCCTCTTGTTGTTCATGACCAGTCCGTTGTCTGCTATTTCCAGTTCAGTGAATACCAGCCTGATGATTTGCTGTTCCCTCTGGACACTTTGATGTGATATGTGCCTTTTTTCCACTTGCCGACGGACTTAAGCGTCAGACTTTTGGTGCTGTTGTAGAATGTGGATGTCTTTATCTTTTTCTTGCCTGAATAGATCTCGACCTTGAGTCTGTCGTTAGTAGCACCTTTTACAGTCAGCGTTACGTTCTTTTTGCCTGACAGTTTTAATTTGTACCAGTCTGAACGGCTTTCGCCGGCGGTCACCGTGCCTTTCACAGTAGCCTTGCGCTTGATATTTACAGCTTTTGATTTGCTGCTGCCGCTCTTTTCACTTATCTTTGAATTAGTGACTTTGATATTGTATCCGCCGCCGCTGTTGTATCCTGACTTTACACGGATATAGTATGTGGCGCCTTTCCTGACCCCATACACAGGCGTATAGTAGTTGCTTGCTGCCGAAGACAGTGCCTTCTTGCTGCTGCTGAGCAGTGTCACAGTCACTCTGTAGTCTGATTCTGCATCTACACGTATATATCCTGTGCTGGACGCCTTGAATTTGAACAGATTAGTCTGTTCCTCCTTCTGTCCTACAGTGCTCCATTTGCCGTTTGAAAGCGTGCGGTCTGCACCATTGGCGTATGCCGCAAGGGAAACCACATTATACTTCTGATCAGACGATATGTATGAATACACGCCGACATAGTATGTCCCCTTATCAGGTATGCTGAATACACCAGCTCCCGGCTTGCTGCTTCCTGCACTGACGCCTCTTGTTCCATTCACCGGCTGCGTCATGTTGCTGTCCTTGAAAACACCGAAATATATGTATCCGCTGCTGCTGTTGCTTTCTCCGCTGACAGACATCATGATCGTACCCTTCGCCTTTACAGTTACCTGCTTCGAGAAACCTTTGTAGTACCCGTTCACAGCATTGTATCCGCCGCTGGCTCCGTAGGATACTATACCTACTTTATTTTCGAAATCCTTCTCTACACCTGAAGTCATTTCCACATAGCCTATATCGTATACGGCCTTGTTCTGTGAAATGCCGTCCACCGCTGCACTGACCAGCTCTTTTTCCTCAAGCTGCTGCGTGCCTGCTGTGCTGTCTTCATCTTCCTTTTCCTGTGTTACAGCTGATGCCTTTACTGCAGCATCCGTACTGTCTGATGCCTCTCCTGCAAATGCCAGTCCCGGTATCATAGACACTGCCATGATAGCTGCAAGGACCAGTATGAG
>CAKQUI010000029.1 GCA_934277495.1 uncultured Clostridia bacterium | reverse complement strand
GATAGGATTTATCCCATGAGTATCTGACTGTGAAAAAGTCCACATCGTGTTTATCACTGGCACGGCAGAGATCTTCTGCCATTTCACGGCTGGTTGTATCTCTGCCGGAGTTGTCGATATAGAACTCGGTGTCATAGTATTTTTCCTGAAATGTGTCGAGATTCAGTATACTGAGTTCACCCATGGCGAGAAAGCCCATAAGTATAAGTATCCCGAACACAGCGAGTTTGATTTTTTTCATGATCCCATATCCTTTTGCCTGATGTCATTTTGTCCTGTCGTGAGTCCCCGTACCATATCAGAGCTGCTGATTCCCGGATTTTCCGATGTATGCAGCGTATATACCGTCTGTTATGATGAAGAGACATAGGATGATCAGCGATCCTAAGGCTTCAGCGAAACTGTAATAGTAGACGCCCAGAAATAAGCAAGCACAAGATGAGTAAGCAGTATACCGATGACTATGTACCTGCACGCACATGACTCCCAACAGAAAATCTTAGCCGTAAAGAATTCCAGCACCATGAATACTCCCAGGATCAGCATGCAAAGGCCGAGATGAAGACGGACACTGCCGAATGTATTCGCAGGATCAAAGACCATCACGCTGGCGCAGAGCCTGACGGAAAAGTAGACGATGCAGCCTACGAATGGGAGAACTGCCAGTATTACGATGGATATAACGTTTTTCATTTTACTCATGATCGATACCTCCTCCCCTGTGTAAATGTGATCCTTTTGAATAACTTTATATATGCAGCATTCGGAATCATGGGGTGTTACAGTTGATTTTAGTAGATCGCCGCTGATTTACTATTATAGTTACTGCAGCTGCGATGATAAAAATATGAGGTATGAATATAATCAGGTCTCTCCATCCAGTCATTGCAATCAGAGAGACTGTTGATGCTGTTGTAGACAATGCATATGGTAAGGAAATTATGCATCTACTAAGTATATTTTTATATGCTATTAAATGAACCAGCATGGCCACCCCTAGACAGTAAACGCCTGCAGTCATTGGATTTATAGTTATGAATAGCTGTGATAACGGATTTGTATCTATATCTGGGATACCAAACATCCAGTAAACATATAGTGAAAAATACAATAAAACGATAGTATCAAGGATTAAAGCTATTATCTTAAACGCTTTTGTTTTATTTGTTATTTTTTGCATGAGAAATTTCCTCCGCCCTTAGTTACGTTGCTTGTTTTTATTTTTAACCATGCTTGTATAATTTTTGCCATTGATTTTTGTTTAGCTCCAGACATTTTACTATAATTATTTTTTACATATTTCAAGAATGTTTTGTCACATGAACATTTATGATAGCCTTTCTTTTTATAGCATAAATCATGATTTTTACATCCTTTATCAAGAAGATCAATAGGTGTTCCTGACCCATATCCGGGACCGCACCAATTTCCATAGACAGGAAACGCTACGGCTTTTGCTTTTAATGCATTAGCTTTTTTTTGAGTTGTTTTAATGAGAATTTTTTTTGAATCTGATGATTGTGACAGTCCGAATGAATATACATCATCGGCAAAATATAATAATTTTTCATTGATTCTATCCGCTATTGCAGCATTTCTATCGTAAAGAACAATGTCATTATCTTTTATCGTAAAATATTGTTGTATGACTGTTATTTCACGATCTAATTCATCAATCTCATTTGGTGTTCCAGCATTTACAATGAATCCTGTAGGCATATAAATTATTATTGCTATTACTGCTATTACAGACAATTTTGAAATATTTATTCGAATGTTATCTTTCATTTTGTTAATCTCCTTTCGTAACTATGTTATCCATAAATTTTACAAAATTGTTTTCGGAATTTTGCGAAATTATATCATCGTATTCAAACTGATAATCAACACCATTATAGGATATTATAATTACGGGTATGTTATCAATTCCTATTGAATCCAAATATGCTCTTTCATTATCGTTAATGTTATTCTTCAATTGAACATAACTCATATTTTTTTTATATTTTTTTGAGAACACATCGGATAATTTTAGGGTGTTTCCTATAGCAACGCGACAATCAATGCAACTTGCACGACCTATATAATATGCTTGAATATCTTCATTGACATTGTTTTCATTTTTCAGTTCAGCAACAGTTTTTATCTCAAAATTATCAGATGCGATTGCATTATAAACATTTCCTGCCAAATAAGGTTCTAGTGTAGGATAATAGTATAATGACAACTTGATCACTAATATTACCACAATAATTGTCAAAATATCAATTTTATTAAATGTCATATTGTTTGTCCTCATAGTTTAATAATAGCGATTACCTTTTGCTGTGAATGATATTTTGTTATCGTTTGTATTATATACGGATACAGTATAGGAAAGAGTCATGATTGTACCTTGTCCATTCATTTGTCCATATTTAATAATATCTTTTCTTGATATTGTCATTGTTTTTGACTTTCCTGCAGGGACGGATATTGAATGAATTTCATTACTACCTAGGACACTACCTTTATATGCAACTACTGTAGCAGATTTTTTTTCCGGTATTTTTTATTGTAATTTTTGTATACGGCCTTGTTGTATTTGAAGCTGTTAGCGATGCTGACATGGAAAAAGACTTCTTTATGTTATAAACTCCTTTGTATGTTTTATTCCAAACCGTAGCGGAACCTTTCGTCAGAATTGCTTTGATTTCATCTGCTGTCATTTCATTTTTATTATAATTTAATTCATTTAGAATGGTTTTTTCTTCCTGATTCGTTACAGCTTCTATACCATAATTGTTATTAAAATACCTGCCGTTTTCTTCTATGGTAGTAGTTGTTATTTGTTTATCATGTGCAAAGGATGAAGTTTGCATGCCGATCATAAGTGCAATTAATATTGGAACTATTATTTTTTTTATTTTTTCCCACTTTCTTACAACGATGGTTTACTATAAATATCTTTATAATGTATATAATCGGGATTTTGCTATAACCGCATAGTGTTCTGCCCCCTCTCCATTTATCATCTTACTTAATAGATGGATATGATTCAATTTTACAAATTGAGTATATTTTTTTTAATAGTATTTGTCAAGAGCTATTTAGAATACAAAGATATTGAAACAAAAATATGATGTGTTATAATGTTGGTGAAAGGAAAATCGATGAGTGCACGAATCAATTTCAAAAAAGGGTCTATGGAGATGCTGCTGCTTCATGTGCTGCATTCCGGAGGAGACTGTTATGGGTATCAGTTGTCGCAGCTGATAAAGGAGATGTCCGGCGGGGAGCTGGATTTCCCGGTGGGATCGCTTTATCCAGCGCTGTACAAACTGATCGACAACAAGTATATAACCGACTATAAAATGCAGGCCGGGAAACGTCTGGTTCGTGTTTATTATCATATAGAACCGAGCGGTGAGGAACGCCTTGAGGCTCTCAAGGCGGAGTATTATGCTACGCACAGAAGTGTTCAGCTCGTTCTGGAACATGACTTCAGTAAAGATACTACCGGAAAAGGGGATGGAAAAGACAGTGAATAAGGAGATAAAGCAGTATCTTAAAGAGATAAAGAACCTGCTGCCTGTCTATGGCAGGAGAGAGAAAGCTTTTGTGGCAATGATAAAGACATCTGTTCTTGAAATTTACAGTGAAAGCAATACTGTCAGTTACGATATACTATGCAACGAGTTCGGAAAGCCCAAGGATATAGTTATAAATTATTTTGCAGAAGCAGACGATGAGGAATTTTACAAACGTATACGCTTTTCGAGTATTGTAAAGACAGCAGTAGGATGTATAGCGGCGATCGCAGTTGCTGTGGCAGTGTTCGAATCGATTCTACTATATGACAGTTACCAGAAAGGTGCTGCATCTGTCTTTACACAGGAAGTTATCATGATAGAGTAAGTAATAGGAGTGCAGTGGTTCATCTAAATGTACGGTGGTATCGAAAGCCGTGGCATTGAAGATATCTGATAAATCTTCAGGCAGAAGCGGAAATGCGGCAACAGCAAAAGCGACAGCTAAAAGACATGTAGATGGTTCCGCTGCTGAAACAAAACAAAAATCAGTAACGCTCAAATGCAGTCCTGCAGGGAAGTTTTCATAAAGAACAGGATCTGTTTGAATGATAAAATGTGAATATAATACAAACACCCTCCGGAATCCATGACCGGAGGGTGTTTTTGTGACTGGATATCGTTTATCTCCAGTTGAATGTCGCTATGCCGTATATATAGATGACTGCTATGATGATGGGAACCACGTATTTGAACAGCGGTTTCTGCCATGCCTGGACTTTCAGTCCTTTGCCGGTGTTAGCTTCCTTGATGAAGCTGTCCCAGCCCCAGCCTGTGCGGTGGCAGCAGAACAGGGCGAGTACAAGAGAACCCAGCGGCAGTACGTTTGTGGAAACGATGAAGTCCCAGAGATCCAGCCAGGCTGTTCCTTCTGAAAACGGCTGGAAATGGATCACATTGTAGCCCAGTGCAGTTGTCAGCGCCAGCAGGAAGATACCGATACCACACACAAGACTTCCTTTTGGACGTGACCAGCCGGTCAGTTCACGTATCATGGCAAGTATGTTTTCACATACGCCCAGGACCGTAGACATGGCAGCGAAGATCATGAACAGGAAGAACAGTGATCCCCATAATTTGCCTCCGGACATATTGTTGAACACTGCTGCCATGGTGTCGAACAGCAGGCTCGGACCTGCATTCACTTCAAGACCGTATGTGAAGCACGCCGGGAAAATGATGATACCGGCAAGGATAGCCACCAGCGTATCCAGCGATATTACATGAAGAGCTTCGCCCATCAGCGAATGATCTTTGCCGATGTAGCTGCCGAATATGGCCATGCCTCCCATGCCTGTTGAAAGTGTGAAAAACGCCTGATTCATTGCTCCGACGATCACAGAACCGTTGATCTTGGAAAAGTCAGGTTTCAGATAAAAGAGCATACCTTCTCCTGCACCTTTAAGGAAAAGGCTGTGGACTGCGAGGACCAGCATCAGCACCAGCAGTGCAGTCATCATGACTTTGCTGACACGTTCAAGACCGCCCTGCAGATCGAATGAAAGTATGAAAAAGGCGACCACAACAGTGACAAGCAGGAATATGACATTTATCGCAGGGCTCGATATCATGGTGCCAAATCCCAGTGACTGGCTCTGCCCTGTGATGAATTTGCAGAAATAATATATGAGCCATCCGCACACTACTGTATAGAATGCCATCAGAGCGATATTGCCTGCGAGACATATCCATCCGAAGATGTCCCATTTCTGACCTGGCTTTTCAAGTTTACGGTACATATAGAGCGGACTGCTCTGAGCTGCACGCCCTATGGAAAATTCCATGGTCAGTGCAGGGATACCGAGAACTATGAGACAGAGTATGTAGACCAGCATGAAGCTGCCGCCTCCGTTCTGACCGCACATCCACGGGAATTTCCAGACATTCCCGCAGCCGATGGCACAGCCGGCCGATAACATTATGAAGCCCATACGGCTTCCGAGTTTTTCACGTTGCATTTTATAAAATCCTCCTCCGGAATGTCCTGCGACTCAGGAACACTCCTCAAATAAACACACATAATATCAGAGTAATAGAAATCGTGCGATTTGTAAAGTAAAAGATGACGGTTATCCATCATAACCTGACGGTGAATGTCGTCAGTCCCTCTGACGAGGAGGCGGTTATGGTGCCGTGGTGCGGGCTATGCCCAATATCCCTTTGATTAAAAAAATTATTTTTTACTTAGCTGGATTTTCATTTATGTTGCGGCATAACAAATTATGCACGACCTCTGATATGTTCAGGCTCTGCAGCGCTGTTGACACGATATAACCCTACTTGTATACTACAAGCAAAACTGGTTTGAAAGGGAGGAAAGATCATGTCATTAACTAAATCTGTATCAAAATGTATTTTGATACTTTTGGCGGTAGCAGTAGCGTTTGTGTTCATAACAAGCGAGACTTCATATGCTATATCTGATACAAGTGTAAAATATATTCCTAAAGGAGGAAAGTTATATGCCAAAGTATGGAGAACGACAGGTGATGGTAAGGTAAGCGGCAACTCAAAAAAAATGGAATTATCTGGTTTCGGCCTCGTATAAAGGCTCGCAGAGAGTTACGGCCATACGTTGTACATGGCGAAGCAGTGCAGCTTTAAGAAAATCTGCAACAATAAGTATTGGTATTTCAGGAGCTGGTGGAAGTGCATCAGCAAGTTCAAAGTGGCAGACAGTAAAGTCCAAAGAAAAATACTGGGAAAATTCGAATGGTGCCAAAGAATCCAGCTGGAGCTCAAATATCACAGTAGGACCTAAAAAACACTACGAAGCAGAGACTATCTACACATACAGTAAAGCAAAATTAAAACTAAAAGGACACAAAAAATACTACACAATAACTGCAAGTGTATAGAAAGTGTGGAGGAATATGAAGAAAAAGAATCTGATATATATTATCGTGCCGATATTCATCCTGATACTGTCTGGATGCGGTAAGGACAGGGCGAGTAAAAATAATGTGATACCTGAAGTTTCGAACAAAGAATCTATGCTGTTATACAACGAATACGATTCCGAGTTTACAGAGTATAATCTAAAAAACAACACCTATGAAAAACTGGACAAGGACGACATATTTCAGTACAGCTTCAAAGACGCTGGCTGTCCATATTATACATCCGGCCACAGTGAAGATAATGGATTTGTTGTACTCAGACAGGAAGGCAATCTACTGAAGAAAGTTGCTTCTGCCGAGAATGGTGCTGCGATATTCCCATTGGCATATGATAAAAAGTCGAACACGCCATATTATTATGAGTACAAGGATGATAATGACGATTCATCTCATTCGACAGTCTTAAAGATCGATGAGAATGGAAAAAAACAGACTGTCGCAGAGGATGTAAATATCGGAGGAACCGGCGTGATGTGCAGCGGCAGTATTTATTATCCGGTTTATGATGAAAAGAAAGATATGTTTTCTGTATATAAAATGGATCCGTCTTCAGGAGACAGGGCAAAGATCGCAGACAATTTAAAAAACGGTGATCTATACTGTTCCGATGACAAATTGTTTTTTTCTGATAAAGAGAATATCTACAGGGCTGACGACAGTAAAATACGATTCACAAAAGGATCGGAAAACTATTTTCTGGATGACATGAATGTTCTGATACAATATGTCGTTTCAGACGATGCATCCCTGAGTCTCGTTATAAGGGACTATGATAATAATATACTGAACACATATAAGGACGTAGCCGGGTTTGCTGTCGGGAAAAATAAGGTAACGATATACGAAGATGGTAAGACTGAGATCTATAAGGCGAATGTAAATGATTAAACTGACAAATGTATCAAAGGGATTCGGCGAAAATGCCGTTTTTAAAAATCTGGATTTTGAGTTCGAAGACCACAGGACATATCTCATATCGGGTCCCAGCGGTATCGGCAAAACTACATTGCTCAATATGATCGCTGGATATACATCATATGCCGGAAACATCGAGTTTTCCGGCAGTTCATGTACGATAGGATATATGTTCCAGGAACCGCTGCTGTTTTCCAACATGACTGTAGAAGACAACCTCATACTTAAATGTATCGCATTGAAAAAAAGATTATCGGAGGATGTCGCCGACAGGGCGCTGTCTTCAGTGCTTAAAGCCCTCAGGATCTCACACCTGAGAAAAAAGAAGGTCTCTACTTTATCCGGTGGAGAAAAGCAGAGACTCCAGATCGCAATGCTGATTTTCACAAGACCTGATGTGATCCTTATGGACGAGCCCACAGCTAATCTTGATGAGAATAATAAGATGCTGGTATACAAAAGCATAGACAAGCTTTTTCCTGAAGCTTTGAAGATCATTGTGAGTCATGATATGTACACAGCAGAAAATGCTGTAAAAATTAAGATACATGAAGGGGTTCTTGAGTATGTATGATATAAGATCCGCAGCAGGATTACTTCGAAGGAAACATCATAAATTATTTTTCATAGCGATCATCGTTTTTATATTGTCTGTTTTTATGATGGGAACTACACTGCTTATTCTCATAAATCAATACTGCCAGATAAACAAAGATTTCATGGATAATGAAAATACACATATAATCGAAGTCACATCTGATGATATGGATTCTGATATCAATGGGTTCAAATTCTCGGATATAGATAAAATAAACGAACTCCTGGCTGACCATAAAGGTGGTTATAAACTGATACCGATATATCAGTTTTCTATTGGTGTCGAAATGAGCGGATCGTACAGTGGTTCCTGCTTTATACATGGGATCGAAAACGATTCTTTGAAAAAACTCGGTATGAAGGAACTTAAAACCGGTGAAGGGCTCTTTATCCTCAGGGATCATTCAGATGATGATTTTACAGCCACTCTGAAAATACCAAAAATCAGAATATCTGACGGTAACGGCAGCTCGGATGAACTCTATACAAAGAAGCTGCATATCAGCCAGATCCCGGAAAAATCAATGCCTTTAAGTACATTTGAAGGTTTTGATTCCAAGCTGTATGTAAATATGGATACATACAGACAAATAATCCAGGAGTCTTATGGTGTTGATTTTGAAACTTTTATTAAAAAGTATGATTCAGGCGAAAACTATATGATTTCTGTTCTGCCGGATATGTATGTATACGTGGATGACCTCGATTCCGTAGAACCTGTTGCACAGATACTTGAAAAAAACAATTATACGACAAGGTATACATTCAAAGCATTTGATGATTTTGCATCATCGATAGGTACGACACAGAGCCTGCTATTGGTTCTGGTATCAGTACTCTTCATCGTGATAGCTGTGATCCTTATCCTGTATTTTTACAACTATTACAAATCTCAGCAGAAAGATATAGGTATACTCCTGCATATGGGGTTTGCCCGGAAAGAGGTCCTGGCGATCTATACAAAAAATCTAAGACGATGTTTTGGTATCACTCTGATCACAGGTCTGATATATTCAGCAGCAGCTGGAGCTGCAATAGTTTCATACAACAAGATCGCAGCGATACTTCTGACCAGTGCTGCAATTGCTGTCATTGTCGCAGTGATCTACTTTATTATCTTTGCAATGGTCAAAAGGATCATAAACCGTGATCTTATGTATCTGATCAAGTTCTCGAAGGAAATAGAATAAAGGAGCAGCAGCAAGAACTTCTTGTAATGTATGTATATCTTATATTGTAAGTACTGTTATGCGTCATAACCTGACAGTGAATGTCGTCAGTCCTTCTGCTGAGGCGGCGGTTATGTTGCCGTGGTGGGCGTTCACGATGTTGCGGGCTATGGCAAGGCCAAGGCCGAATCTGCCTTCGCTGCGGTCTCTTGACGCATCGCTGCGGTAGAACCTTTCGAATATCTTTTCTTCTTCTCCTGCAGGGATAGCGTCGCCTTTGTTCGTTACGGATAGCTGCGGTCTGCCGTGCTGCCTGTCAAGCGCCAGGCGGACAGTCTGACCGCTGTCAGAGTGCTTGACTGCGTTGTCGAGGAGTATTTCCACCAGCTGTCTGATGCTGTTTTCGTGCATGTCCAGCATGATGCCGGGAGTTATATCACATTCCAGTGTGACTCCGCTTTCGAAGGCTTTTCCATCGAAGGTCAGGGCAGCCAGTTCCACGGTATGGGAAAGGTCGCCGTTTTGCATCGGCAGCTGTTCATCCTGTTCACTGGAGGCCAGCCTCAGCAGGTCCATGATAAGGGTGTTCATCCTGTCTGCTTCAGTTCTGATGTTCCTGAGCCATTTCGTCCTGCCGGGGTCGTCTTCCAGCATTTCACTGCATGCCATGATGACTGAAAGCGGAGTTTTCAGCTCGTGGGAGGCGTCTGCGATGAACTGCTTCTGCCTGTCAAAGCTCTGCTGTACAGGTTTTATGATCCATGCTGTCAGCAGTTTCGCTGCAGCGATGAAAAGCAGCTCCATTATAACGAATATCAGCGCCGATATCCTGAGCATGTGCCACAGGCTGTCTGAGACTGTGCTGTTGTCGAATATCGTCAGAGAGTTTCCCGGTATATAGATGTAGGAGTTGTCTGCAAAATACAGGTTCCCGGTTTGTCTTATCATGGTGTTGCCGGTATTTTTTGCCGGATCTTCCGGCATCTTATCGTTTACAGACGATGTATTCTGAGATGACGTCACGCTGTTTTTCGTGCTTGAGCCGGGATCGCTGTCTGACTGTGCAGCAGTATCCACTGACGAGTTATTATTATCACTGGAATTTTCAGATGTCTTTTCTCCGCT
The DNA here is from genome assembly GCA_934277495.1 of uncultured Clostridia bacterium. Lineage (GTDB taxonomy): Bacteria > Bacillota > Clostridia > Peptostreptococcales > Anaerovoracaceae > Lentihominibacter. Next base: position 9,407 of record CAKQUI010000029.1, on the reverse strand, counting down.
TCCGGCGATACCTTCAAGTATCCCCGATGCGATTTTTTTGATCTTCGTGTCAGAAAGTCCGTTGTCTGAATGATTTATCACATCTCTGATGCTGTCATCCTCATTCAGCAGCACAGTATATATCACAGAGTCTACGAACCGGATGTCGCTGCCGTCAGCAGGTGTGTCTGACTCTTTGCCGGTTCCCGAAGATCTGGATTTTCCTGACGCATCGTCACTGCTGATGTCCGGGCTTTCTGCAGGAGTCTGGTCTTTGCCTGGTGCCACAGATGACGGGCTGCCGGAAGTGCTGCTGCCCGGGAGTGCTTTGCCGGTATTGCCGGATGGTGTCTCACTGGTTCCTGCACTGTCAGTTTGCTGTTTTCCTCCTGAAATAGCGCCGGTCGCTCCTGGTATACTGGCGTTATCGCCTCGACTGCGGCTGATCGCAGTTTCAAGGCTGTTTTTCACAGAACCTTTTTCTTCGATGTAGTTGTTGATATTGACTATCAGCAGCAGGCTTATGATGCTCAGCGTCAGTATCAGGATTATCGTGAAAAAGACTTTATTTTTCAGTTTCTTCATCTTTTTTTATCTCCAATCTGTATCCAAGTCCCCGGACCGCTTTGATATTAACACGGGAGCCTGCTGCCCGGAGTTTTCTGCGCAGGAAAGAAAGGTAGGCCTCCAGGTTGTTGGAGCCGCTTTCACTGTCCATGCCCCATACACGGTCGTAGATCTGCTCTCTGGAAAGGACCTGTCCTGGATTGCTCATGAAATATTCCATGAGCTGCAGCTCTTTGCGGACAAGCTCGATCTTTTCACCGGTGTCAGGACGCATGAGCATCGATTTGGCTGTGTCCAGCTCGATATCGCCGTAGGCAAGTATGTTCCTGCGCTGGAAACTGGCAGGGTCCCGCAGCTGTATGTTGACCCTTGCCACCAGTTCATCCATATGGAAAGGTTTCGTGATGTAGTCGTTGGCTCCGCCTTCCAGACCAGTGAGCTTGTCCTCAAGCATCGACCTGGCAGTGAGCATTATGATCTTGCTTGTTATCTTTTTACGGCGCAGTTCATGGAGTATCTCGAATCCGCTGGTCCCCGGCAGCATCACGTCCAGTATCACGAGGTCGTAGACCCCTGAAAGTGCACTGTAAAGACCGTCGTCGCCGTTATGACATACATCAGCTGTGAATTTTTCCTGTCTGAGTCTGGATGCGATAACATCCGCCAGACTCACTTCATCTTCAATTACAAGTATCTTCATATTTATCACCTGACTTATTTTAACATGTAACCCGGCATATAAGAAAAAATTTCTGAAGTTTAATTTTCGTTTAATAAACGGGATATATCATAAAGTCAAAGTCAAGGATAGTATGAGAGAGCCTGAGAAGCAGTCAGCTATGGAGCTGTGATCTTCAGAATGCAGATATCATTCGGACTGCTGCTCGGACAGATAAGAATAATGAAGGAGGAAGAACCGATGGAAATCAAACCAAAAAGAAGACTTCTGAAAAACATCATCGCCGTCGCAGTGATAGTCGTCATGTGCGGTGCATCGTTTTTCACGATGAAATATGCAGCAGACAGTGTGAGCGCTGCAGCAGGAGGCGGAGCACAGCAGGAAATGCAGGGCGGACAGCCGGGGCAGTCTGACAGCAGCGACAGCGGCAGTTCGGGAAGCTCGGACAGCAGTGGAGGCAGCAGTCAGCAGCAGCCTCCGGAAAAGCCTGATGGAGACAGTTCCTCTCAAAGCGGCAGCGACCAGAACAGCTCGGATGCAAAGACTATGAGCAGTTCAAAGAGCTCCTCAGGCAGCAGCGATAAGACGCAGCAGCCTCCGGAAAAACCGTCCGGAGACAACAGCTCTGCAGCTCAGGGGCAAGGCCAGTCTGACAGCAGCAAGTCAGATCAGAACAGCAGCGGACAGCAGGCTGACGGCGGTTCAGGTTCACAGGGCGGACAGCCACCGCAGGGACAGCCTGGAAACGGCGGTCCGGGAATGACTCAGAGCATATCGTATATATACTATATCATCTTCGGAGCCGAGGGATTTGTGATCGCCCTGGCTGTGATGTACCTGGTAATGACACGCTGCAGCAGACGCAGTCTCAGGGAAGTGTTCAGGAATCGTGACAAGCTGGTGATCTTCATACTGGCAACGGTACTGATAACGTCGGGCCTTACCTTTGCAGAAGGTACAGTTACAGAAAAATGCTTTATGGGATCAGGAGGCGGCGGAGCTTCTGCAGGTCAGTCGGCGGAGGATGTGAGCTATGCTGCTGCAAAAGATATAACTGAGGATACAACGATAAAAAGCGGCACCTTCAAGTCGTCCGGCAAAGACGAGAACGCTATCCTTGCCACAGGAGATATAAAGGCAGTGCTGTCAGGGATAACTGTGGATAAAACAGGAGATTCCGATGGCGGCGACAGCAGCAGTTTTTACGGCAACAACTCAGGTATCCTGGCAAAGGACGGAGCGTCGCTTACTATAAAGAATGCTAAGATAAAGACAGCAGCCAGCGGTGCCAACGGCGTGTTCAGCTTCGGAGGTTCTGCAACAACAGACAATTCTTCAAGTGACGGGACTGCAGTGAACATAAGCGATTCCGAGATAACCACAACAGGCGACAACGCCGGAGGCATCATGACCACCGGAGGCGGTAAGATGACTGCGAAAAACCTGACCATAAACACTGCCGGAACTTCCAGTGCAGCTATAAGAACAGACCGGGGAGGTGGCAGCGTCAGTGTCAAAGGCGGGACATACACAACTACCGGCAAAGGTTCACCGTCCATATATTCCACAGCTGACGTCAGCGTAAGCGACGCCGATCTGACTGCAAAGACATCGGAAGGCGTAGTCATCGAAGGCAAGAACAGCGTAAAGCTGGAAAACTGCAGACTGACAGACAGCAACACAAAGCTCAACGGCCAGTCCACCACATATAAGAATATTTTCCTCTATCAGTCAATGAGCGGAGATGCAGCCGACGGTGAAGCCTCATTCACTGCGAAGAACAGCAGCATAACTACGAAGAAAGGTGACACTCTTTATGTGACAAACACGACAGCGACTATAGATCTGGAAGGTAATACGATAACCAATAAAGACAGCGACGGCAATTTCCTGAGGATACAGAAGGATTCATGGGGGAATTCAGGCTCCAATGGCGGTGATGTGATGCTGAAACTGACTGACCAGAAGGCTTCCGGAAACATCGTAGTGGACTCCATATCCACCCTTGATATGACCATGAGCGACGGCTCTGTATACGAAGGTACTATAAATGGAGACAAGACAGCTAAATCACTGAAACTGACTCTGGACAAATCATCGAAGATAAAACTGACAGGAGACAGCTATGTCAGCAGCATTGATGATGCAGACAAGGACTACAGTAACATAGATTTCAACGGATACAAGCTTTATGTGAACGGCAAGGCAGTGAACTGACGGCTGGGAGATCAGGCTGAACTTACCTCTGAGAAATCTTCGTGATAAAACAGCATAACACCGGAAGTACAGTTTCATAGTAAATCCACAGGATAAAACCGCAGCAGAAGGACTGCAAGAAAGCCCTGACGCTGCGGTTTTGCTGCTTTCAGAGGACTAACCTTATGATTTTTTTTGAAACGACCGGAAGCAGGTGCTGTGAAGCTGCAGACAGAGCATACCGTTAGGCAGCAGGGCACATATATTGACTTTTGAAAGGCCATGATATAATATATAGATATCAAAACATACTGATATGATAGGAAAAGAAAGGACGATGTGACTGTAATGGATAAATCTGTATTCAGACAAGCTGAGGAGAATCTTAAAAAAGGTATCTGTCAGCAGATGACAGTTGACGCCGATGGTAAAAAATATACAAGGCAGTTCGTACCGTATCAGAGACTGATACTGCTGGGAGGCGGTCACGTTTCCCAGGCTCTGTGTAATTTCGCAGCGGAGCTGGATTTCGAAGTAGTGGTGGTGGACGACCGCCTTGCCTTTGCAAACGAAAGGCTTTTCCCCAAGGCCAGCAGGATAATATGCGACCATTTCGAGAAAGCGATAGAGGCTCTTGAGATATGCAGCGGAGATTATGTAGCTGTACTGACCCGTGGCCACAGATGGGATCAGATGTGTCTTGAAAAGATATTCCAGGGTACCATGCCGGCGTATCTTGGTCTCATAGGATCGAAGCGCAGAGTCTCAGGTCTGTTCGATCTGATGGAGGAAAACGGATACAGCCGTGAGCTGATGGACAGGATATCGACGCCGATAGGCATACCTATAAATGCCTCCACGCCAAAGGAAATAGGCATATCCATCCTGGCGGAACTGATAAAGTTCAGACAGAGCGAAGCGGACAGCAAAGAAGTGCTGACTTTGAAAAATGTGGACCCGAATGTCTTCGATGCAGTGGAGGAAAATGACAGGGCTGTCATGGCTCTGGTACTTGATGTGAGGGGTTCGGTACCTGTGGATACAGGTGCGCTGATGATCGTAAACGGTACAGGCAGATGTGCAGGTACGGTAGGAGGCGGATGCGGCGAGCAGGAAGTCATAACGGAAGCCCGGAGAGTTCTTGTTACAGGTGAGCCTGACGTCATAGATCTGGATATGACAAACGAGGTGGCGGAGAACAACGGCATGGTCTGCGGCGGCACCATGAAAGTACTGATAGATGTGATAGAGGACAAATAAAAGACAGTATGAACTGTGCTGTATAATAGCCGAAATACATTGAAATCACAGGGAAAACGAGCAAAAAAGAATATCGGGAAACAAATGAATTTTTTGATATTTCAAACAGCAAATTAGTACAAAAATAAAAAGAAACAAGGCAACACTATAATAAAAAAGTTCAACAAATCAACACATTGCGGGAGTAATATTTGACGATGAAAAAAATATTATTCGACATATCGCACGGCTTTTTCGCAGGAAAAAGTACAGCCTATTTGCAGTCATCAGCAGATAGGCTTTTGATTTGCAGATATGTTGCAGGAGGTGTATCTTAAAATGATTGAACAGGTCATAGCAGGCGGTGTATTCCTGCTGGTGATGGTACTGATCGTCACAGAGAAAGTACATAGGACGGCAGCTGCTGTACTGGGCATGGCAATACTGCTGCTCACAAAGGTGATAAGTCTTGATAAAGCGATAGATCATATCGACTTCAACACTCTCGGCGTGCTGCTGGGAATGATGATATTCGTAGGAGTCGTCAGGAAGTCGGGACTTTTTGAATATGTTGCGATAAAGGCTGCGAAGCTGGCTAAGGGCGATCCATGGAAGATAATGGTTGCGTTCATAATCATAACGGCATTCTTCTCGGCTATGCTGGACAACGTAACGACAGTGCTGCTGATAGCACCTATGACGCTGACGATAACCAATATACTGAATGTGGATCCGGTACCGTACCTGATAACCCAGGCGCTGGCGTCGAACATAGGAGGTACAGGCACTCTTATAGGTGACCCGCCTAACATCATGATAGGCAGCGCTACTGGCTTTGATTTTCTTGAATTTCTTGTGAACGACGGCGTTCCGGCACTGATAATACTGGTGGCTGTGATCCTGCTGATAAGATTCATATACGGCAGGAAGCTGCATGTGGATGATACAGCTAAAAGACATATCATGAGGCTGGAGGAGAGAAAAGCCATAAAGGACGCTGTTCTGATGAAGAAAAGTCTTGTGATGATCGTGCTGGTAGCTGCAGGATTCGTGCTCCACGGTCAGATAGGCATCGAATCAAGCGTTGTGGCGCTGACAGCTGCAGCTGTGATGTTCATCATAGGAAAACAGGATGTAGAGGATATCGTATATGATGTGGAATGGCCTACGATAATATTTTTCCTGGGTCTGTTCGTCATCGTCGGAGCTATGGTGGAGACAGGGCTCATCGAAAAGCTGGCAGACGCTATGCTGAATTCAACAGAAGGACATCCTGTAGTGACCATGCTGGTGCTGCTCTGGGCGTCGGCGCTGATATCTGCTGTACTGGACAATATACCGTTCGTTGCTACACTCATACCTATGGTGGCTCTGATGGAGCAGGGCGGTATGGACGTGTTCCCGCTGTGGTGGGCTATATCTCTTGGCGCATGCCTTGGCGGAAACGGTACGCTGATAGGTGCATCAGCCAATGTGGTGGTCGCAAGCATAAGCGGAAAGAACGGACATCCGATAACCTTTGCACAGTTTACTAAAGTCGGCTTTCCTGTTATGATATTCACGATGCTGATAGCTACAGCATACATGCTGATAAAATTCGCATAGCAGGATCATGACGGAGAAGTTTGTGCAAAGCCGCCAGCTGGCGGTATATGAAAGGAAGATAAAATGGTAAGGTCAGATTTTTACAACAATATCATAACTGATGAAACTATAGATATGATGCTGAGACAGATAGATGCGGAATCCATAATCAGCAAATCGGGACAGATCGGCAGAGTCAGATTCAGCCTCTCGCCGGAGGATCCGGGCCTGTACGCTGAGTATATGTATGAGATAACAGAGGACGGAGAGCTGAATATGCAGCGTATAGAGCCTATTTCCAGGAATTTTGGCACCATGCATGATATTTCAGACATGGTCAAGGAAATAACCTATGATCTGAGGAACTACAAACATGCTATAGATGGAGGTCTTTTTGAGCAGTACGTCGATATCGCAGGACGCATGAGGATAATCAGACGTGAGTTTGAGGACCTTTTCCTGATGTGCGATCCCAACGAGGAATCCCTTGAAGAAGTCAAAGGGCATGTGGACGACCTTCTGCAGTCGCTGAAAAAGACATTCAAATAAAACGATACTGAGGTACATGATAAAACCAGGGCAGGTGAAGGACACCTGCCCTTTTGAATTTTTGAAAAGAAGCGGATTTTCCCCAGCTTCATGAAACTGCCTTGTTGCTGTGTAGTTGAAATTTATTGAAAATAAGGTGGCAAGATTGTGCGCTGAAACTATGATATAATAACAAATAAGTTATAAAGTGTGTGGAGAAAGGAACAAAAATGCATCTCATCAAGGATTATGTGCAGGATCTCAAAGAGGAATTCCGGGGCTACAATGGAAAGCGGCTGAGCCGTGATCTCATGGCAGGTATCACAGTTGCAGCTGTAGCGCTGCCGCTGGCCCTTGCCTTCGGCGTCAGTTCGGGAGCCACTGCAGCTGCAGGACTTGTTACAGCCATCATCGGAGGTATAGTCATCAGCCTGCTGTCAGGAGCGTCATTCCAGATATCCGGACCGACCGGAGCAATGACTGCTATACTTGTAACGCTGGCGTCCAAATACGGTATGCAGGGCATACTTGTATCATGTTTCCTTGCAGGTGTCATACTTGTGGTGGCAGGAGTGCTGAAACTGGGGCGCATAATCTATTACATACCATCGTCAGTGATAACCGGGTTCACATCAGGTATCGCTATAATAATAGCGCTGGGGCAGCTTGACAATTTTTTCGGAGTCACATCAAAGGGTGATCTGGCTGTCCTGAAGGTGGCGTCGTATTTCACATCGGGATTCCACCCTGATCTGCCTACCATGTGCATAGGACTGGCGGTGATACTTATCATGCTGCTGTGGCCGAAAAAGTGGAACAGCAAAGTGCCGTCTTCACTGGCTGCACTGATAATGGTGCTGATATTCAATCATTTTGCAGGCTTCGATGTGGCAGTCGTAGGAAAGATACCAAAGACGCTGTTTCTGGATGAAAGGCTTTCCATCAGCGGATTCAGTATAAGCCAGCTCTGGGACTTTTTCGTACCGGCGTTTTCCATAGCGGCCCTTGCTATGATCGAATCGCTTTTGTGCGGCGCATCGGCTGGAAAGATGAAACATGAACGCATCAACGGAGACAGAGAACTGGTAGCACAGGGCGTGGGCAATATCATCATACCGCTTTTCGGCGGAGTGCCTGCTACAGCTGCCATAGCCCGTACAAGCGTGGCGATAAAGGCAGGCTGCGAGACGAGGCTGACCGGCGTGTTCCATGCAGGGATACTGTTGCTTTCCATGTTCGTGCTGGCCCCTGTCATGTCGGAGGTGCCGCTGTCGGCGCTGGCAGGTATACTAATCGTTACGGCGTGGAGGATGAACGACTGGGAAAATATCAGGTTCATATTCACACATCATTTCAAGACCGGGATGATGAAATTCCTCATAACCATGGCAGCAACAGTGCTTCTGGACCTGACACAGGCCATAATCATCGGAGTGGCGTTTTCAGCGTTCATGATAATCGTTAAGCTTACTGATATAGACATAACTATAGCAGACATAGACAACGAAAGGCTTGAGGAGATAGGAATACATATACCGGAAGTATCGAAAAAGATACATATGGCGTATCTCACCGGAACTATATTCTTTGCAGTGACCGACAAGCTCAAATCACAGCTGACAGAACTGGGGAATACAGAGGTCCTTATCCTGTCGATGCGAGGCGTTCCAGCCATAGATCTTTCCGGTATACAGGCGCTTTTGGAACTGTATGAGGATCTTGAGGCTGAAGGCATCACAGTGATGCTCACCAGCGTACAGCCGAAGGTGCTACATGATCTCGAACAGGGCGGTCTCGTGGAAAAGATAGGCAGAGAGCATATCTTCGACAGTGCAGAGTTTGCGATAATCCGTGCCCAGAAGGAGATGGAAGAGTAGATATATACAAGAACAAAAGTGGCTTCGGCACGTATTATAATATGGAATTTTGTTGATATTCCGGAAATATCGAAAACGATATTTCCTTATGTTATAAAAACAGGGTGTACAGCTTTTCGGCTGTACACCCGTTGATTTTTTGAAAATATATAACTGCGATGACCGGGACCGGCATTTACCCGTGGATCACAGGGCTTTCCAGAGATACGGTCTCACCGAAGTCCTGTTCTGCAGCAGATATCGGAATATCCCATGGCTCAGGATCGCCGCTATGAAGCCATTTACAGGCCTTCGCTCATCTCTGCCACTTTCAGCATGATGGCACATTCGATACGTTTCTTGTGGAGTTCGCATCCTGTCTCGTACACGCCTGTGATGCTGCCTGTCGTGTGATATGCGTTGGCTGCACATCCGCCGCTGCAGTAGAGCTTGGCGAAACAGTCGGAACATTCCTCGTGGGAGTATATGTTGCAGCCCTTGAACTCGTCGCATATGGAGTCGTTGGTGATGCCGTCGTAGATATTTCCCAGCAGGAACTTTTCATCGCCTACGAACTGGTGACATGGGTAAAGCTCTCCAGCCGGAGTCACTGCAACGTATTCCGTGCCTACGCCGCAGCCCGATATCCTCTTGACGATGCATGGACCGCCTTCCAGGTCTATCATATAATGATAGAATGTAAAGTCACGGCCTTTGCCCTCGCGTTTTCTTTCCAGCATCTCTGTGGCGAGACGTTCGTATTCTGACAGCAGCTTCGG
>CAKQUI010000028.1 GCA_934277495.1 uncultured Clostridia bacterium | reverse complement strand
GACGATAACAGAAGTCCTGCGGTTTTATAAACTATATCCTCATGAATTTTATGTAAAAATTTAACAATGATCCTTGACGCTATCATATCTCTCGATTACAATAGAATGAAAAAAACGATATCGATGACCATAACGGATAGTAAACCGTATGAAAACGATGGTATAGCACCGCTGTTCTATATAATGAGCAGCCGTACCCATACAAGGATGAGCGATAAGCTGGAATTCCGTTATCTGCAGCTTGGGATGCTGGACCCCGGAAAGCCGGTGGAGGAACTGACGCCGGAGGAGATTTTCGCAGCGTACTTCAGATATGCCGGGGATAAAGACAAAGCTGATTACATCGAGAAACTTCTGGAACATGGAAAGGAGTATCTTGGAATGGCAGAGAAAGTATTTGATGAAGTGACAAGAAACGACAGCCTGTTCAGCGAAAAAGAACAGCACTATCGCTGGCTGTCCGATATGAGAACGATGATGAGCGAAGCCGAGAAAGCTGGAGAAGAGCGTGGCAGGCTTGAAGGGGAGAGGTATGGTGAGGCACGTGGTGAGCTTGCCAGGCAAAGATCAATAGCAGTGAAAATGCTGTCCATGGGTATGGATACAGCGACTATCGCAGAAGCGACAGGTCTTACTGAAGATGAGATAGCCGTCCTGGAGCGATAAGCTCTCTACATGATTTTCGGCAGACGTTTCAGTATGAGATACGATACTATGCCGATGAATGCTCCGCTTATGATGCCGGAGAAGATCAGTACAGGGAAGTATGCGAATATTTTCAGATTGGATATAAGGAACGCTGCAACAAAAAGTTGTCCCAGATTGTGGGATACGCCGCCTGCTATTGAGACTCCTGTTACTGAAAACAGTCCGGTCCTTTTCAGCAGTGTCATCACAGCAAAACTCAGCAGCGCTCCGGCCAGCGAATAAAGCGCACCAAACAGTCCGTTGAACAGCAGTCCTGCGATAAGGACCCTGATTAGATTGACTGAAAATGCATAGCCTGTCCCAAGATAGTAAAGCGCCACTATTATAACAAGATTGGCTATACCGAGTTTGACGCCGGGTATGCCTGTGTTGAATGGGAGTATGACTTCTATATATGAGAATATCAGCGCCAGGGCGGCAAGGAGCGCCGTCATGGTTATCCTCTTTGTATCAAATGCTTTGGTTGTCCTGTTCATGTATCATATTATATAACATTGACACGAAAGCTTCAATCTGATAATATAGAATAGTCGCAGGAAGCGCACGAAAAAGACCACGAAGGTCAATACCCATATTCAGGGTGTTGTTTTTCGTGGTCTTTTTTGCGTCGATGCAGCAGATAGAGATAAGGCTGACGGGTAATGAAAATGTCCCGGCGGTTTGTTTCAAAGAGAACGTATATACCTGCTGGCAGCCTGGTCAAAGGTCGGAAAAGAGATATGCCTGCAGCCGTGTACATTTCAGGCATAACAGATTCGTATCACATCATGGAGAACATTATGTCATCATCTGAAAATACAGTTTCATATATAGCGAAAAAGGCAGCACAGCTGTTACTGTCTCTGATAGTGCTGTCGCTGATAGTTTTTTTTATCTCAAGGCTGGCTCCGGGAGACCCTCTAAGGGCATACTACGGCGAGTCTGTTGAGCGCATGACAACAGAGCAGCTTCAGAACGCAGAGCACAGGCTGGGTCTGGACAGATCTCTGCCGGTCCAGTACATCACATGGGCAGGCAATGCGCTTAGAGGCGACCTTGGTATATCGTACCAGTACAAGCAGCCGGTGACAGACGTTATAGGCAGCGTTTTCGGCAATACGGTGCTGCTCACAGCATCATCTTTCATACTGATAGCCGTGCTTGGACTTCTGCTTGCCATATTCTGCGTCCGCCATGAAGGAAGCACAGCGGACAGACTGATATGCAGAGCAGGCGTGGCGGCAAACAGCATACCGGAATTTTTCATGGCACTGATACTCATACTCATCTTTGCTGTAAAGCTGGGTGTGCTGCCCCAGAGTGGAGTGACGTCCATCAGCGGAGGCGGCGTCGCAGACAGGCTGCTGCATCTGATACTGCCGGTGGCAGCCATCGTCATATCCCATATATGGTACTGTGCATATCTTATGCGGAATAGACTTTCCGATGAGATGAGCAAGGAATACGTACTGATGTGCAAAGTCAAAGGACTGACGGAGCACCAGATAATATACAGGCACTGCGTCAGGAACATCATGCCGTCGGTGGTGAGCATAATGGCAGTGTTCCTGCCCCATCTGCTGGGCGGAGCATATGTCATAGAGATGGTATTTTCATATCCCGGAATCGGCAGGCTGGGACTGGAAAGCGCCCAGTACCACGATTACAACCTGCTGATGACGGTCTGTCTGATAACAGGCGCTTCAGTCATGATAGTGAACATGGCGGCGCAGATAATCAATGAGAAACTTTCCCCTGATATGAAAGAGGAAAGGGGGCAGATACTGTGATATCATTAAACAGAAACAGACTGCAGGAGCCGGGAAGCAGGTTCCCGTGTATATCTGTCACGGTGCTGGTGCTGATCGCAGCCGGCTGCATCATCGGCAGCATCATATATTCAGACAGCGCATATTACATGGAGCTTTCCAAGATAAGCATGGCCCCGGGCAAAGGTCACATATTCGGGACAGACACTCTCGGCAGAGACCTGTTTTCGGTGATCTGGTGCGGCGGCAGGATATCTCTGACCGTGGGACTTCTGGCCACACTGATATCCACCGTCATTGCAGTGATATACGGAGCAGCGGCGGGGCTGGCGTCTCAGAAAGTGGACGATGTGATGATGCGGTTCACCGAGATACTGATGAGCGTGCCCCAGATGCTTTTCGTCATGTTCCTGCAGGCGATGATGGGAGAGGCTAATGTCATTTCCATATCGGTGGTCATAGGCGTGACGGGCTGGATGGCTGTGGCCAAGATGGTCAGGAGTGAAGTCAGACAGCTGCGGAGCAGCGGATTCGTAATGGCGGCAAGGTCCATGGGAGGAGGATTCTTCTATATACTGTACAGGCATCTGATGCCCAATTTCATGTCGGCGGTTATGTTCATGATCGTAACCAATATCGGCGGGGCGATATCCATGGAGGCAACGCTGAGCTTTCTGGGACTGGGTCTGCCTGCAGAGATAGTCTCCTGGGGCAGCCTGATGTCGCTGTCGCAGCGGGCGATGCTCACCGGCGCATGGTGGATCCTGATCATACCGGGGATATTCCTGGTGATCACGCTGATATGTATCACAGAGATCGGGGAATACCTCAGATGCAGGGGCAGACGTGACAGGCTCATGTAAAGCGCCACGAAGACTGTGGTTTCAATGTCAAAAGACTATCGCTGATAAGCGATGCCGAATAAATCATAACGAATTCAGCGCCGCACGCCGGCGATGATGATAAAGAGAAAACAGCTGCAGGAAGCAGCTCTCGAAATAGAAAGAGTAGAGATGTGTTATTGCATGGAAAAAGAAAATTCTGAGGAGAAAAAGAAGATGAAGAAGAGGATCATAAGTATCGCCCTGGTGCTGATGCTGTGTGTATGTACAGCACTGCTTTCAGGATGCGGCAAGGATGAAGTGAAAGACGACGGCAATACGCTGATATATGGCAGCAGCGACTACACTGCCATCAATCCGGCGCTTTACGAACACGGCGAGATAAATCTGCTACTGTTCGCAGGACTGACCGCCCATAACGAGAAAGATGAAGTAGTGCCGGGACTGGCGGAAAAGTGGGATTTCGACAAGGAGACCAATACCTACAGTTTCACACTGCGTGACGGACTGACTTTTCATGACGGGGAGCCGCTGACAGCGAAAGACGTAAAATTCACGATAGAAGCCATACAGGATCCGGACAACGGTTCAGAGAACGCATCGAATTTCGAAGATGTAAAGAGTGTAAAGGTGATAGACGATACGCATGTGGACATCCAGCTCACAGCGCCGAACACAGCGATGCTGGACTATCTGACCATAGGCATACTGCCTGCTCACCTCCTTGAAGGCAAGGATATGACGAAGGACAGCTTCAACCAGTCGCCGGTGGGCGCAGGTCCGTACAAGCTGGTGAGCTGGGATATGGGACAGAGCATCACCATGGAAAAATTCGACGACTACTACGGCGGAGCTCCGAAGATAGGCAAAGTCGTGTTCAAGATAGTTGAAGATACCGACGCCAGAGCACTGCAGCTGGAATCAGGAGAGATAAACTTTGCACAGATAACACCTAAGGCAGAATCGAAGTTCAAAGACAAAGAAGGCTTTGCTGTATACGAGATGAAGACAGCCGACTACAGAGGCATAATGTACAACTTCAATAACGACCTCTGGAAAAACAACAGAGATCTGCCGAAGGCACTGAGCTATGCCATAGACAGACAGGCTATCATCGACAGCGTGCTGCTGGGTCACGGACAGACAGCATACTCTCCGCTGCAGGCAGGACCATATGTCAACAAGGATATAGAAAAATACGCATACGATCCGGACAAGGCTCAGAAGCTCATCGAGGCAGCCGGCTGGAGCAAGGGAGACGATGGTATATATGAAAAAGATGGACAGAAGCTTTCCTTTACGATAAACTGCAGCCAGGGAGACCAGGTGAGAGTGGACATGGCGAAGATCTGCGCCCAGAACTTCAAGGACATCGGCGTGGATGTGAAGGTGGAGTCACCGGCAGAGATAGACTGGGCAGGCCAGGAAGCCTTCCTGATAGGCTGGGGCAGTCCTTTCGATCCTGACGACCACACATACAAAGTATTCGGCACGGACAAAGGCGCCAACTACAGCGGATATTCCAATGCGAAGATCGACAGTCTGCTGCAGCAGGCCAGGGAGTCGGACAACAAGTCAGAGAGAAAGAATCTTTACTTACAGTTCCAGGAAGAGCTGGCAAAGGACCCTGCATACACCTTCATCGCATACGTCGACGCCATATATGCAGGCAGCGATTCCATCGAAGGCATAACGAAGGATACAGTGCTGGGTCACCACGGAGTGGGCATATTCTGGAACATAAACGAATGGGAGATAAAGTAACAGAAAGGGCGATCTATGGACGAACTGCTTAGAATAACAGACCTGACGGTGGGATTCAACAACCCTGCAGGCAGCATGACAGCTGTGAAGCATGCAAACCTTGATATAGCCCCGGGCCAGACAGTGGCTCTTGTGGGAGAGTCAGGATGCGGCAAGACTGTCATATGCAAAAGCATACTGGGGCTTCTCTGCAGCAGAGGCAGGATAAGATCCGGCAGCATATATTTCGATGGCAGGGAAATCTCGACGCTGACAGATGCACAGATGGTGCCTGTCAGAGGCAGAGATATCTCCATGGTTTTCCAGGATCCCATGACGTCGCTGGACCCTGCGTTTTCCGTGGGCGAGCAGATCGCAGAAGTCCTGCGGATACATGAGGGTATGTCTGCAAATGAAGCCAGGGATGCAGCTGTGAAGATGATGGAGCTTGTGAGGATCCCTGATGCAGCGTCGAGATATGACCAGAGACCATATCAGTTCTCCGGCGGCATGAGGCAGCGAATATCCATAGCGGCGGCACTGGCCGCAAAGCCGAGGCTGCTGCTGGCCGACGAGCCTACAACGGCCCTCGACGAGCAAACAAGACTTGAGATCATGGAGCTTTTGAAGAACGCAGTTGAAGAAACAGGAGCGGCCATGCTTTTCATAACACACGATCTGAGCCTTGTGGAAGGCATCGCAGACCGTGTGGCGGTCATGAAAGACGGCGTCATAATCGAACAGGGCGCAGTAAAGGAAGTCTTCGATACTCCGCAGCATGAGTATACGAAAAAACTCCTTGGCTATCTTGACTACAGCAGGAACCGTGGTCACGACCACAGGGTGAGACCGGATAACGCTGTACCGCTGGTGGAAGTAAGGCATCTGCACAAGACCTATGCAGCAGACCGAAAACATCGCAGAACGGTGATAGACGATATGTCTTTCGCGATAAACAGAGGTGAGATCGTAGGAGTCACTGGCAGATCAGGATGCGGCAAGTCCACACTTTCCAGATGTATAGCAGGTCTTGAGAGTTATGACAGCGGTGAGATACTGATAAAAGACGGCACCAGCATACAGATGATATTCCAGGATACAGGCTCGTCCTTCAATGAACGCATGACAATAGGCGAGATAATCGCAGAGCCGCTGAGGATAAAAGGCGGCATGAAAAGAAAGCAATGCTGGAGCAGGAAAGCAATCGAAGACCATGTCAGTGAAGTCATGGCGGCAGTGGAGCTGGACAGCTCGCTGAAAGACCGCAGGCCCTATGAACTTTCCGGAGGGCAGCGTCAGCGTGCAGCAATAGCCCGGGCACTCATAACAGACCCGGAACTCATAATCGCAGATGAGCCGCTGACAGGACTGGATGTCACAGCACAGGCTCAGATCGTGCATCTTTTCAGGAAACTTTCCGATGAACGTGACCTTGCAGTACTGTTCATCGCACACGACCTGCCAATGGTGAATCATATCAGCAGCAGGATAATAAATTTTGAATAAGCTATCTGGCAACAGCATCGTACTTGTTTTCGCCTCCGGTGATCTCAAGTACGATTTTATTAGGAAGACATATTATCGTTTCGCCGGTTTCAGATATGTCGTGCTGTTTCACGCAGTCCTGACCTTTGCAGTCGGAAAAAGTCATTGAAACAGTACCGTCTTTTATGGTAACCTTGTTTATATGACCTTCCTGTTTTACAGTGATCTCTCTGTTTTCAAGAAGGGAATACGAACCGAATTTTTCACCGTCAGCTGTTATCAGCAGCTCGTCGCCTGTGGTTTTCCCGGTGGAGAACGCATAGGACATGGCAAGACCGGCGATTATCAGTATAACGGTGAGTATTATATCAGCTTTTTTTATCATCATGACCTCCGGAGGTATTATGAAAAAGTCTATTTCCATCAGTAATATGCACGCATTTGTGCGTACGGCAGCTGTGATATTCATCGCTGCTTTTGTAATTATAACACAGACAGGCTGCGGCGACAAAGGCTCAGACAGCGAGCCGGTGACAAAAAATGATTTCTGTCTGGACACCTCATGCGATATAAGCATATACGACATAACAGGCAGCGAAGGAGAGGAGATACTTGACGGAGCTTTCAAAGAAATAAGAAAGTACGAGAAGATCCTCAGCAAGACTGTTTCCGGAAGCGATATAGACAGGATAAACAAAGCCTCCGGAAAATCAGTAAAAGTCTCGGACGATGCTTACGACGTGATAAAGATGGGCCTTGAGATAGGGAAGCTCAGCGGCGGCAGGTTCGATATAACTGTAGGCAGGCTGACCGATCTCTGGGATTTCAAGAGCGACGACCCGAAACTGCCGAAGCAGCAGGATATCGACGCAGCGCTGAAGACAGTAGGCCTCGACAATGTAAAGCTTGAAGCCGGGAACAAAGTGGCTCTCACAGATCCCGATGCAGAGCTGGATCTTGGCGGCATAGCCAAGGGATATATAGCTGACCGCATCACGGAGTACCTTGAAAAACAGGGCGTTAAAAGGGCCATCGTGAACCTGGGCGGAAATGTCTGCGTCATCGGAAGCAAGGCGGAGGACACTCCGTGGACTATAGGTATAGAACGTCCCTACAGCGACAGGACTGAGCTCATCGGCTCGGTGAAAGCCTCGGACGCCACGGTGGTGACCTCCGGCATATACGAGAGGATGTTCAAAAAAGACGGCAGGATATATCATCACGTGCTGGATCCTAAGACCGGATATCCAGCGGAGACAGATCTCGAAGCAGTGACCATAACTGCAAAGAAAGGATATTCCGCATACTGCGACGGTCTGTCCACCACATGCCTGATGCTGGGGACAGACAAGGCCAAGGCTCTTGTGGAAAAGCTTCAGAAGGAAAAGCCTGACATGTGTATAGAGGCTTCTTTCACGGACAAAAATGACAAAGTGACTCAGACAGAAGGCATGGATATCGACATGTCGGAATGATGATGACAACAGGAAAGAAGGGTAGAAAGACTCGATGAAGTCGAAGATAACGGGATTTTTCAAAGATAACAGAAATGTATTCATATCGTTTTTCATAACAGTGGCTGCAGTGGTGCTTGCTATGGCAGCCGGCAGGGTATACCCCTTCGGCACAGAGCAGATAGCTGTCATAGACATGTATCATCAGTATCTGCCGTTTCTCAGCGAGCTGCAGACGAAGCTGCAGGCAGGCGGAAGCCTGTTCTTTTCATGGGACGGCGGCTGCGGCACAAACTTCTGGAATCTCATAGCGTACTACGGGGCAAGTCCGCTGAACCTGCTGCTGGCACTGTTCCCGAAATCCATGATAATGGAGGCAGCCACAGTGGTGCTGCTGATAAAGCTGGGACTGGCAGCATCATTCATGACGATGTTTTTAAGATACGCCGGTAAAAGATGCGACGCCGGGACAGTGGCGTTTTCCATGCTTTATGCACTCTGCGCCTATGTGATGGCGTACTACTGGTGCATCATGTGGATGGATGCAGTGGCGCTGCTGCCGCTGTGCATGCTGGGACTTTACAGGCTCATAGACGGCAGAGGCGTGAAGCTTTACACCATCAGCCTTGCACTTATCGTGTTCACCAACTATTACATTTCCATCATGGTATGTATTTTCATACTGTTCTATTATCCGGTACTGTATTTCATCAGAGTAAGAGGTGGGGGCGCCAGAAGATGCCTTGTCACTGCCGGCAAAGCGGCAGGCTTCTCGCTGCTTGGCATAGCAATGTCGGCCGTCATGCTGCTGCCGACGTACATCAGCATGCAGGACACCTATTATATATCTTCGGATATGCCGGAAAACTGGAAATTCTACAATGATCCGCTGGATATCATCAACCAGCTGCTTCCCAACGCACAGCTGACAGTGAGGGAAGGACTGCCGGATATATACTGCGGTCTCATCGTAGTGATACTTCTGGTTTTTTTCTATATCAGCAGGACCATCCCTCTCAGAGAAAAGGTGCTGGATACAGTGTTCCTGGTGTTCATGTTCATAAGTCTCAACCTCAACAAGCTGGATTTCATATGGCACGGATTCCATTTCCCGAACCAGCTGCCCTACAGATACAGTTTCGTCATAAGTTTCCTGCTGGTTTCCATAGTATACAGGACGTTCCTCAAGGCGGACGAGTTCAGGATAAAGACCATATGGACGGTGCTGGCGGCAGGCACAGGGTACTATCTGCTGGCACAGAAGATACTCAAAGGATCCATAGACGATCCGGATCTTTTCTTTTACTGCGGAGTGGCTTTCCTTGTCCTTTACTGCACCGTGTTCCTTGTGTACAGGAAATCATACGTCAGGAAAAATGTCTTCGTGTTCCTTATCGCTGTGGTGGTAGCAGCTGAGATGACGGCAGGCATCAGCACAGCCATGGACAGGAACGGCACCACGTCCAGGACAGCATATTTTGAAGGATACAAGGATGTATCGGCTCTGGCTGAGCAGACAGACAAAGAGTTCGCCAGGACGGAAATGACAGGTAACTATATCCTGAACTGTCCTGCGCTGTACCACTACAAAGGCGTTTCACAGTTTTCTTCATCTATAAACGGGAACACTGTGAAATTCATGGAATCCATCGGCCTGGACGGGGAACCGGGAAAGAACCGTTTCAACTACAATCTGACCACGCCGGTGATAAACTCTATGCTGAATGTGAAATATCTCATAAGCCGGGGCAGCGAGATAGATGACGGGAACCTTGAGCTTGTGAAAAGACAGGGCAGCTCCTGTCTTTATGAAAACAGATATCCGCTGGCAGCGGGATACATGACCAGCAGCTCCATAAGGACCTGGGATACATCGTCAGGAGACCCTTTCACCGTCCTGGACGATTACATCAGAGCAGCCACCGGAGGCAGATATACAGGCGTTTTCAGACGCATCGCATCTCCGCAGATAACATCACAGGGGGCGTCTGTGAAAGAAAACGGCAGCAGGCTCACAGCAGTGTTCAGAGACGATGCAGACAAAGGCAGTGTGACGCTGAGATACAGGGCGGAAAGCACTCAAAACTGCTACGTGTTCGTGGAGGCAGGTTCGGCGTCGACGATAACCGTGCGCAAAGGCAGCGACACAGATGATATTTCCATACGAAACGACTGCGGCTCCATCGTGGATATCGGCAGCGTCAGGAAAGACAGTACATTCGATATAGTCATAGACTACGATGACGCATCAGGCATAGAAAGCACAATAACAAGCAAAGTATGTACGATGGATATGGATCTCTGGGACAAAGCGTACAGCCTTTTGTCGAAAAACACCATGGAAGTGACGGACTGGGACGATACCCATGTCACCGGCAGTGTGACAGCAGACGAAGACGGCGTGCTCATGACCTCGATACCATACGAAAACGGCTGGAAACTCAAAGTCGACGGCAGCCAGCGCAATATCAGCGAACTGGCAGGCGGCTCGCTGATATCAGTTGACCTCAGCAAAGGCACCCACACCATAGAACTAACCTTCACCCCACCAGGACTGAAAGCAGGAGCAGCCATCACAGCCGCAGCCATACTGCTGCTGGCAGCGATGGAAGTGGTAGTGAGGAGAAGACGGAAGCAGCAGCATAAAAACTCTTGAACTGTCAGACAAAAACAGCAGCGCATCAGACAAGATGGCTGCTGTTTTTTTGCTGTCGTTTATTTTTCCCGCCACAGCTTTATCAGTGCTTTCAGTGTTTCCGGGATGTCTTCCAGTGGTATCTGGTTGTAGTAGAGTATCACCATGCCGTCTTCATAACTGGTATTGTCTTAATATTTTCTAATTATATATTTTTCACAAAATTATGGAAAATAATATCGAAATAGTGTATAATAATCAGACTTTGTTAAATCTTAGATTGAGGATATTAGAAGGAGAACTGATTATGGGTGATGTTGTGAAAAGTAAGATGAGCCACAAGATAATTGCATGGTTGCTTACGATATGTTTGGTAATTACGCTGATACCGGATATAGGATATGCAGTTGGTTCAAGTGACAGTAAAAAAACTAAAACTGAAACTGAACAGAAACCAAGTAAAGAAAATGTCGAAAAAAGACTGAAAATACTACGACATATGATTTTGGTGGCGGCAAACATATGACAGTGTTCCATGGTAAAGACGTACGTTATAAAAATGAAGATGGCAAACTTGAAGACTATGATCCGTCACTTGTAAGTATAATGCAAACAGCTACAATGGATTTGGACAGAGAGTTCAGAAGAAGGAAGGCGGTGAAGTAACAGACTACTTTTATGATGGCACAGCCGTGCTGTATACTAAAAATGAAAGTGGAGAGGCAACATCCTTCAATCTGGTTGGCACAGAAGACAATATACTGGCGACTGCAAGGCCCGGGGAAGATGGCAAAACAGATTTTTATACATACACAAAAGATCTTCGAGAAAGCACTATAAATATTGTAGATAAGACAGGGACTTCAGTACGCAGCTACAGTTATGATGACTATGGCGAGACAAAGGCTATGGGAAGTGGGGACTTTTACAATGAGATATGCTATGGAGCAGGTATCTATGATGATACAACAGGTCTTTACTACCTTAATGCCAGATACTACAGCCCTGAGACCGGGAACTTCCTTACGCAGGATACATACAGAGGGAGCCGGTCAAAAACAGAGACACTGAACCTTTATGGATACTGTGCGGGTAATCCGATAAATTATACTGACCCAAGCGGGCATTGGTTCTGGGGAGTCGTGGGAGCTGCCATGGGAGCCCATGATGGATACAAATTTGCTAAAAAAAGAAAGTATAAAGGCTGGAAGAAGGCAGCTGCAATAGCAGGAGGAGCAGTGCTTGGCGCTGTAAATCCATTCAAGGTGTTCAAGGCGGCCAAAACCGGGTACAGAGCATACAAAGCCTGTAAATATGCTAAACGGGCGAGAAGTCTTGTTAAAGGTGGAAAAGTTCTTAGGAAAGTACGTATAAAACCTAGGTTGACCAAGATTGCGAAGAAAAAAATAAGAATAAAACACAAGCCTAAGGTAATAAGGAGCTCAAAGCGAACGATAGGCAAAATCAAGCGCAAGGCAAAAGCAATGTGCTTTGTAGCGGGAACAAAAGTCCATACAGAAAAAGGTTTCAAAGCAATAGAAAAAATAAAACCTGGAGATCGTGTATGGTCAGAAGATACTTCAAATAACTCTAAAGCCTTGAAAAAAGTCAAGAAAATATTTGTCAGGGAAAAAGACAGTATAGTAAGATTGACTATAAATGGAGAGGTCATAAAGACCACCAATGAACATCCGTTTTATGTTGAAGGCAGAGGATTTGTAGAAGCTGAAAACCTTAAAACGGGAGATAAAGTCCGACTTGAAGATGGTAAAATTGCCATTGTAGAATCAAAAGAATTCCTGCATCTTGAAAAACCAATAAAGGTTTATAACTTTGAGGTTGAAGACTACCATACATATTATGTATCTGAGCAGAAAGTGCTTGTACATAATACCTGCGCAGTACAGATAAAAAGTAATTCAAAGTCAATAAAGAAAACAGATAGAGATAAAGCTGCGAATTATGAAGGTAGAGTTAAAGAAAGAAATGGAGAACCTCCTATTAATTTCTCCCCCAATGGAGCATCCAGGAGGGGTGCTTTTCGAGAAGCTAAAAGAGCTAGTGGTATACCTGTAACCCAGCAACCTACCTCTGTTACTGATGCAGTGAATAGAAAAGGGAAAAAAATACCTGGAAGGCATTATAGTTTTGATGATCCTAAAAATAATGGACCCTCTGATGTGTCCAAGCAATTGGTAATAAAAGAACACTTTGGGCACAAATTTAATGATAATCCTATGCAAAATAGAGGTAATCATTTTAATGATATTCATGGAAACCATTATGATTATTAAGTTGGCATTAGCAAGATAGTTTTATTTTTGAAGTGTAAAGTGTAACTTATATATTGATACAGGTTCGCATAGATCTGAAAAGAAGAAATTTTATGCAGCACCTTTGTCAGTCCAATATAACAATTTAATTACATGGAGGAAAAAATGAACCAGATGGAAAGAAAGATCCTGATGGAAAAAATGAACCAGATGGAAAAAGTTGAACTGATCGACAGCAGCGAAATATCGGATGAAATGTTCAACGCCTTGGGCGGAAAACTTCCTCAGGGGGTAAGATGGGTATATTCACTGTTTCTGGAATATATCGATTGTGAAGAAGATGTAATAGAAGAGTATACAGAACATATCAGGAGCAAGTGTAGTGATTCGCAGAAAACGGTGTATCTTTATATCTGGGGCGGATGTGGCTTCGCCAGCAGAATAAAGAAATACTATAAATTATGGCGTGCACTTGAAAGATGGTACGATCTGAGTGACTTTGTTCTTGGGACAGAACATGAACTGCTATCTGATGGAAATCTGTATTGCGGGATAGCAGAGCTGGACATGGAAAATCTGGCGGAAGGAGTTGAGATCCTTCTTCACAATCAGAGTAACTGTTATATGTATATTCCTGTAAATGAAGTAGACATATACAGCAGTGATGTAAAGGATCATTTCCTGTCCGTAATGGATTCTGATGGCTACTACAAATATGACTACAGCAAGGTCTACATGAGCTGCAAGCCGGGTGAGTTTGTTGCCTATGTGATATTTGACGGCGAATTCCTTGGTCTGAATATAGCAGAGATCCAGTAACATTATCACACGACAAAAACAGCAGCGCATCAGACAAGATGGCTGCTGTTTTGCTGTCGTTTATTTTTCCCGCCACAGCTTTATCAGTGCTTTCAGTGTTTCCGGGATGTCTTCAAGTGGTATCTGGTTGTAGTAGAGTATCACCATGCCGTCTTCCCCTGAGGAGCTGGCTGGTATCCGCAGGCTTTCGGCTTCTGCCTTGAGCTGTGATACAGGCTTGCTGCTGTTGACTTTCAGGATCATGTTCAGTCCCGATGCACGGTTGCGGACGTCGATGAAGTCGCCGCCTGATGTGGTGATGGTGTTCACTGCCCGGTCAAGCTTTTGTGAGTACAGCTTCCTGAGCTTTTTAAGATGCGTCTGGTACTTGCCGCTCTGCATGAACCTGGCCAGCGTCAGCTGCTCCAGCTTCGAGCATGTCTGGGAATAGTCCCCGATCATGGCAGAAAACATTTCGGCGATCTTTTCAGGAAGCACCATATAGCTTATCTTCACTGCAGCGAACAGCGTGCTGGAAAAAGAACTGAGATATATCACACGCTGTCCGTCGGACAGACTGCGCAGGGCCGGCACCGGTTTGCCGAAGTATCTCAGCTCGCTGTCGTAGTCGTCCTCTATGATATAGCTGTCGTTGGACTCAGCCCATTTCAGCAGCTCGTATCTGCGGCCCACCGGCATCACTGCACCGGTGTACATATGATTCGACGGACTGACATATGCAGCGGTCCTGATATTTGCAGGGAGCTTTTCAAGGATCAGTCCACGCTCATCTGCACCTACAGGCGTTATGGCGAAGCCTCTGTCTCTGAACGTGTTGCGGACAGGCCCGTAAACCGGATCTTCCAGCGCCACATGGTCTATGGACATCTTCCTGAGTATCGTGGCAAGGTGGTTGGTTATCTGCTGCGTGCCGGCGCCGATTATTATCTGTTCCGGTGAACATGTCACCCCTCTTGATATGTAAAGGTATCTGGCTATCTCCTGCCTGAGAGTCAGCTCGCCCTGGGGGTCGCTCTCGAAGAAAAGTGAAGCCGAAGACTCTGTCAGTACCTTGTTCATGCACTTTTTCCATTTATTGAAATCAAAACAGTCCGGGTCGTAAAAGAAGTCCGTTTCTTTATGATCTGCATACTCGCCGATGTCTGTACCGACAGGATAAGGCTGCATATCACCAGCTGCAGCACTTTCCAGGTGCGAGCCGACATCGTTGACATAATATCCCGACTGAGCCTTGCTGGTGATGTATCCTTCCACTGCCAGCTGATTGTATGCCTGCTCTATAGTTGTTATGCTCAGACCTGTGGATCTTGACAGACCTCTCAGCGAAGGGAGCTTTTCACCCTCCTTGATATCGCCTCTGAGGACTGCGCTGCGGATATAGTCGTATACCTGCAGATAGTATGCTTTTTTTCTCGTTTCATCAATAACTGGAATGACTGCTTTCATGATATTGCTCCATCTGTAATAAGAAAAATAAAAAAATCTGTATATTCAATTATATACACATCTACTGTATTATAGTATACATCACGCAATATTATTTGGAAAGAGGTTTTATTATGGAAACAAGATCACACGTGCAGAAGATCGTCATGGCTGCGCTTATGATGTGTATCGTCATGGTGGCAACGATGTTCATCAGAGTCCCTATCCCTGGCACTACAGGTTATGTACACCTTGGAGATTCAATGGTGTTCCTTTCGGTGCTGGTACTGGGCTGGAGATACGGCGCAGTGGCATCAGCCTTCGGCGGACTTCTGGCAGACGTCATGGGAGGAGCGGCAGCATGGGCTCCGTGGACATTCTGTATCAAAGGCATCATGGCAGTTATCCTTGGACTTGTCGTAAAGAAACTGGCTGAGAGCGCGAAGATAAGCAGAGGCGGATTCATTGCAGGAGAGGCTGCAGGCATGGTGCTGGCAGGTATCTTCATGGTAGCAGGATATTATGTGGCGGAAGGCGTAATGTACGGCAACTGGGTATCGCCTGTCATAGGCATACCGTGGAACATAGGTCAGTTCGCAGTCGGCATGGTCATCGCTGTAGTGCTGGCAGAAGCGCTCTGCAGGACGCCGGCAAAGACATTCTTTACATACAGACAGAAATAAAATATGTTAAAAAAACTGCAGCAGCAGTATGAAATACGTGAAAAATACCAAACCGGATGATGTGTCTGCACATATCCGGTTTTTTCATACAGTTTTTCTGCCGGATGTGACGACTGTATTAATTTGCTGCTTTTTATTGATGAAATCTGACGTGATTTTTCGGGGGGGGGGGTATCATAAATCCTTATACTGCAAGGGTTATTGACATTGCTGGAGTATAAGGGTATACTTGGGGATGTGAGTGTACTAACTGGTCTATAACCAGCTCCAGGGCAAATTAGTCAGAGACCTGGAGCACACTAAAAAGGTTATAGTTTTGCATTATTGGTTTTGACATTGGAAGGGGAGGTTTTAATGAAATGTCCTATATAAAAGAAAAAGTCACCGCAGTTCTGTGTGCTGCGGTATTTGTCGCGTTAGTATTCACATTAAACACAGCATACGCTTCTGCGGCGGTGGACGACCATACGGTAGCAGGGAAAACACCGCAGGGAACAGTTGTTTCTTTGTTCGACTACTGGGTGAAGAAGCGGACTTCGCCGGATCATGGAAAGCAGAACGAAGATTCTGGCGGTGGCATAAATAAGAGCCACAGTCTCAAATTCTCAAACGGTGGAGGCAGCGGATTCAATGGCTGGACAGGCAGCAGCTCGCCATACTCGGGTATGGTGTCAAAGACGCTTGACAGTAATGGATATCCAAGCCTTGCTACTAATTTTTCATCGGGCATTTTCTATCCTGAATCACTGGGTTATCTGTTCGATAACACATCGGCAGAAGGCAAGAAAGCTTACAATGACATAGATGGTCTTATGCAGGTGGATGATGAAGGTTACTATTACTACGACTGCATGAAGAACTATGCGTCATTCGATGAAAAAACAAATTCTATGAAGCTCTACGACAAGCCTGCAGTCATGGCATCAAGCAGCGGAAAGACAGGACAGTTTTTCCCGTTTGACAGTGCATCGAAAGTGTTCACTGAATCGAACGGTCAGCTGGCATCCAGCAATATCAGTGCCGGGAGCAATAATGTCAATCACTGGTTCGGGCTTTCCATGAGTACACATTTCCTGCATCCTGAGGAGGGAAAGACCACAAGAGGAAAGGATATAACATACGAATTCAGCGGTGATGACGACGTCTGGGTATTCATTGATGATGTTCTGGTAGGAGATCTGGGCGGCATACATGATGCGGCCTCACTTAAAATAAATTTCAGCACAGGTGCAGTTTCCATAAACGGCTCCAGCGATGGCACTATCAAATCAAAGTATGAAGCCGCAGGAAAGACCAGCGAGACAGAATGGAAAGGCAATACCTTTGCAGGAGGCACATATCATACTCTCAAATTCTTTTACCTGGAAAGAGGCAACTACGAATCCAATATGTCTCTCAAGTTCAATCTGAAACTTATGCCTGACAATGAGATACAGAAAGTGGATCAGTACAGCAATGCGCTGCAGGGTGCGCAGTTTGAGATGTACGAGGCCGACAGGAAGGAAACGGATGGTGAAATCGAGTATACTCAAAAAGGCAGCAGCCTCTGTACAGGTACGACTGATGTCAACGGCAGTCTCATTCTGAAAAGCAGCGACGGAGCTACGATAAACTGCGAGGAACTTTACAAAAAGAATATAGGTCCGTATTACATACTGAAAGAGACCAAAGCGCCGGAGGGCTACCGCAAGGCAAAGGATGTCTGGCTGGAATACGACCCGAAGACCGGTGCGCTGACGACAGAAAACATGTGGCAGTCAGGTATATACGCCAATCCACGTATCATGATAACAGCGCCTACATATATATATGACAGGCAGGGCAACCAGCTGGAAATGAACGACGATGGTTCATTGAAGCAGGGCTCGGTATTTGCTGTAGTATACAAGCGGAACGATATGGACGGCTCCATAAGTGACGACAGCAACTGGTCTGCAATAAGCGGTTCAGTGCTGGACGGATGGCGTAAGCATAAAGTAGATACTATAGAGGATGTACTGGACGGAAACAAATATGAGCTGAAACTCAACTCCATGGGAGCTTATGAGACGACCCTCAGCGAACTTCCGGGAGACATCATGACGTATTCAAATGTCATCGTTGCAGACAATGCCGGCAAGTCAGACAGCGAAGTGCTGAGTGCGCTGACTGATAAAGCAAAATACTCCATTTCATATTATTATACAACGGGAGATGTGGATGATGCGACGTCGGCAAATACCGTGCGTCTGGATACAGGGATAATGACCAGGAACAGCAAAGTAAGGCCTTTCGAGTACAAGTATGCCGCAAAATTCGTAGCGACAGATGTCAGCAACGACCTTTATGTGAGGAAGTTCGACAAGAATGCTGAGAACTTCGAAGACACTGAACATACAGTGAACGGCGTGACTTTCGCACTGTACGCTGAAGATCAGACGACGCTGCTCAGCAGACTCCTGCCGGGAGATCCGGTGCTTAAAAGCGATGCAGTGCCTGTTCAGGAACAGACGACTAAGAATATAGACAGCCAGTACGGTTCTAAGGACCTAACAGGTACAGCAGTGTTCAGAAAGATCTCCAACGGTAAATACTACCTGAAGGAGATAAGTGCACCGAGCGGATACAAGATAAATGATAAAATGATAAAAGTCGTTGTCAATGACAACGGAGCGTTTGCAAATGCAGGTGAAAAGGGCGATGGCATATATGTAGGCCGAAGCGGATCGGGAACACTGCTGAAGAGCATGGAACAGTTCGCCACAAACGACGACATCGATTCGACGCTGACTAATATGAAGCTGAATCTGGTGGTGTCAGATGAAGAGCCGTCAGAAGACGGTAGCATATCAGATCATGATACTGATACGATCGAGGATACATTGCATATCAGATATACAGCGCTGGGTGAAGCCAGCAAAGTGGGTCGCTACAAGGTTCTGATGGAAGACGGTACATATGCTGATTTTCTGAAACACATAGAATTTTTTGCGACAGATACAGGCTGGCCTCGTATATCGCTGAAACAGTGCATGGAGCACAACTCCGGCAATGACAAATCTTCAAAGACAGACCTGGGCGATATGGAGCTGTCCCAGCTAATGGTGCTGGAATCAATGGTAATGGTGACAGACGATACCGTTGGCGATCTTCGGATCTCGAAGAAAGTCATTAACGATAAGACTGACAGTACATTCGATGATGAGAAGTTCGATTTCGATATCAGTCTTTACGAAACTGTGACGGACGATGATGGGAGAGAAACGAAAAAGCCTGTAACAGGTGAATACAGATATACTATAAAGGGCGCAGGAACAGATGATGAACAGACTGTTACTTTTGATAAGGACGGAAAAGCGACTGTAAGTCTGAAAGACGGGCAGGCCATCGTTATAAAAGACCTCCCTGCAAGTGCGAAGTATGAAGTGACAGAAGATACAGCTTCATACTGGAAAGTAAGCAGCTCTAAAGACGGAGCAGGATACACTGACAGCAGTACAGTAAAAGGCAGCATTCCTGAACCTGATAAAGACGGGAACAAGCAGCAGAGCAGCGCATCGTATCAGAACACATACGAGCCGGCATCTGCATCAGTTAAACTGTCAGCAGAGAAGAAGTTCAATGCCTGGAACGATGAAGGCCTTCAGACAGAGTTCTTCGATATACGTCTGACAGCTGTAGAGAATACAGGCAGCGGCGATATCAATGATACGATGACTGAGAAAAACCATATGTACGATGAGGTCATCGAACAGGACGATGAAGGGCGCATGATCGATACGCTGACTATCAAAAAAAATGGCAGCGATGCGGACAAGGACGGATACATCCACAGCTCAAAAGATTTCCAGGAACTGAAGTTCACCCATTCAGGTACATATATATATACCGTAAAGGAGATCCTTGGAGATCTTTCCGGTATAAGATATTCCGATGCAGTCTATGATGTGGTGGTGACAGTTACAGATGACGGCAGAGGCAGTCTGTCTGCATCATACAAGATGACAGGCGAGACTGACGATGACGGCGTGAAGATACCGCCGTCAGACCGCAGTACTTATGAAAAAGCAGTATTCACCAATACATACAGCAACCGTTACGGATACGCTGACCTTCGTATACATAAGTCTTACCATAACGAAACAGGTTCAGATGCATTGATACAGGATCAGTTCAGGTTCAAGCTTGAAGCGGTCGGAGAAAACAAAGACAAGGCTCCTATGCCTGGAGATACGACGGACAGATCCGTTACAGAAGGAAACACTATAGGCGGCAGCGTCAGCTTCCCTACATTCGTGTTCCAGACGAAGGACGCAGGGAACAAGTATGTCTACAGACTTACCGAGGCGATGCC
>CAKQUI010000027.1 GCA_934277495.1 uncultured Clostridia bacterium | reverse complement strand
GAAGGATAGAGGAGCAGGAGGCACAGCGCGAGGCAAAGCGCATAGCCGAAGAAGAACGTCTCGCTGCCATCGAGAAAGCAAGACAGGAAGCCGAGCAGAAGAGAAAAGAAGAAGAGGAGGCTGCAAGGCTGGCTGAAATAGCCAGGAAAAAGGCAGAAGAAGAGGCTCTTGCAGCAGAGAGAGCCAGGATAAAAGCCCGTGAGGAAGCCAGACTCAAAGCAGAAGAAGAGGCAAGGTTCCGTGAAGAGGAGCAGGCCAGGATAAAAGCAGCCGAAGAAGCAAGGCTCCGTGCTGAGGAAGAAGCCAGGATAAAAGCCGAGGCAGACCTTAAAGCACAGCGTGAAGCAGCCAGGATAAAGGCCCAGCAGGAGGCAAGACTTGCAGCTGAAGCCGAAGCCAGATTCAAGGCAGAGCAGCAGAAAAGAAAATTCGCAGAAGAAGAAGCAAGCCAGAAGCTCGAAGCAGAGCAGAAACGCATCACAGAAGAAGCGAACCAGGCTGTAGCACAGGAAGAGGTGAGACGTGTCCTGGAGCAGACAGCACGTATGCAGAAAGAAGAAGAAGAAAAGATACGTGCAGCAGTTGCGGGTATCAAGGCAGGCGCAGGCAGACCTTCTGTAAACCCTCGCAGCGAAGTCGAAGAAGCTCATCGTGTTACAAGAAATCAGATAAACGAAATGGCAAAGGCAAGAGACGAGTTCTTTGCAGGTTTCGAAAACGAGCCAGCAGCAAAACCTGAGCCTCAGAAACCGGTAACAGGCAGAGATACGATGCTCTCAGGCGGCAGCGACATAGGCATGACAAGAGTTGTGGACAAGGCGGCTGTACTGGCAGGCGTGGCAGAGCCTACACAGGTCCTTTCGAAGGAGTCAATGAAGCCTGTAGTGGATGCAGCAGCCAGAGACGAGTTCTTCGGAACTCCTGCAGACGATATGGATGCGGCTCCGGCAGCACATAACGGACCAGAAGAGGATCTTGAGGATCTGCTGAGCCAGTTCGAAACAGTCCAGGATAACAAACCTGTACAGCAGGAAGTGCCTCTGACGGCAACAAGACAGATGCCGCCTATACATCCTGAGGCCGAAGCAGGACACAAACCGGCGGACACCATCGTGGTGCCTCATGAAGAAAAGATCTCCTCGCTTCCATCAAATGATTTTGACAGTTACGGCAACGAAGAAGCTGCAGCATACATAAACCAGCAGAGAGAACAGGCTCAGCATCAGCATGAAGACGATTTCTACGACGAAGAGCTGACTCCTAAAGAAATAAGAAAAAGAGAGAAAGAACAGAGACGTCTCGAAAAGCAGCAGGCCAAAGAAGCCAGAAAAGCTGCAAAAAAGGCCGGAAAGCCTGCAGCTGACAGCGACCTGGGTGCAGCAGAGGCAGACGACTATGAGAGTGACAGCAAAGGAGGCAAAGGCAGGATAGTGCTGAAGATCGTCCTGGTGCTCCTGATAATCATACTGGCCTTCGAACTGGTATGTATAGGCATAAGGGTATTCGCTTCACAGAGCAAAGCTGCAGAGTTCGTGGATCAGCAGATAAACAAAGTGATATCGCTGATATCCGGAGACGAACAGCAGGTAAGCTTTGCAGCAGCTCAGGCCAGAACTAAACCGAAAGAAGACAAGACTGATCTCATAAACAGTGAGAAAGACAGGAATATAAACAGTAACATCGGGGAAATAGTATATAATGCTGATCTCAGTTACGATGACGAAAGGGACGGGAAAGTATCGGATCTGGTGCTTTCCCAGCCCATGACCGTAGTGGAATGGGGAAGAGACAAGGACAACTACCCTGTATACTATGACCAGGAGGTCGTAGGAGAGATAATAGAGTTCGAATCAAGACGCTACGATCTGATGAATTCAGGAGACGAGTCAGTGCTTGATATGATAGACAGCAATATGAAGCTTTACAAGCAGACATCGAAACTCAAAAACAAAAAGACCAGCGGAGAGTTCAAAAAACTCGAGATCGGTGAGATCAGGCAGGCAGGCAGCAACTACTATGTCTGGGTCAAGGAAGTCATAGGAGACAAGGAGACAGAACTTGTTTACTCTATGTATCCTGAAAAGAAATTTACCATGAAAATGGCAGCCCGCTATAAAGTATAAAAGTATAGAGGAGGGGACTATTGAAAAAAGAAGGTAAAAAGAGAAGACTGGGCCTGAAGGGTCTGATCGTGGCAGTGGTGGTCATCATACTGCTGTTCCTCGCCCTGATAGGCTTCATTACAGATTTTCTCTGGTTCAGAGAACTGAATTATGTTTCGGTATTCTTCACGAAGCTGTTCACTCAGCTCAAGATAGGGATACCTGCATTTATCATCGTCACATTCCTGGCGTATGTTTATCTCAAATTCCTCAAGAGAGGATATTTCAAAAAAGTCAAATCGAATCACGAGACTAATCATTTCCATCTGAACCTGATCACATGGGGACTTGCTGCAGTCTACGGTATCATCACGACATATTTTGCTGTGACAAAGCTGTGGTTCCAGTTTCTGCAGTTCAGCAACAGTACGGACTTTGATATAAAGGATCCACTGTTCGGTCTGGATAATGCATTCTATATATTCAGGCTGACGTTCATAGAAGAGGTCAATCAGATAATAATACTTCTTCTCATTGCATTTGCAGCGCTGACACTGATCTATTATGTGATACTTCTTTCTATGAGACCTCCTCAGGTGTTCGAGGAAGTAAGAACGGACAGCAGCGATACAGAAAACAGCGGACAGGGTTTCGGCAATGCCGGAGATATATTCGGCAGATTCGCAGGCAGTTTCTTTGGCGGACAGAAAAGCCGCAGACCTAAGAGACAGCTTGATGACAAGAATTTCAGGATGCTTATATCCATCGCAGAAAAACAGCTGACGATCGTTGGCGTGCTTTTCTTCATCATGGTAGGAGTCCACTTCTTCCTGAAACAGTACGATATGCTCTTCGGAAACAGCAGCAGTGCTGTTTACGGCGCAGGTTTCACAGATGTCAATGTGACCCTCTGGGTATACAGGATACTGATGGGACTGTCGGTGCTGGCAGCTATAGGCTTTGCAGCAGGTATATCAAAGCGCAATGTGAAGACAGTTGCAGCAGTGCCTGTTATCATGATATGTGTGAGTCTCCTCGGAGCAGGTGCCGGCATACTTGTGCAGAACCTCGTTGTAACGCCTGATGAAATAAACAAAGAAAGCAAATACCTTGAGAGGAATATAGAATATACTCAGTATGCCTACGGCATAGACGGCGTGGACAGAAAGACTTTCAAGGCAAGCACTGATCTTGATGGTGATGATATCAGCAACAACATGGATACCATCTCCAACATCAGGATAAACGACTACGATCCGGCCAGGACATACTACAATCAGCTGCAGAACATCAAGCAGTATTACAATTTCAATGACGTCAACGTCGACAGATACATGGTCAACGGTGAATACACACAGACCTTCCTGTCGGCAAGAGAAATAGACGAATCCAAGATACACGACACCTGGCTCAACAAACATCTGAAATATACCCACGGATATGGCATAACGCTGTCGAGGGTAGACAAGATAACAGCCAGCGGACAGCCGGATATGCTCATAGGCGGCATACCTCCGGAATCAGATGTCAGCGAGATCAAGATAACACGGCCGGAGATATATTTCGGTGAACTGACCAACAACTATACGCTGGCCAATACATCGGAAGACGAATTCGACTATCCTGACGGCAATACCAACAAGTACACGAGATACGAAGGCAGTGCCGGGATAAAGCTGAACCCGCTGAACAGGTTCATGTTCGCAGTTAAGGAACACAGTCTCAAGATGCTGGTATCCAGCAATATCAAGAGCGACTCGAAGATACTGGTGAACAGGAACATCAAAGAAAGAGTGCGCAAGATAATGCCGTATCTTTCCTACGATGACTCACCGTACATGGTGACTGTGGACGGCAAGCTTTACTGGATCATAGATGCGTACACTTCCACATCCATGTACCCTTACTCGGAACCTTATGATTCAGAGAAAGGCAGCACGACGAACTACATCAGGAATTCTGTCAAAGTCGTTATAGATGCATACAACGGCACTACCGATTACTATATCGTTGACGATAAAGATCCTATAGCGCAGACATTCAAGAAGATATATCCGGATCTTTTCAAGGATTTCAGCAAGATGCCTGAGGGTATAAAGGCACACATAAGATATCCGAGCACTCTGCTGAACATCCAGGCGAAGGTATATCAGAGATATCACATGAACGATGTGAAGGTATTCTACCAGGATGAAGACCTCTGGCAGATATCCAGCGAGATATACGGCACAGAAGAGCAGTCCATGAGACCTAACTATTACATCATGAAGCTGCCGGGAGAGAAGCAGGCGGAATTCGTCAGCTCCATACCGTTCACTCCTAACGAGAAGAAAAACCTCATGGGTCTTCTGGTCGCAAGGAATGACGGCGACAATTACGGAGAGCTGATACTTTATCAGATGCCTAAGAGCAAGACGGTATACGGACCGATGCAGGTGGAGGCTCAGATAGACCAGAATACTGAGATATCAAAAGAATTTTCTCTCTGGGATTCATCCGGCTCCAAGTACAGCCGAGGCAATATGTTCGTTGTCCCTATAGAGGATTCGCTGCTCTATATAGAGCCTGTATATCTGGAAGCTACGAATTCCAGCATACCGGAAGTAAAGCGTATCATAGTGGCGTACAATGACAATATCGCATATGAGTCAACACTTGCCGAAGCACTGAACAAACTGTTCGGCGAAGGCAGCGTCGAGGAAAGTTCCGGAAGCGGCAGCTCGACCGGAAGCAAAAACGACAAGACCCTGAGCCAGAGCGAGATAATCAAGAAAGCCCAGAGCGCTTTCGACGATGCACAGAAAGCTCAGAAGAACGGAGACTGGTCGGGATACGGCGATCATCTTGACGATCTTGAAAAATATCTCGATATGTTAGGCAAATAAGAACACAAGTCAGGACATTCCTGCCGCTGGATAAGCCGGCGGGAAGGGTCCTGCTTTTTAGTAAAAGTCCATGATTTACAAATAAAATACAAAACAAAGGAGGCAGATATATGCTAAAGTACGATTTGGACAAAATGTTATATACCCTGCCGGCCGATAAGCACAGCGAGGGGGAAATAACCGAAATACTCAAGGCACACCCTGAAGTAAAATTCGTTTCCCTGGTTGGAATTGACGTTGGCGGACACGATACCGACGAGAAGATACCGGTAGAGGAATTCCTTAAAGATATAGGCAAATTCCTCAGAGACGGTGTACAGACTGATGGATCGAGCGTAGTATTACCGAAAATAGCAAAACTGAACAATGCGAAAGTAGATATAATACCGGATACGACAGTGAACTGGTTTGTCGATCACAACTTCAACTATCCGGATCCAGGAACAGGTCTTCCTGTAGGAACGCTGAGGATACCATCGTCCCTGGTACACAATGATTCTGCGAGAGTAGGCTCAAGAGTGATACTCAGAGACGCCATATACAACTTCAAGCAGGATCTGATGGATATACTGAGAAAGCATCCGTATGTCTTCGACTACCTCGATATAGACAGCGTGGATGATATAGAGAGTCTTTCCATAACAGCTGCTACAGAGCTGGAGTTCTGGGTGAAGACGCCGGACGACGATGCCGACAGAGAGCAGCTTTCCACAGCACAGATGCTCAAGGAGCAGTACTGGAAGAGGACCACAGGACCGGTAAGGACAGCTCTCGAAGAAGCGATGCTGGTACTGCAGAAGTACGGCTTCGAGATGGAGATGGGACACAAGGAAGTAGGAGGAGTCAAAGCCAAGCTGGGCAACTCCGGAAACTACGACCATGTCATGGAGCAGCTGGAGATAGACTGGAAATATTCATCAGCAGTCCAGGCAGCTGACAATGAGAACCATATCAAGTACGTTGTAAGAGATATATTCAGGACATACGGCCTTGAAGTAACTTTCATGGCAAAGCCGATGGAAGGCGTGGCAGGAAACGGCGAACATACGCATATGGGCGTTGCAGCGAAGCTGAAAGACGGCAGGATGGTGAACGTATTCTCCACAGCAGAGCCTGAAAAAGACTTCATGAGCCCAGTAGGCTTCGGAGCGCTCATGGGACTGCTCAAGAACTACGATGTAGTCAATCCCTTCGTAAGCTCCAGCAACGACTCCCTCAACAGACTCAAGCCTGGATACGAAGCACCTGTCTGCACAGTGACGTCGCTGGGACACAGCGCCAAGCTGCCGTCGAGAAACAGGACAGTGCTGGTAGGCCTGGTAAGAGAGATCGGCAATCCGATGGCAACCAGATTCGAACTCAGATCGCCTAACCCTAAGAGCAATACATACCTTGTCATGGCCGCCTCATACATGGCGATGCTGGATGGTATCAAGGAGGCTCTTGAAAACGGCAAGACGCCAGATGAACTTGAAAAGTCCATTTCCAAGGAATACGGCGAAGACGACTTCTATCTCGAAAAAGACAGAGTGTACAGAAGCGAAAAAGACGTTTTCGAAGAATATACACAGGACGAAAGAGACCGCTTCTTCGGCAAGGCGCCTAATACAGTATGGGAAAACATCTGCGCATTCGACAAATATCCTGAAAAACTTGACATATTCAGACGTGACGACGTCATGACAGACCTGACACTGGAATCATACAGAGAAGCTGTACTGGAACAGTGGGTCATGGAGCTCAGAAACAGGATAATCCCGGACAACATGGACCTGCTCAGATCATGCAGCAAGGCTCATGACGATCTGGACTGCGTGGACTATGACAGACACTACTGGGAAATGATACAGAGACTCAGGAACCAGCTGGGCAGAGACACTCTTGACGAGAAGTGTCTGATGTCAAAGATAGTACAGGCCCTGGACAGCAAAGACTACGATACAGCATCGGATCTGCAGATCGAGATGCAGGCAAAAGTCGAAGAGCTCAGAGATCTTTACATAACATACAAGAAAAACTTATTTTAGATAAAAGCGGAGGATTGAAATGCTTGATATCAAGAGAATACGTGATGACTTCGACAATGTGAAGAAAGCAGTAGAGTCCAGAGGTCACGGCGATTACGGGATAGACAGGGTCAGAGAATACGATAAAGAAAGACGTGCACTGCTTGCTGAAGTAGAGCAGATGAAAAACAGACAGAGCACATCTTCAAAGCAGATACCTGTAATGAAAAAAGAAGGCAAAGACACCACTGAGCTCATGGCAGAAATGAAAAAGCTTTCGGCGGATATCAAAGTCCTCGACGGCAAAGTCAGTGAAGTCGAAGAAAACCTAAGAAACGCACTGCTGCAGATACCTAACACACCTTTCAAAGATGTACAGGTGGGAGCAGATGATTCAGACAACGTGGAATTGAGAAAATGGGGTGAACCCGCAAAGGCTGACTTCGAGATGAAAGCCCACTGGGACATCGGCACAGAACTGGATATCCTGGACTTTGAAAGAGCTTCAAAGATAGCAGGTACGAGATTCACTGTATACAAAGGCCTTGGAGCAAAGCTTGAAAGAGCTGTGATAAACTTCATGCTGGATCTGCACACAGAGGAACACGGATTCACAGAGATCCTTCCTCCGTTCATGGTGAACAGAGACGCCATGACAGGAACAGGCCAGCTCCCTAAATTCGAAGAGGACATGTTCCACGTGCCTGCAAAGGACTTTTTCCTTATTCCTACAGCAGAAGTACCTGTTACGAACCTCAGGATGAACGAGATCCTTGATGAGAGTGAACTGCCGGTATACTACACAGCATACACTCCATGCTTCAGAAAAGAAGCAGGCTCCGCAGGCAGAGACACCAGAGGACTCATCAGACAGCATCAGTTCAACAAGGTGGAGATGGTGAAATTCGTAAAACCTGAGAACTCATATGACGAGCTGGAGTCACTGACAGCAGCGGCAGAAGATGTGCTGAAGAAGCTTGAGATACCGTACAGAGTCGTAAGACTTTCCACAGGAGATCTGGGATTCTCATCAGCGATGACATACGATATCGAAGTATGGATGCCAAGCTACGGCAGATATGTAGAGATATCCTCATGCAGCAACTTCGAGAATTTCCAGGCAAGAAGAGCCAACATCAGGTTCAGACCGGAAACAAAAGGCAAGCCGGAATTCGTGCACACTCTCAACGGCTCAGGACTGGCAGTAGGCAGGACAGTGGCAGCTATCCTGGAAAACTATCAGCAGGCGGACGGTTCAGTAGTGATACCGGAAGCTCTCAGAGGATACATGGGTACTGACAGGATAGAGAAGAAACAGGGGAAATAACAGCCAAGGAGAAACAAATGAGCAAAGATTTATTCAGAAAACAGCTGGCCCAGCTCAGACCCTATGTGGCAGGCAAACCTGTCGAACAGGTCAGAAGAGACTACGGCCTTGAGCGTATAGAAAAACTTGCATCGAACGAGAACCAGTTCGGACCTTCACCTAAGGCGATAGAAGCTATAAAGAACGAAGTGGAGCATATCAACTTCTACCCTGAAGCTTCCGCATATGACCTGGTAGGTGAACTGGCTGAACACTTTGATGTGAAGCCGGGCAACATCGTCGTAGGCAACGGCGGCGAAGGTCTCATCTGGGATATTGCCCTGACTTTCATCAACGAAGGCGATGAAATAATCGTGACAGATCCTACTTTCGACATATACAATATTTCAGTAGGACTCATGGGCGGAAAAGCGCACAAGATACCGTTCAAGGGACAGAAATTCGACTTCGACGGATTCCTGGAACACATAAACGACAGGACCAAGCTGATATATATATGCAATCCTAACAACCCTACAGGCAATATTGCTACACAGGAAGAACTGGATGCATTCATCAGCAAAGTGCCGGATGATGTAGTCATCATCATGGATGAAGCCTATTATGAGTTCGCTGAGCTTTATGACGAATATCCGAAAAACAGCATAGATCTGATGAAGAAACGTCCGAACACTGTAGTTCTCAGGACTTTCTCGAAGATATACGGCATCGCAGGCGTGAGACTTGGATATATCATCACATCCGAAGAGATAGCCGGCGAGATGAACAAAGTCAGACAGACTCTCGGAGTCAACAGACTGGCTCAGACAGGAGCAAGAGCAGCCCTGAAGGACAGCGAGTACAAGGACTTTGCAGCAGCTGAGAACAAAAAAGCCATAGACTACCTCGAAAGCTGCTTCAGAGAAAGAGGCTTCGAGTACTTCAAATCATACTCCAACTTCTCATGGGTGAACATCGGCGTTCCGTCCCAGCCGGTATTCGAAGAGCTCCAGAAAAAGGGTGTAGTCATCCGCCCGGGATACCTTTGGGGATGGGAGACATGGATACGTGTCAATACAGGAACCGAAGAACAGATGAAGCTTTTCATCGAAAAACTCGACGAAGTTCTTTCAGCAAAATGATACATCTGACAGCAAGATAGTACTAAAATTGACAGATGTAATTGAAGATTATGTGAAAAAAACCACCTCTGTATTTAAAACAGGGGTGGTTTTCTGTATAATAATATAGTATTTTGAATTACAACTTGGGTTTATTAAGGAAAAGAGAATCACATGGTCAAAAGTATACGAAATCGCAAATTTGTGCTTATAGCAGCACTGGCAGTGATGCTGGCTGTGGCAGGTGTAGTTGTTTTTCTGGATCTGACCAAGCCGTATGCAGTGTATGCGGACGGTACTAAGATATCCGAACCGTATGTGCTGAAGGCGGACGGCAAGGAGATAGCGCTTGTCAAAGACAAGAAGACTGCAGAAAATGTCGTTCAGGATGTTATCGATGAATACTCCCCGGAAGGCGCACAGATAAATTCTATAGTCATAGACAAGAAACTCAGCGTGGAGACAAAGGAACTCAAACGTCTTGAGGAAGCACCTGAAGTCATGACAGAGAAGGAAGCTGTGAACTATGTCCTTGAGAAGAACAGCAGCGAAGAGCCTCTGTTCAATGTCACGATAAATTCTGAGAAAGGCAGTCTGAAGAAAATAGATGCAGGAAAGACCTACGAGGAAAGCGATAAACTTTACAAGGACCAGAGCAAGGTGACACGCAGCGGGGAAGCCGGAAGTCAGATAGTTACCGATGCCATGACAAGCGTCAACGGCGCTGTGACAGCAGCTGAAGAGATAGACCGAACAGTAGTCAGAGAGGCCGTTGCGAAGATAGTGACTAAAGGTACAAAGGACAGACCTAAGGATACCGAATGGGGCACCAGTGAAGAAGGAAAGGTACTTGGCAGCGGCAGCGGAAGTTCTGTTGTGAACTATGCACTCCAGTTCTGTGGCAATCCTTATGTGTACGGAGGCACCAGCCTTACCAACGGGGCGGACTGCTCAGGATTCGTACAAAGCATATTCGCTAAATTCGGTATATCACTGCCGAGAACAGCATACGCCCAGGCCAAGGCAGGCAAGCAGATATCATTTGCCGAGGCGAAGCCGGGAGATCTGATAACATATCACGGACATATAGCTATATATATGGGGAACGGCAAGATCGTCCATGCAGCCAACGCCAGCAAGGGCATATGTGTTTCAAGTGTCAGAGAGTGCGGCAGTATACTGGCAGTCACAAGAGTAATAGAATAGCTGCAGCAAAGCATCATAAAGTATATCAGGACCCGGAGACATTGAAATGTTCCGGGTCTTTTTTCAGGAGCAATATATGAATAGAGCAGTATGCAGGATATTCCAGGCAGGAATGAAGCTGGGAATGCATTTCCTGCCGTGGCACGTGCCTGAGCTGATACGAGGCGAAGGTTCAAGCGTGAAAGCGGCAGACGACATCAGGAAAAAAGGTATTGAACGTGTGATGATAGTAACAGGACCGGGGATGAAAAAGAGAGGTCTCATGGAGCCCATGCTCGCCAGGATGGACGAGCTTGGCATAGCATATGAGATATTCGACAGCCTGACATCGGATCCTGCAGACATTCAGGTATCGGAGGGCGCAGAGCTTTACAGGAAAAGCGGAGCACAGGGCATAGTGCTGTTCGGAGGCGGATCGCCAATGGACTGCGGCAAGGCGATAGCTGCTTGTATCGCAAGACCCGGCAAAAGTGTATCTCAGCTGCAGGGCGTTCTCAGAGTAAGACACCGTAAAGCTGTACCGCATATGTGGGCAGTACCGACTACGGCAGGGACAGGCTCGGAGGCAACGATGGCTGCAGTCATAACAGATCATAAAACACATCGGAAAAAGTCGATAAACGATACGGCGCTTATCCCCCATACATGTATCCTGGATCCGATACTGACAAAAGGTCTGCCGCCGGATATAACGGCGTATACAGGAATGGATGCACTGTGCCATGCCGTGGAGGCGTATATCAACGGCAGATACAGCACATCTGCCGAAGATGAGATGGCAGAAAAAGCTGTAAGTCTCATAAACAGCAGCCTTTACAGAGCATACTGCAACGGCAGCGATATGCAGGCCAGGGAAAACATGCAGCTGGCAGCATTCTACGCAGGAAGGGCTTTTACCAGAGGCTGCGTGGGATATGTACACGCCATAGGGCATGCAGTGGGCGGCCTTTACGGAATACCTCACGGCAAAGCTATGGCGGTGATCCTGCCGCATGTCCTGGATTTTTTTGGACCGGCAGCAGAAGGACGTCTGTCACAGCTTGCATCTGCAGCAGGGATAACGGGCAAAGCTAAAGCACAAGCACTGAAAGACCGCATACGTGAGCTCGACCGTATCATGGATATCCCGGAATATCTGCCATGCATCAGAGATGAAGATATCCCGAAGATCGCAGAATGGGCAGACAAAGAAGCGAATCCGCTGTACCCGGTGCCGGTGATAGCAGGCAGGAAAGACCTTGAAAAGCTTGTGTACGGAATAAAAACCAAAAATAATTGAAAAAAACACAAAAAAACCTGCAAAAATGTTGTTGAAACAACATCATTGTTCTGAGAATGTGGTATTATATAATCACAGAAGAGATAAAAATTCATAATTGCTTTTTATAAACTTGCTTTTAAAAGTGTCTGTGAGAAAGACTCCGCCGGAGTTTATCTCATGGGCACTTTTATTTTTTCCGGATATCGGGGCGAAGCACATATACCAGCGTGCCGGACAATGGTCTGCCGGAGGATCCTAATGAAGCATCTGTTTTCCGTCAGCATTCAAGATGGATGGCGGATATATGGGTCAATGTGTTTTAAGCCATATCCATGACAGCCCGGCTGCCTGGATCTTTGTCTGATCCTGCTGGCTGTGATGCTGCTTCGGCTATGGACATGATGAGGTGTCACGATCCCGGTACATGAAAACGGACTGCACGTCAGCAGGAGATCCCGCTGGCGTAGCGGTCCGTTAGAGTATTATCATTATAAAATATATATTTAAGACCGATGATGTTGTCATATTTCGATGAACTCGTCCCAGAAAAGCGACAGCAGAGCCTGTTTCAGCTCCATGCGGTTCCTGCGTCTTTCCTCCGGCGTCGGAAGCGGTGCTGATACTGCAGGTGTGTCATCTTCATGTTCATCATGATCTTCATGACCGTGGTCGTGTTTATGCTCGTGTTTCATATGCTGGTTGGAGTCCCCCATGCCGTAGATCAGCTCAAGGATGTGCACAGCATCCTGGCCGTTTTTTTTCAGCATATCCCGGCAGCTGATGCAGTATGTGATGAACGGGTAGTCTCCGGCAGCAGGTACAGTATCGCTGGTGCCGTCGCAAAGACAGCATCCTGTATATGCAGTGTTTTCCCCGGCAGGATGCAGCGTTGCACCCATGCTGTCTGCAAGTTTCGTTACTGCGTCGATGACTTTGTCATCGTCCTGGGTGGAGGATGGCGCAAAAAGGCTGTAGTCCACAGTATTGCAGCCGCCGCTTATCTGCAGCTCGTCAAGCATTTCATAAAGCGTGATGACAGGTATTTCAGGCAGGTTCTCTCTGAAGAGCCTGCAGCACGACATACATGCCATTATCATCGCTGGTTTTCCAAGGTTTTCCCATTCTATTCTGATATCGCTGAGTATTTCCGGGGATACGCCGTTATCCTGAGTCCAGGCGGAGGGTGCGCCGCAGCAGCTGAGGAATATGGCGGTATCGGGGTGCTGGAACAGCAGCGAATCATAGACCTTTACAACGATCTCCGGTTCAGAAGCTCCCAGCTGGCATCCGGGAAAGAAGGCATATGAACATTTATCGAATTCTTTGCCGGTGCTGCGGTCTATGGGTTTTCTTACAAGAGCGGCGTCGCTGCAGGCCTGTTCCATATCGCTGATAAAAATTTTCTGTAATGCCGAAGGTATTTTGTCGTGTGTATACATTTTCAGTCTCCCTGTCATAAAATGAATTGCATATATAATAAGAGTATATCATGTTACAGCACGTATTTTAAGAGGGATATGATGTTTTTGGACTTACTGTGATATGTATGCGGACACTACATTACGGCTGTTTCTGCAATACCTGATCTTTGCTGCTGCATCAGGACAGGCAGATTATATACGCAGACTGTCAGTGGTACACCTTCTGGGTGAAGTCCCGGATCTGTAGGGGTGGGGAGGCGCCTTTTGCAGCGTAATGAGACAGGAAGATATATGCTGGGGATACCGGAGCACAAATCCGTCTGTAGTACATGAGGGCACTTTATATCATAATAAAAAAGCAAACAAGTTATAAAAAGTCAACAAAATGAGAAAATTAACAAAAAACTGACAAATTCATGTTCTCTTTTATGCAAACAAATCATTGAATCGGACATCACGGTTTCATACTATGTAGATAGCAAGTTGATTCAAAGAGTGACTGGTTTTACATAAAATCAGTCGTATGTCCGGGAAGACCGGGGAAAGGTATTTTACGTCGATCAGGCGTGGTGAGATCGTGGATCATTTCAGCTTCAATCAGATCGTTATAGACATCATGGTGGTATTCATGATAC
Source organism: uncultured Clostridia bacterium (assembly GCA_934277495.1). Lineage (GTDB taxonomy): Bacteria > Bacillota > Clostridia > Peptostreptococcales > Anaerovoracaceae > Lentihominibacter. The sequence continues at coordinate 6,894 of CAKQUI010000027.1, read as the reverse complement.
TGGGAGGCTTTGACAGGATAACGAACAAAAGGTTCGATCTGGGTCTGGCAGATGAGTTCGAGGAAGGCTTCCGTTCACTGGGAGCACTGGCACTATCGATGCTGGGGATACTGTCCTTTGCACCAGTGCTGACAAAGGTGCTGCTGGCTGTAGCCGGCCCGGTATACGAGCTGCTGGGGGCAGACCCTGCCATGATGGCAGGAAGTTTCCTGGGCATGGATATGGGGGCGTACTCCATAGCGCACGAAATGACAGCAGACGAGGATGTAGCGAACTTTTCCGGCATACTGCTGGGCGGCATGCTGGGCAATACTATTGTCTTCGTCATACCTGTAGCTATAAGTATAGTGAACAGAAAAGACTATCAGTATATGGCCCAGGGCGTGCTTTACGGTATGGTGACGATACCGGTGGGCTGCATACTGGGAGGTCTGGCAGCAGGCTTTGAGATTTCCATGATAATGAGAAATCTCGTCCCTGTGATAATATTCGCACTGGCAGTTGCAGCTGGTCTCAGGTTCGCACCTGAAAAAATGATAAAAGGCTTCAAAGTATTCGGCGGTCTTGTGGTATCGATCATAACTTTTGCACTGGTGGCAGCCATCATTGAAACGCTGACAGGTTTCGTGGTGATACCAGGTATGGCGCCGCTGTCTGAAGGCTTCGATATAATCGGACATATAGCTATAATGCTGGCGGGAGCCTTCCCGATGGTCTGCGTGATAACCAGAAAGCTCAGAAAACCACTGATGAAGCTGGGCTCAAAGACAGGAATGAACGATGTGGCAGCAGCCGGAGTCGTGGCAAGCATGGCCAACCACATACCTATGTGCAGCATGATGAAAGACATGAACAGCCGTGGAAAGATAATAAACTCAGCATTCGTGGTGAGTGGTACATTCATAATAGGCGATGATCTGGCATTCACCGCCAGCGTCAATAAGGAAATGATACTGCCGATGATAATCGGCAAGGGTTCGGCAGGGCTGGCAGCGATACTGCTGGCGTGGTGGAGCACCAGGAACATGGAGTCGATGGAAGCGGACGAATCAGATGAAGGAAAATGCTGCAAAGCGGACAGCAGAACGCCGCAGAATGCAGATATTGCAGCATAAGTGTTAATTATTACAATTGGAACGTTATTTGTGCACACCTACTGGAAAAGTTTCGGGGCATATGCTATACTCTAAAGAACTCTACGTATAAAGAAAATGATGTACGGGGGAGAGTATTCTATACACGATGAAAGGAAGGCAGAACTAATGAAACTCAGAAAAGTGATGACACTTATAGTAGCATTTGCTATGGCATTCACAGTGTTCGGCTACGGATTTGCAGCTCAGGCTGATGCAGCTACAGCGAAACCTAAGAAGATCACGCTCACAGCAAACTATAAGACAGTAGACATCAAAGGTAAAGTAACAGTAAAGGTGAAATCAGTATCGCCTGCCGAGGCAAGCAAGGCCGTAACATGGAAATCAAGCAACAAAAAAATAGCTACAGTCTCCAGCAAGGGCGTTGTTACAGGTAAGAAAAAGGGTACTGTAAAGATCACAGCAACTTCAAAGAAAAACAAGAAAGTCAAGAAGACTATCACCATCAAGGTAAAGCAGATCAAACCGTCACTGAAGCTCAGCAACGTGACAGTTTACACTAACAACGGATCAAAGTCAATCAAGGCTTCGGTGCCCGGCAACGTGTACAATGCAGGCGTAAGCTACAAGCTTTCAAGCACAAAGTACGCCAAGCTGAACACTTCAAAGGCTACAAAGGGCTCAGTGAAGATCACTCCTAACAACAAGAACTCGAAGTCGACTACAGTAAAGCTGACAGCTACTTCAAAAGAAAACAAGAAAGTCAAGAAGACATGCACAGTGACTATCCGCAAATCAGTCGAAGCTATAGCATTCGACAGTGCAAAAGTCAAAGACGGCAAGTATGAGATGCAGTCAGGTACTACAGATACAGTAAAGGCATCTGTTACAAAGCCTGCATATCCGTACAACAAAACTCTTGACTACACAAGCAGCAACAAGGACGTTGCAACTGTAGATAAAGACGGAGTCGTAACAGCTAAAAGTGCCGGAACAGCTACTATCAAGGCAACAGCTCATTACGGATACAAGAAATCAGCATCATATAAGCTGACTGTTTATGACAAGTTACCGGCTTCAGAAGATGGAGACAAGGTATTTTATAAAACTGACATGAGCATATATAGCCGTTATATAATAACGGGAGAGAAAGACGGCAAAAATCTGGGAATAAGCCTCAGCAATGAAGATCTGCTGAACCTTACAGGAAATGGTAATATGGGATTTGACTGGATAAATGCCGACGCTAAGTCATTTGAAAAAGCAAACTTCAGTTATGTAGTCAATGATAGCGATTCTGAAACAACAGCATATGGGGTTACCAAGAATGGTAATGAATTAACTGTAACATTAGGTGGCATGGAAACTTCATGGTATTATGTCAAAGCAAAGGACAGTTTCAAGTCATCAGGTATTGACTATACTGTAACTCTGTACAGCACAGAAGACGGAGAAGCTCATCCGGAATCAGGTATAACTACAGTTGAAACCGTAGATATCGTGAAGTCTGGTGCAACTATAAGTGTTGAGAAATATGGTTATACTGCAAAACTTACAAAGGTAAATTCCAGTGAGTATTCTATATATCTCAAAAAAGGAAATATTGACAGAACTGTAACTGTAAAAGGTGAAGACGGAAGCTATAAAATCATACTTGATAAAAAGGATGTAGATAATTACAAGGCAGAAGTCAAAGCTTATAAATAATAAATCACATTCCGGATGCCCTCCGGCATCCGGAATATAATATCGGGGAGAAAGGATGAAATCAAAGATATCGGATTTTATTGTCCGCCGCATCAGCATAATGGTCGTTGCATCAGCAATGGTAATCGTGCTAATGCCGGCAGCTGTTTTCGCCGGGAATATCAATGGTCCTGAAGCTGGGCTCATAAGCCAGGCGTCAGGAACTTTTAGTTATAATGGCAAATCTTATGTTGCTACATCGGGAGCGCTGGGACAGCTCAGGGCATATCTCAGTCAGGATGGTATAGACCTTACTGCTGATCAGGCTTCAAGAGCATCCTCGATGATGTATGCTAATATAAAGAATGGCGTGAATCAAGGCTACCTCGTACCGGTAGGTGGAGGCAGCAGCGATACCGGAAGCGGCAGCGACAGCAAAACTGAAAAAAAAGACAACAAAGAAAGCAACAGGAAAAAAGGCATAACAGAAGAAAAAGCAGGCAGTGCTGTGGTTACTGTGACTGACAAATCATCATCATTTGCAGTCAAAAGCGGCAAAAAAGAAGTATTCAAAGGGACTTTGCCTGTGAAGGACACGGGATACGATCTCAGCCCTGCACTGACAGCAGCGATAATGATACTTCTTCTGATACCTGCAGGTATATTTGTTTCTGTCAGACTGAAACTCTTCGCTCACACAGCAGATGAAAGCTAAGCAGCTGCATCCTGCTGTCATGACTGCGTGTCTTACTGTGATATTCCTTATAGCGGGAGCAGTACTTGTACTCACTGCAGGAAAGTCGTTCGCAGATTATATCAGGACATCGGCAGGGACAGCAGTAGAGCTTGGAGCACCGGTATACAGTTACGATGATGAGCAGAAGCAGCCGGCGGAAGGGACGCTGAAAAAGAGCGAAGCAGTGATCCCGTCAGCAGGAAGCCGGTACGGGACTATCATATGTGATGATATCGGACTCAAGGCACCTCTGTATTACGGAGATTCAGAAAAGATACTGTCACGTGGTGCAGGCCAGTATACAGGCAGCGGTCTTCCAGGTGAAGGCAGGATGATACTGGTGGGCGCACACGATGTCGGATATTTCGAGGTGCTCGAAAAAGCAGAAAAAGGTCAGAAGATAAAAGTGCATACTTCATACGGGGAATTCATGTATGAGATCTCCGATATCACAGTGAAGGATGTATCATATATTACCGAAAAGAAACTTGAAAAAAAAGATAACGAACAACTTGTACTTTATACATGTTATCCTTTCGGTGAGGTCTTTGACAAAAGCAGCAAAAGGTATTTCGTGATCGCTGACAAGATAAGCGGTCCGGAACTTGTGGAGGAATAGGAATGGGGAAAACAAACAGTAAAGCAAGAGCTGCAGTATGTGCAGTTTTCTCTTTCGTGCTTTTTCTCTGCATCACCTGTGGGCTGATTTCGGCGTGCAGTACTTTAACACTGCTCAGTGAGTCGCATTTCACGAAAAGCATAGATGAAAGTATGTATGCAGAGAAAAACTATGATTCTCTCAAAGAAGTACTCAGGGACGAGGCTGCCGGATACGGACTTTCTGAGGATCTTCTTGAGAAACAGCTGGACAGCAAAGCTTTCAGCAGCGAAATAGAGGACAACATCGCAGCCGGACTCAGGGGCGAAGACACATTGAGCTCTGCATCGGATGCCGGACAGGAATTTTCCGCATCTGTGAAGAGTGCCGTTGAGTCTTATCTCAGCGAAAACAAGGTGGGAGACAACGACCGTATAAAACTGGCAGTGAAGGAGATAGTCAGGGATTCGGAGAGCTATTACAGAGAATATATCAGACTGCCCTTTGCAGGATATTTCAGCGAATATCGCAGCAGTGCTCAAGGCATTATGAAAGTCATGATCCCGGTATGCGCAGCAGCAGTGGTGGTACTTCTGATACTGCTGATAAACCTGCAGAAAGAAACTGCAGGAAGAAGGATATATATATGCAGCAGTCTTATAGCGTCAGGTATAGCTGTCTGTGCGGCAGGCTTTCTGCTGGGCAGCGTAGTGGATTTCAGATTTTCAAAATCCCTTGCAGGCTATGCTTCATTCATAGATATATTTTTTTCAGGAGCGGCTCCGGTATTCTGGGGTGCAGGCATTGCAGTATTGATACTGGCAGTGGTGATAATGGTTACAGGAAGAGGTAAAAAGTGAGCAGTGATCTTAGCAGCAGATGGAAGTATATAGATATCCATGCACATATCATCCCTGGAGTGGATGACGGTGCAGAGACCATGGAAGAATCCATGTCCATGATAGAAACAGCATATCAGGAAGGTATACGTGCTATCATAGCAACGCCGCATTACGGCAAATGGAACCCTGACTACAACAAGGCATATGCACTTGCCAGGTTCAGGGAGCTGTACGCCGAAGTGAAAAAAGTCCATTCTGACATGAAGCTGTTCTTCGGCAATGAGATATTCTACGGAGCGGAGGTCATAGAAGACCTCAGGAGCGGCAGAGCGATGACATTAGGCGGGACAGACTATGTTCTGGTGGAGTTTTCCACAGAAGCCGAATACAGCACTATCGCAGAAGGTCTCAGGGAGTTCGTAAGCGCAGGCTACAGACCTGTTCTGGCGCATGTGGAAAGATACAGCAGTCTTCACGGAGATCTTAAAGGTGTCAGAGAACTCATAGAAAACGGAACATATATACAGGTCAATGCAAGATCCTATCTCGGAAAAATAACCAGCAGACGTACATTATGGTGCAGACGGCTGCTCGATGAGCGCATGGTGCATTTTATTGCCAGCGACTGTCATGATGCAGCAGCCAGGAAGCCTGTGATGAAATCGGCAGTTGATGAAATGCTGCGGATAGCATGGGACGATATCGTGACAGATGTCGTTCATACGAATATTATGAAACTCGTTAAAAACGAATTGATATGATGCAGGAGACATACATATGGAACGAGAAAGAGAAGAAATAGAAATCGATTTACGGGAGATATTCCTTGTCCTGAAAAAGAGATTTCTTGTTATTCTGCTGACCGCTGTGATCTTTGCAGGGGTAGCAGGAGTATACAGTTTTTATATGGCGGAGCCTGTTTATGAGGCAACGTCGAAACTTTACATAACCAGCCAGTCTACATCCATAACGTCACTGGCTGATATACAGGTGGGCTCATCGCTGGCTCTCGACTACCTTGAGCTGATAAAAAGCAGACCTGTAGTGGAAGAAGTCATAGACAATCTTGATCTGAAAATGGAATACGAGGACATGTTGAACATGATGAGTGTCACGAACCCCTCGGATACACGTATACTGACTATAAGTGTGCAGGGTACGGACGCCACGGGCATAACGAAGATAGCAAATGAATTTTCGGAAGTTGCCATAAGGCAGATACCGAAGGTCATGAAAGTAGACGAACCATCAGTTGTTGAAGTGGCTACGCTGCCGGATCATCCTATCAAGCCGGACAAGAAAAAGAATACGGCGGTGGCGTTCCTGCTGGGAGCGTTCCTTGCAGCGATAGTGATCGTAGCGACATATATGCTCAACGACAAGCTCAGGACTTCAGATGATATAGAGCATTATCTGGGTCTGAACACCCTGGCGTCGATACCTGCTGCCAACGGCAAGAAGTCGGGCAGGAGGAGCCGCAGGAAGAAAGGTGGTAAGAAGTGATGGACAACAGCATAATCCTTAATAACCTTGAAGATCTTGACTACGGCAGACGCGAGGCTTACAACTCATTGAGGACGAACCTTCAGTTCTGCGGCGCAGACCTGAAAACGTTTCTTTTTACAAGCTGTGTGCCGGGAGAAGGCAAAAGTACTGTTTCTTTTGAGCTGGCAAGATCCATGGCTGAAAACGGCAAGAAAGTCGTATTCGTGGATGCAGACCTGAGAAAGTCGGTGACTCTCAGCAGATATAAAGCGCAGAGCTCCAACAAAGGTATACGTGGGCTTTCCCACTATCTGTCTAAGCAGGCAGATATCGAAGAGATAATCTGTGACACCAACGTCAGCGGACTTAGTATGATACTGACAGGACCGCTGTCACCGAATCCGACAGAACTGCTGAACAGCGAACTTTTCGGACTTCTGGTGAAATACCTCA
>CAKQUI010000026.1 GCA_934277495.1 uncultured Clostridia bacterium | reverse complement strand
GGCAGCACTTTCAATATAATCGCAGCGGAGGCAAAGCTGGAAGGCTCCATGAGATGCCTTTCCGACGAGACCCACAGAAAGCTGCAGGAGAAGGTGAGGTCTTCTGCTGAAACCATTGCAGCCCTCAACGGGTGTGAAGCAGAGATATACTTCGAGACCTTTGCATCGGCGCTTGTGAACGACGACGATGTGCGTCTCGGAGCTGCTGCGGCAGCAGGACTCACGCTGGGAGAAGAGAACGTGATACCGGACGGTGAAGTACTGTTCGGGTTTGCAGCAGATGACTTTTCTGATCTTGCAAAAGGCGCTGCAAGCGCATATATACATATTGGAACGGCAGATCCGGCAAGGCCGGAGACAAGTCTGCCCTTGCACAGCGACAGACTGGATGTGGATGAAGAATCTCTTCTGGTGGCCACAGACATATTCACAAGATATGTGCTGGCAGAGCTGGCGTAGTGACGACATAAAGACAGGAAACGGTGCAGCCGTTATCCGGACAGTGATTCAAGGAGGACGTATCAATGACTGAAAGAAATATATCAACAGAATTAATACATACAGGCAGCGGACAGGACTACAAAGATATAGGAAAATCGGCGTCGGTGCCGGAAACTCTGCCGGTTTACATGACGTCGGTATTCGCCTTCGACGATGTGCCGTCGGTGGACGCCATATACGAAGGTGAAGCGGAAGGGTATATCTATTCCAGGATGAAGCATCCCAATACCGATGCAGCAGGAAAGATAATAGCAGCTGCAGACGGAGCGGAGGCCGGACTTGTCTTCTCATCGGGCATGGCTGCCATAACTACCAGCATACTGTCGGTGGTCAGCAAGGGAGATCATATAATATCATCACCGGTGCTTTACGGAGGCGTGCATGATTTCCTCAGCAATGAGCTGGCAAGATTCGGCGTGGATGTTACCTTTGCAGATCTTATAAACGACGATATAGAGCAGTACATCAGACCGGAGACGAAACTGATATATACTGAGACAATCTGCAATCCGCTGATGGAGGTGCCGGACATAAAGAAGATCGCTGATACTGCAAAGAAAAACGGACTGCTGTTTTTCATCGACAATACATTTGCGACTCCGGCTGTGGCAAGACCTGCAGAGCTGGGAGCCGACGCTGTCCTTTACAGTGCAACCAAGTATCTGGGAGGTCACAGCGATATCGTTGCAGGAGCTGTCAGCGGATCGGCAGAAGTAGTTGGCAGGATAAGACAGAAACAGGTGCTTTACGGATGTACTCTGAGTGCTGCAGACGCATGGCTGCTGGCAAGAAGTCTCAGGACGCTGCAGCTCAGGATGGCAAGACATTCATCCAATGCACTGAAAGTGGCGGAGCATCTTGAGAACCACCCGAAAGTGGAGAAGGTGTTCTATCCGGGCCTGGCTTCTTCGCCGGATCACGACCGCGCAGCAGCACAGTTCGTATCAGGCAGGTACGGCGGTATGATAAGCGTCGATATACGAGGCGGCGAAAAGGAAGCTTCAGCAGTCATAGCGGCTCTTGACTGGATAAAGTTCGTGCCAAGTCTGGCAGGTACGGCCACTACGGTATCCTACGCAGCAAAGACTTCACATCGTGCCTACAGTGCACAGGAGCGTGCAGCAGCAGGGATAACTGATGGACAGTTGAGATTTTCCATAGGTCTGGAGGAGCCGGAGGATATAATAGCGGCTATCGACAGAGCACTGGAAAAGATATAGGAATTCAAGGAGATGAGGGAAGATGGATGCACAGAAAAAAGCTGAATTCAAGCGCAGGATAAAACGTGAGGCTGCGAAACTTGGAGCGGATATAACGGGTTTCGCTCCGGCAGAAAGATGGGACGAGTACGGCGAGACGCCGGAAGCCTTCAGACCGGGGAACATATGGCCCTGGTGCAGGACAGTGATATCCATTGGAGTGCAGATCTTCCCTTCCATGATAGAGACCACGCCGTCGGTGGTGTACTCGGAACTTTACAATACTACCAACAGACTGCTGGATGAAGCGGCGTACAGGCTGGCAGCCTTTCTGAACAGGCAGGGCTACAGGGCGCACTTTTTCCCAAGGGACTGCTACGGAGACATATCGGTGCTGGTGAAAAAGCCGGAAGCTGCGTTTTCCCATGTGCTGGCTGCAAAGTATGCAGGACTGGGCACCATAGGGTGGAACCACACGCTGATAACAAAAGAGTTCGGACCACGTGTGCGTATCGTTTCAGTCATCACCGATGCAGAGATAACAGCAGATCCGGTCATAAGCGAGGAACTTTGCATACACTGCGGACTCTGCAGGAAAAAGTGCCCGATGCAGGCTTTCGGAGATGTGTCGGACACTGAGAAAAGCTGTCTTGAGATGGATAAGTTCAAATGTGCAGAATACCATCAGCAGCTTAAGAATGAATTCAGATACCCCTGCGGCGTATGCACAGCGGTATGCCCGGTGGGAGAGGACCGCAGGCGCTACGGCAGCAGCTCGGTATCGAAGGAAGGTATCGAACACTGTCAGTCCTTCGGGTCAGCCAATATATTTCAGGATGTCTGATCGTGTCAGCAGCCCGCAGGCATACACATACAATATGCAGCCGGCGGGTTTTCTGATCGTACAGCAAAAGCATTTTCGAAATTTTTGGTATACCGGCAAAGGCTTTATATGAAAATATGAGATGGAACCTTTTCCTCTTTATTTTCATATAAAAATGGTATTGTTTGATGTTGGTATATTGACAAATCTCTATATAAATGATACTATACCAAATGAGTTAGGTTTAGCTAACGGATAGCAGCCGCAGTATGAGGCTGTTTTTTTCAGACACAGGGTTAGCGGAAACTAACAACGTATATGAACACATTCGAAGATGTTCCACACAGACAGTGTCCTGTGAACGTCTGAGATCGATAAACACCGGTCCGTCCGGTACAGAACTATAAGGAGGTCACCGGTGAGAAAGATATGTTTCAGTACAGTCGCTATAGCTGTGATGATAGCAGCTGCAGCGGTAATATTCACAGGCTGCGGCAGCACAGGCAGCGGCAGCGTGGAGCAGTACGACTACACAGGCTTTGTTATGGGCACAGTGCTCAGTGAGACTGTTTACAAAACCGGAGACGATATCACAGAAGATGTGGAAAAGGAACTTTCCGATACAGAAGACAGGCTGATATCCTGGAGGAAATCAGGTTCCGAGATCGCTGAGATAAACGCATCAGCCGGCAAGAAATCTGTGAAGGTGTCAGACGATACCGCAGTCTATCTTGACAGCGTGCTGAAGATGGCAAAGGACAGCGGCGGGGCTTTCGATCCCACCATAGGAAAGATAACAAGGCTCTGGGGCTTTGACGGAGAAACGCCGAAGATGCCGGAGGAAAGCAAAATAAAGGCTCTGCTCAAAGACACGGGATATGAGAAAGTGAAGCTCAGCGGCAACAGCGTCAGACTGAATGAAGACACGTCGCTGGATCTTGGCGCAGCAGGCAAAGGCCTGGGATGTGACCGCATAAAGGACATGTTCGACAAAGACGGCAGCGTCACCGGTGCAGTCATAACCATCGGCGGCAGCAGCATAATGACATATGGCAGCAAGCCTGACGGATCATCATGGAACGTGGCAGTCACGGATCCAAGGGACGACGGCGACTATCTGGGCACCGTTGCAGTGGAAGGCGAGTCGTACATTTCAACATCGGGAGATTACGAGAAATATTTCATGAAAGACGGCGTAAGATACCACCATATCATAGATCCGAAGACAGGCTATCCGGCGGAAAGCGGTCTCATCTCAGTGACAGTCGTGTGCGACAGCGGCATAGTCAGCGATATGCTGGCAACAGCATGTTTCGTACTGGGAAAAGACAAAGGCATGGAGCTGGCAGAAAAATACGACGCAGCAGCAGTGTTTGCAGATTCAGATAAGAATGTATATATGAACAAAAAAGCAAAAAACATATTCACGCTGACAAAGGACGGATACACCGTCGTTGAATAAGCATAGTCATTTTCCCATACAGGGCATGGGAAAGTCACTATATATCATACGTTAATGATCATTGATGATGAGTCGAGAAGGAGGACCCCGAAAGCATGATCAAATCAAAACTCAGAAACAGAGCTGCTTCTCTTGCAGTAGGAGCAGCAATGCTGGTGACCTGCATACCGGCAGGCGTATATGCAGACAGCGGCAGCGCAGCCATGACTAAGCTCGATGTCAAAGACGGCATCACATACTACTACACTGACAAGTCAGCAGACACATATACTGCAGACGGCAAGACTGTTACACCGACAGAGATCGGAAACACAGGCGTGAAGTACTACACGACAGACAAGGGCACTGAACTTTACGGTTCAGCATCCATGTCATATCTGGAGTACTGGGAAGGCGAGGACATCGAAAAGGCTACAAAGACAGAAGCCAAAGGTACTACACAGGACCAGGAAAAGACCGATGACCTTGGCGCTTTCGATGCAGTTTCAAGAGCGACAGTGAAACACGGCATATTCAGACACGGATTCCAGTTCCTGACTAAAGTAAACGGCGTTGCAGACTCAGGAGCTGCAGCAAGTGCTATGGTGGAGATCGATCCGGACTTCACTACACCAAAGCTTAGCGGAGTGACAAGAGCAGACGGCACACCGGGAGCTGTCCTTGTCCCTGATATGGGCAAGACATTCACAGTCGACGGTGTACAGTACACTATAGAAAACTACAGCGTTTCAGGCTTCCAGAGGATACCTGTTTCAGTGAACAGCCAGGACTATGCAAAGGCAGTGATCCTGAACGAAACAGGCAAGGGCACTGACGAAACAAAAGCATTCAGCAACGTGAAGATCGGCGGCAAAGACGGCGCAGGCAATGAAGTCACTGCAGCTACAGGCGGCATCAAGAAGCTGGAAGCCGACGGCACATACGGTCCAGCATCAGACGGCAAATCAGAAGCAGGTTTCGATGTTGCCGTAGATCATGTGACATACGAATACAACACTAAATTCGGAGATTATGCAGACGCTTATGTTTATCTGAAGAAGGCTGACGGTTCAGAAATGAGCAAGACAGACTTCTCAGCGTATGCATCAAGATATCTGACTGCAGAATATCAGTACTATGGATCAACAGACCCTGATGCTGACAAGACAGCTCAGCCTAAGGCGGTATACGGTACTAAGAATGCTGCCGACACATGGTGGTCATCGAACCACGGCGTGAGGATAGACGCAGGATTCAACCTTGACTCCCTTAGACTTGGCGGAACAGGTTCAGACACTACAGTAGACGGTGTTTACAACAAAGGTGCATCAGCAGACAAGCTGGGATACTGGAAAGTCATCTACAAAGCTGCAGGATTCAATGATGTTGAAGCAACTGTATTCCTGACAGGCGTTGATGTATCACCTTACGGAGAAAAGCTGACTCTTTCAGGTCTCACAGACAAGTTCAAGGCAGCTCTGGCTGACTCTGAAACAGTAGTGAAGATCACGACAACAGATGCAGAAAGAAACAAAGTAGATGTGGCAACTCTCGCAAACAGCAAGACAGGTGTATACGATCTGACAAAAGTGACAGGTCTTGAAGCTGGCACACAGTACAGCCTCAGCGTAGCAGCTAAAGGATTCAGCGAGTTCAGCATGCCGTTCACTTATCAGAAGAACGCACCGACTATCAGCCTGAGCAAGAAATCAGCTACTGTCTATGCAAAGAAACCTGCATCGAAGTACAGAACAGTGACACTGAAAGCCAATGTAGCAGGTCCGAACAGCAAGGTTACATGGAAATCTTCCAACACCAAGGTTGCGACAGTAAGCTCAAAGGGCGTCGTAACAGCTAAGAAGGCAGGCAAAGTGACTATAACAGCCACTGCCAACGGAATAACTGCAAAGAGCACTATCACAGTAAAAGATCCGACTATCAAGGTAAGCAAGACAAAATACACTGTGAAGAAAGGCAAGAAGATAACTGTCAAAGCATCAGCAACACCTTCAGCAAAAGTGTCATACAAGACAAGCAGCAAGAAGATCGCAACAGTGACTTCAAAGGGCATTGTCAAAGGCGTGAAAAAAGGAACTGCAAAGATCACCGTTTCAGCTAACGGAGTTTCAAAGACAGTGACTGTAAAAGTAAAATAACCAGCAAAATATCCGGCACCAGCCGGTAAAACATCAGAAATGCAGATTGCTGTGCCTGTTTTCGGGGCACAGCAATTTCTGCCGTAAAGAAACAAGTCATATCAGACTATACCAGGAGGATATTTTCATGAAAGGAAAGAGCGGACTGCACTGCATGATACCGTCGCTGCTGATAATAGCAGCAGTGGTTTTCACACTGAGTACAGGATTCCCGGCACCCGAGGCCCTGGCGGCAGGGAACGATGCATCAGCAGCAGTAACTAAACAACCTACCAAAAAAACATCCGTGAAAAAACAGAAGAAGACGGCAAGCAGCAAGAAAAGCACAAGCCCGTACAAGGCAAAGGGAGATCTTTCCAAATGTGCCGACGGTACATACTACGGCAGTGCCAGAGGCTACGCCGGCAACATCAAAGTAAAGGTCGTTATCAAAGATCACAAGATGATCTCCATAGACGTGGTGGAGGTGGAGGCCGATGATGCGCCGTATGTTGCAAAGGCGAAAAAAGGCGTCATATCTGCCATGCTGCGTACCCAGAGCATCAGCGTTGATGCAGTGAGCGGAGCCACATACAGCTCCAACGGCATCATCAAAGCCGTGGAGAACGCCATAGCCAAGGCGTCAGGTAGATCCGTGAAGGACAAAAGAGCAGCACGAAAAAGAAAAAGCCATCATCGCATAAACACGATACGTCTCTTGACGGCAGCAAGTTCAGGGACGGCGTATATACAGGCACAGGTACAGGCTTCAACGGCAAGATAACTGTCAGCGTGATCATAAGCGGCGGCAAGATAACGAAGATATCGGTGATAAACAATGAAGGAGACGACAAACCGTATCTTGACAAGGCATCAAAGGGCGTCATAGCAAGGATACTCAGCGCTCAGAATACGAAAGTAGACGCAGTGAGCGGGGCAACGTACAGTTCCAACGGCATCATAGAAGCTGTGGAAAACGCACTGAAGAAGGCTGTAGTGAAGTCTGATGCAGACGACCCGCAGAATCCAGACACTCCGGACAAACCTGATACACCAGACACGCCGGATGAGCCGGATACACCGGCAGAGGGCCTTTACGTGGATGGCACATATGAAGGTTTTGCAAGAGGATACAAAGGATTCATGTATGTTTCCGTGCTGATAGAAAGCAGCAGGATCAAATCTATAGACGTGACCAGGACTCAGGACGACGAGCCATATATCTCCATGGCCAAAAAGCTCATAGACAAGATAATAGCGAAGCAGACGACTGACGGAGTGGATGCAGTGACCGGAGCTACATACAGCTCCAACGGCATACTGGATTCTGTAAAGAAAGCTCTGGACAAAGCTCTGAAGCCGGATACATCAGAGAGCGGCAGCGATACAGGAGGAACTTCCGATGCAGAATAGAAAAAGTCTGTATATACGGGCAGTGAACATCATCGTGATAGTGCTGGCGCTGCTTTACTACAACCAGATGCTGGGGATGAACCAGCAGCTGACCAAGGCCAACGAGACCATCGCCAGCCTTTCTGCGGGAGGCTCACAGACATCTTCCTCCCAGGCAGGCGGAAAATACAAAGACGGTACATATCAGGGCAGCGCTCAGGGGTTCGGCGGCACTGTGACTGTGGAAGTCACCATCGAAGACGGATATATCTCCGACATACAGGTGGTGTCAGCAGACGGCGAGGATGCTGCATACTACAATATGGCGATAGACGTACTTGACAGTATCATCACAGAACAGAGCAGCGATGTGGACGTAGTGTCGGGAGCCACATACACCTCCAACGGCATCATAGGAGCTGCTAAAGAAGCTCTGGGAAAGGCAGGTGGCGCTGAATGAAATTCCTGAAAAACAAAAAGAAACGCAACAGGCTGGTGAGGGCAGCGATACAGCTGATATTCTTCATCATGGCGCCGGGACTTTTCTCAGCAGCATTCTCCGGAGTGCGCTATCTTATAACGCAGATACACGATATGAAGCTCATAGAAGTGACATCATTCGTCAGCATACTGCTGATACTGCTGGCGTACACTGTACTGGCGGGGCGTTTCTTCTGCGGATACGCCTGCGCTTTCGGTACGCTGGGAGATGCAGTATACGGAATATCATCCTTCCTGCAGAAGAAGATCCGGGGCAAGGTCCTCAGGGTGACCGACGGCGTCCTGCATAAACTGCAGTATGTCAAATATGCAGTGCTGGCGGCGATACTCGTTCTCTGCTTTTTCGGCTGGTATGCAAAGGTCAGCATGGCGGATCCGTGGGAGCTGTTCGCTTCATTCACATCAGGCAGCTTTTCTCTTTCGGGACACGCAGCGGCAGCCTGTGTGCTGGGAGCCATCATCATCGGCATGTGCATAGTGCCGAGATTTTTCTGCCAGTTCCTCTGTCCTATGGGTGCGGTGTTCGCAATGATGCCTGTGATACCGGTCTCCATCGTGAATAAAGACAGCGAAAACTGCGTCAAAGGCTGCAGTGCATGCAGGCGCTGCTGTCCGGCGTCCCTTGACATAGACGGATTTTCCGGAGACTGTTTCCAGTGCGGTGCATGTGCAGACACATGTCCAAAAGGCAATATCGGCATCGGTGAAAACCGCAGGTTCAAAGGCAGCGAGATAATACTGACGATAGTAAAGGCTGCTGTGCTTTTCGCCATATGCTATCCGTGGATGTAGTCCATGCTCTTTTCTCTTTCCGGCGCATATTATTGATATATGAATGATTTATAGATTTGTATATCAGGATCTTGTGATCCGGAGAGGAACAGTGATGAAATGACATTGAACAGGTCGCTGAAAGGGACTGTATGTACAGATGCAGGTACTGTGAACTGTCCGTGTCCGCTGGCGGAGACAGGCGACTGCCTTGTCTGCAGCAGGCTTTCCGGCAGGGACAGATGCGACTGCAGCTGGGCAGGTGTATGCATATACAACGAATATATCCAGAACGGCAGCAGGATAACCGACCGGCGCAAAGACATGAGCGTCAGGATCGTCAGGAAGATAAAATACGGAGACGATCTGCTGGTCCTGGTGCTGCAGACGGATAAAGGCTTCGCCATGAAAGCATCTCAGCCGGGGGCTTTCGTCTTTGTGAACAGATCCGGCAGCGAAGCTTTTTACAATGTACCGCTGTCTGTGATGAAGGCAGACGTCAGCAGCGGAGAGATATATCTGGCTCTGAAAGTCATATCCGGTAAGACCAAGCTGATAGCAGAGGCAGAAGAAAAACTTGTGATCCGTGGCGTTTACAGGAGCGGTCTGGCAGGCAAAGGTGCGGAAGCTGTGTGCAGGACCGGTATAGGCTCAGCATCACCGGCAGTTTCAGCAAGCGGCGAAAGTGACTCAGACCGGTGGCTCATAATAACAAAAGGCGTAGGATTCGCACCGGCTGTGAACATACTGAGGTGCGCAGAAGGCAGGAAAGATATCGAGATAGCAGCAGACCCTGAGAAAGTCGGCACGGACATCATCCGTGACTATCTCGAACCTGAGATAGAAAAGTACGGTGAAAAAGGCAAACTGAGATACATCAGCCTTGCAGAAATGCCATATCCGGCGTGGTGCGACGAAAGCGCATACAGCAGGATCATACTCCTGACCTCGGACTACTATATCAGGCACCTGGCGAAGGTGCTGAGAATACCGGAGGAAAAGCTCGCATACAGCAATAATTTCAATATGTGCTGCGGTGAAGGCATATGCGGAGCATGCTGCCATACAGACAGCAGCGGCAGAGTCTGCAAAATGTGCAAATGTGCAGCCATGGATATGCCGCTGTGAGATGATGCGGTTTCCCTGCAGGGAACTTGCCATGGCAGACTGATGAGCTTCACAGAGTTTCATGCAGTCTTCGGTGGGCAGCGTTCGTATGCACAGCTCATTCAGTGAAGTCTTTTCGTTGAAGCATGACGCTTTGAGCATGTACATGGCTTTGGCCACATATTAACAAAACGCCCTCCTGCGACATATTCTGAAGTGAGTGAATATGTCAGGAGGGATTTTTATTGTATAAAGTGGTAATAGCAGGGGGCGGCTGGGCAGGATGCGCAGCCGCAGTCACTGCAAGGAACGCAGGCGCCGATGTGGTGCTGCTGGAAAAGACAGATCTGCTGCTGGGTCTCGGCAATGTGGGCGGTATCATGAGGAACAACGGCAGGTTCACAGCAGCGGAGGAGAACATCGCTTTGGGAGCTGATGAACTTTTCGAAATAACCGACAGATGCTCACGTCATACAGGTCTCGACTTTCCGGGACATGAGCACGCCAGCCTTTACGATGTGATGAAAGTGGAGCCGGAAGTGAGACAGCTGCTGAAAAGCAAGGGCGTAGAGATACGGCTGATGTCCAGAGCTGTGGATGTGGTGACGGACAGAAACGGAGACAGGACAGAGATAAAAAAAGTCCTGCTGGCTGACGGAGAGGAGATAGAAGGCGACGTTTTCATCGACACGGCAGGAAGCACCGGTCCTATGGGCAACTGTCTTACATATGGCAACGGCTGCTGTATGTGTATCCTGAGATGTCCTGCTTTCGGACCGAGAGTCAGTATCAGCGAAAAAGCCGGAGTCCACGACATCATGGGGCGGCGCAGCGACGGCTCATACGGCGCTTTCAGCGGCAGCGGCAAGCTGGAGAAACAGTCGCTTTCGGTAGAGCTGCAGCACGAACTCAACGAGAAAGGCGTGGCTGTAGTGCCTCTGCCGGAGGAGTTCATAAAAAAAGAAAAGCTGGATCTCAAAGTATGCAGGCAGTATGCTCTGGATGAATATGCGGAGAACATAATCCTGCTGGATACAGGCTATGCAAAGATAATGACGCCGTTTTTCGACCTTGAGACTCTGCGGCGGATACCGGGATTCGAAAACGCCAGATATGCAGACCCCTATGCAGGCGGTAAAGGAAACTCCGTCAGGTATCTTTCCGTGACGGAGCGTGATAACGACATGAGAGTCAAGGGTACAGCCAATCTCTTCTGCGGCGGTGAAAAGTCCGGACTTTTCGTAGGTCACACGGAGGCTATAACCACAGGAAGCCTTGCCGGTCACAATGCAGTGAGATACCTCAAGGGCATGAAGCTGCTGCAGCTGCCGGCAGGCCTTGCAGCGGGGGATCTCATAGCCTTTGCATCGGAGCGTATGAAGACAGCAGACGGATTGATGACAAGGTATACCTTTGCAGGAGCAGAATATTTCCAGCGGATGAAAGACAAGGGGCTTTACACCACAGACCGGGAGGAGATACGAACACGCATAAGACGATACGACCTTGAGGGCATATATCATGAAAAACTCATCTGATGAAGCCGGCAGGATGTCCGTTGCCCTTGCTTAATCTGCCTCTGACAGGTATAATAATGTATATATGATAAAAAATAAAGTTGCATCAACAAGCAAGAGAGGAAATAATCATGGACGATAAAGAAAAGGTATGCGGAGACGTTTCATGCGGAGAGGCTTCATGCGAAGGATGTGCTTCAGCAGCACCGCAGCAGCCGGCTGAAGAAGGCTGTTCATCGGACTGCAGCAGCTGTCCGAGTGCAGGAAACTGCGGCAGCCAGCCACAGAGCTTCCTGGAGGAGACAAACAGCTTCAATGATATAAAGAAAGTGATAGGTATCGTCAGCGGCAAGGGCGGAGTCGGTAAATCACTGGTGACATCGCTGATGGCAGTGAACATGCAGAGAAAAGGATACAAGACAGCTATCCTGGACGCCGACATCACAGGACCGTCCATACCTAAGGCTTTCGGCACCAGAGAGAAGGCTACAGCCAGCGAGCTGGGTATATTCCCTGTAAAGACCAAGTCAGGCATCTGCACTATGTCTGTGAACAACCTGCTGGAAAACGACACAGATCCTGTAGTCTGGAGAGGCCCGGTGATCGCAGGCACAGTCAAGCAGTTCTGGACTGATGTGCTCTGGGGAGATGTGGACTACATGTTCGTGGATATGCCGCCGGGAACAGGCGACGTACCTCTTACAGTGTTCCAGTCACTTCCTGTTGACGGTATCATAGTAGTGACGTCGCCACAGGAACTGGTTTCCATGATAGTAGGCAAGGCAGTGAAGATGGCAGAGATGATGAATATCCCGGTACTGGGTCTGGTGGAGAATATGTCATACTTCAAATGTCCCGACTGTGGCAGGGAATATCCTGTATTCGGCGAGAGCAAGCTGGAAGAAGTCGCAAAGACATACGGCGTAGACGTGCTGGGAAGGCTCCCGATAGATCCGAGACTGGCAGCGTCATGCGACAGAGGTATGATCGAGCTCTACGAAGGACACTGGCTGGATGAAGCAGCAGACAAGGTAGAGAAGCTGTAGAACATACGAGATACACGAATAAAAACCATCGCCCCGGTCCTGCGAACCCCAGGAGAGCGATGGTTTTGTTTTTGGGAAAATTTTACAAAATATCTTGACTTGCTGAAATAATTTACATATAATGGAATAATAGAAAACAGGACAAGATATGGCACTTTGTGTCTGGAATGAGGTGTTTGGATGTATATGGATGAAATAATGAAAGGTGAATCGTCAGATATAGAGTACAAGGAAGCTCTGCCTGAAAACAGCAGCAGATATATGAAGACCGTGGTAGCTTTTGCCAACAGTTCGGGAGGCAGGCTGATATTCGGAGTCAGGGACGGGACAAGAGAAGTCGTCGGTATAGACAGCGATGATATCTTCAAAGTCTGTGATTCTGTGGCAAATGCTATAGCCGACAGCTGCAAGCCTGCTGTGATCCCTGATATCACGATGCGGACAGTTGAGGGGAAGACCCTCGTGATCGTCGATATACCGGAAGGCAGACAGCGACCTTACTACATAAAATCAATGGGTATCGAGCATGGCGTGTATGTGCGTGTCGCAGCTACCAGCAGACCGGCAGATGAAGATATGATCAGGGAGCTGATGTTCGAAGGCAGCGGCAGACATTTTGATCAGACTCTATGCATGGGGATGCAGGTGACTGATGATGATATCACAAGGCTGTGTGACGCCATGAAGTCTGAGGCTCAGATCCACGCAAAGACTGATGAGCAGAAAGCGGCAGTGAAGGATGTGACAGTGAATCAGCTGCTGTCATGGGGGATACTGACAGAAAAAGACGGCGTGTTGTGTCCAACGAATGCATATCCTGTGCTTATCGGCGACGAGTCGATGCCGTCTTCCATACAGTGCGCTGTATTCAAGGGTTCCACAAGGACTGTATTCGTTGATAGCAGAGAATATACAGGGACACTGTGGGAACAGGTAAAGCAGGCATATCAGTTCGTGCTGCGCAACATACATATGAGTGCCGAGTTCAATGGTCTGCACCGCCGGAGTGTGTATGAGATACCATCGGATGTCATAAGGGAGCTGATCGTAAATGCTGCAGTGCATCGCAGTTATATAGACAGAGGACATATACAGGTAGCGATCTACGATGACCGTCTGGAGGTGACTTCGCCGGGCAAACTTATGATGGGACAGAATCTGCGGCGGATGAAGTACGGTCATTCCAAGATAAGGAATGAGGCTATCGCAAAGGCTTTCGCATATATGAATCTCATGGAGCAATGGGGCAGCGGTATCCCTCGTATCATAGACCGCACGAAAGAAGCAGGACTGCGTGAGCCTGAATTCATTGATCTTGATGTTGACCTCAGAGTGAATATATACAGAAAACAGCAAAGCGGCATACCCTGCGATCAGGGAGCTCTGAAAGACGGCACCATTGAAGTGCGTGAACCTGAAACAGCATATGAGGCACAGAGCAGAAAGCGACCGGCGGGAAAATGTTTCAGCTGGAGACTGAAAAAGTGATATCAGTATAAGAAGTGGACTGATGATTTTTTTCGATGTGTATTTGCGTATTTTTTCATGATGAGCAGATGCTGAAGAGGCGGGTGCAGATATACCGATGCTGCAGGAACAACGAAGGCAGATACACTTAAACATAATAAAAACCGGGGCGTTCAGTGTCCCGGTTTTCTTTGAAACGGTTTTTTTACGATGGCGTATATGAGTTTGCTGACTGCACCCATGAACAGGATACCGGCGGATATTGCACCTGCCATCATCAGTGTCTGCAGTCCGATGGAGGCAGTCTGGTCTATATCGTTGTCAAGCAGTGCCACCATGGTCTTGAATATGTTGTTTCCAGGCACCAGACACAGTATCCCTGGTATAACGAATATCGTAGTCGCATCCTTGAAAATACGTGAAGCTATCTCGCTGAGCAGTCCCACAAGGCATGATGCAGCGAAACATGCTATGAACGCCGAATTATTATACAGTACCAGTATCTGGTACAGCACCCATCCGAAAGCGCCTATGAGGACGCCGGGGGCCATTATTTTTACAGGTACTCTGAAGATTATACAGAATCCTATATTCGAGAAGACTGCCAGAAAAAACTGCAGCATAAGGTATGTCATACGATAGCACCTCCCATATAGCTCCATATCTTGAGTATGACGCCGGCGCCGGCGGCAAGGGCTATGGCAGTGAGCACGGCTTCTGTCATCCGGGCAAGACCCGACAGCATATCTCCCGACAGGAAGTCACGTATGGAATTAGTGATAGCAACGCCGGGCACGAATATCATCAGCACTCCGGCAATGATAGGCTCATACGAGGCGCCGGGTATAGCCGCCGAGGCGGACACTGCGATGAAAGCCGACAGCATGCAGCAGCAGAACCCCTGTATGAAAAAGTTCGTTTCGTATCTTGAAAGAAGTCTGGAAAATGCGTAGCATATCACGCCTGCAGGGAAGGCGATACCGAAATCTGTCATGTTGCCTCCGAATATGACACAGTAGCATGATGCTATCATTGCAGCGCCAAGGAGTCTGATCCCTGAAGGATATGATTTCTGGTGGTCGATATTTTTAAGTATCTTCATACCGGCCTCCACCGAAAGATCAGTTGTGGTGAATTCCCTGGAAAAAGAATTTACCAGTGATATCTTGTTGAGGTCAGTGCCTACGCCTTTGATACGCTTGATATATGTCTGGGTGTCGTTCTCATCACCGCCTTTGTCCAGTGACACGAATATACCTGACGGCGTGGCGAAGACCTCCACGTAGTTCATTCTGCAGGCCTTGCAGATACGTGTTATGGTATCTTCGACCCTGTATATCTCAGCACCGTTTTTCATCATGATCTCACCGGCATATATCGCCAGGATAAGTATTTTCTTCTGATATGCGTTTATCATGAAAACTCCTCCACTGTTATAATGCTCTGTCACGGGATATGTCATAACACATCGTATGATACGGTCTTTAAAAGGCTACATGAACGATGCAGCAAAGCATCGTATCAGCAGCCTTCTGAATAAGCGTGTACATTATAACAAATAAAGTTTAAGGTATCAATCCAAAAAAAGAATTCAGACTGTGTAGTTTTTGGTACATATCCGTCCTGCTGTCATTTCCCTTCGATCATGGATTCCACGTCTGCCATCTTGCCTTTCACCAGGTCTTCCGGCAGGGATACCTGTCCGCATTCAGGGCACCTTGGCACTTTGTAGCGGAATGTACGTGTGAGATATTTGAACTGCACCTCGATGGGCTGCATCTCTACTTTGCATTTATCACATATCAACTTTTCTTCCATTGAATACCGCCTCCAGTTGTATCTGCATTCTGTGAGTATAAACGTTGTGTATTATACGGATGGTGCCTTCAGGTGCTGTGGTGTCAGGGCTGCCTTCGCTGCCGCAGGGAGTGCTGTCTATGTTCACCAGTCCGGATATGTCTTCCGCTGACATGTCATCGGAATATTCCACCCAAAGCGTGATGGCTCCGATCTCACGGTACGCCTTATAGTGTCCTGTTTCCGGATCGAAAGTCCTGCGTCCGATCTCTTCGGCGTGTTCGATGACGTCGCATATGTCGTCTGCCAGTATCCTCTGACGGTCCGTTTTGGAAAGGGTGTCAGGAGTCATGACAAGTGTGTATTTCTGCTTTTCAGGTTTTGATTCCATTTCTTCGCTCCAGATCCTGTTCAAAAGTTTTTCTTTAAGTATGACACGGTTTATACGTCGCTCAGTGACGTTAGGCTGGTGTCTGCTGTCATCGGGGTCGATACCGAACAGCACATCCAGTATGTGTATCACTTCTTTGCCGTTGTTTCTGAATATATCCCTGCAGTTCGAGCAGTACACAAGGAAAGGATTGCTGCTCAGTTTTATACGCTGGTCTGCGATATAGTAAGTGAATCCTGCTTCCACCATGCTGCCTTGACCTCCGAATCCGCAGCAGCCGTGTTTGTCGCCTTCAGGCAGCTCTTCTGTGTTGATACCGGCGTCCTTTGCAAGTTTTCGTATCGCTGCCTGTATATCTTCTTCGTTTCTGGCTGAACATGGGTCGAAGAAAGAGTATACTGAGTCTCCTGTACCTGCATCGCCGTTTCCTGAAAAACCGGCCTCGGCCATGAATTCGTAAAGTGTCACGACTTTTATTTCAGGCAGGTATTCACGGAGATGCTTCTGGCAGGATATACATGCAGTTATCAGTGTCGGACTGCCAAGGTCTGTCCAGTCCTGGCGGAGGCGTTCTATCTCCATTTCGTGGGCCGGTTCGTTGCCTGCCCAGTTGACAGGTATACCGCAGCATCTCAGCAGCAGACCTGTATCCGGTTCCTGCTGCAGCAGCCATTCATAAGGCCGTATGACATATTCGGGGTCAAGAGCTCCGAGACTGCAGCCTGGGAAAAACGCATAGCTGCAGGTATCTTTACCGGGAGCCGGTTTTTTGATGGCTGCGTACTGTCCGTTGGCAAACTCCATGTCACGGAGGAAGAACTGCTTGTATGCTGCAGGGACTTTCTCTGCTTCGTGCATCTTGTGGCGTGCTGCCTCGATCATGCCGCAGAGGTCTATATCTTCAGGACAAAGCTCTGTCATGATACCGCATCCTGTACATGCTGCAACGTATTTTCTTGCCGGACTTTTGTGTACCAGGGAGCCGGCAGGTTTGCAGGAAAGGACGATCTCGTCACGCATCTTTGTCGGCAGTTTTTCGAAATATCCGATGAGATCGCAGTATGTGGAGCATGAGTTGCATTTGCATCTGATACAGCGCTCGGCTTCTGCGATACATTCTTCTTCTGAAAAAGTCTCTCCGGCAGGGGACGTGGCTGCTGTTTCCACCAGATCACGCTGATTGGCCTCGCATCTTGTAGGTGGCTCAGGGACAGGGTAGTCCAGTTTCTTTACTTTGAGGTAGTTTTCGGCAGGGGAGGATATGGCAAGCCCGTCTGCAAGGGCGTGCATCAGATCCTTGCCGCAGACCTCGCCTCCGATGAACACGCCGGTGCCGTCTATGACTGTACAGCCGCCGGTAACGCCGTTTCCATCTGCCTGGGGCAGAGGTACGCCAAAAGTCTCACCGTCTCTTCCTGTAGCGATATATATCAGATCGAATCCGTTTTCAGGATCGTTTTCAAGGCAGAGGCTGTGTATATCTGTTATCTCTGAGTCAAGCTCAAGAGTGTATTTTTCA
This sequence comes from uncultured Clostridia bacterium, assembly GCA_934277495.1. GTDB lineage: Bacteria > Bacillota > Clostridia > Peptostreptococcales > Anaerovoracaceae > Lentihominibacter. The sequence goes on along the minus strand of CAKQUI010000026.1, from coordinate 3,475 downwards.
TTTTTGAACTGCAGCTCTATATCAGCCATGTATGTTTCTTCATCCATGAGTCCTGCGAGACTGCCGCCTGGTTTGCTGCTGCGTTCGAATATGGTCACCTGATATTTCTTTGATGCCATACGGAATGCAAAACCAAGACCTGATAGGCCGGCGCCGATGACTGCAACCCGCTTTTTCTTGGCGGGGAGATTGTATGCATTAGGCTTCTTGCGTGTTGCAAGCTCTATGATGGACTGTTCCATAAGCTTTATCTGCACGGGACTGTCTATTATTTTCCTGATGCATGAATCTTCACAGTATGCAGGACATACATGGGAGACTATGCCTGGGAAAGCGACACTGTCGCGTATGGTTTTGTAGGCAGCATTGAAACGCTTGCCTGTGACCCTGTTCTGCACGTCCAGGATGTCCAGTTTGAAAGGACATTTGTCGGCGCAGTAGGGGATATCGTGCTCTCTGCACGAATCAAACTGATCGTAAAAGTCCTGTGGTGATTTCATAGTATTATCCCACCTTCGTAAATTTATAAATAAGGGAACAAGTAAAACCTGTTCCCTTATCAGTTTTAGTATCAACTTCGGCCTTGATGCACATGATGCATTCCGGCGAATATACTTTATGGTTATTTCAGCTGATCTTCCTGACCATCCTTCCAGCGAACGCCTTCTTTACCAAGAGTTCCGAATTCAACATTTTCAGGTTTTGAATTATCGAGCGGATTGTTCCTGATATCTTCAAGAGCGTCGTACAGGTCGGATCCGAGGAAGTATGGTTCAGGCACGTTAGGGTTAGGTTCACCCTTAGCCAGTGCATCGATACCAGCCTTGATCTTTTCTTTTGTAGCAGGCAGCTCGTAGATTCGTACGCCTACTGCATCGTTGATAGCGTTGATAACAGCCATGTGGTCTGATGACTGGAATGCTTCTGATGCTCCGGATGAACCGAACGGACCTCTTGGGTCGTGACCGCCGACATCTATAGCAACCAGTTTGTCAGGTACATCATCGATATACGGTACACCTGCAGTCAGCATGTTTGTATGCTTCTTGAGGTCATCATAGTTTTCGCTGAGAGCGAATCCGATGGAGTGTGAGATACCGCCGTAGATCTGGCCTTCAACAGCCTGGATGTTACCAGGTTTGCCGATCCAGTATACGCATGTCATACCTGTACACTTAGTCTTACCTGTAGCGACTTCTACGTCAACTTCTGCCAGGAAGAGTGAGTAAGTGTATGTGTATGTAGGGTTACCGCTTCCATCGTTAGGGTCGAGGTCGTAGAAGTAGTCGTATTCGTCAACTGTTGCCCAGTCACCATCGTATCTTGTAGGGATACCTTCTGCGATCATCTCGTCGTATGTTCTGTAAGTACCGTCAGGTTTTCTCATAGCGTCTGCGATGTTCTTTGCAGCTACGATGGATGCTTTACCATTAGCGTAGTGTGATCTTGAACCTGCAGATTCGCCAGTGTTAGGACAGTACTTGGAGTCAGTCTGTATCAGCTTGATATCATCAGGAGTTACTTCAGGGAAGTAAGGCTTCAGTGCTTCCAGAGTACAGATGAGTGAACCCTGGTCTCCGCCCTGGCCCTGATCCTGCCAGGTGTCATATTTTCTGAACTTAGGTCTGTCGCCAGGCATCAGTTCGATAGCAACGTGTGCTTCATCGACTGCACCGAGACCTACGTTGTATCCGCCCCATGCGAGTCCGACACCCTTCTTGATCTTGCCGTCTGATGATGCATTGTATTCGTTTGCAGCCTTTACAGCTTCATCATAGTGAGGCTTCATCTTATCCATCATCTCTTCCATTGGATAGTGGAGGAATGGATACTGGTTGATGTTTGTATCACCAGGATGTGCTATATTTCTGTATCTGAATTCGAACGGATCGATTCCAGCCTTTTCAGCCAGCATATCTACCAGTGCTTCTGATGCAGTGAATGCCTGAGGAGCACCGTATCCTCTGTATGCTGTACCGAATGAGTGGTTTGTGAACGCTACTCTTGCCAGACCTGCTACGTTCGGCATGTTGTACGGATAGTACATGAATCTCAGGATCTTAGTCAGCTTGTCATCGCCCAGTTCTCCGAATGGACCGTGGTCGAGACCTGCATCGAATTCACCTGCAACCAGCTTGCCGTTTTCGTCGCATGACAGCTTAGCGTTGAAGTAAGTCGGTGAACGCTTACCGGAAACCGCCATGAATTCAGCGTAGCTCATTGACAGTGAGCAAGGCATCTTTGTTACTTTGGTAGCGATACCTATCATTGAGTAAGTGTGTGCACTCATTGCCCATCCGAATGAACCACCCGTAGGATTTTCTATAACTCTGAGCTTTTCAACAGGTACGCCGATAGCTTCTGCGATCTCGTCTCTGTCGAAGTACAGTGTCATTGTCTTGCAGTGGATACAGAGGTTGTCATCTTCATCATAGTAAGCCTGCATAACGTCTCCTTCGATGGAGAGATGCGGTTCTCTTGATGAGTAGAATGAACCTTCTACTGAGTAAGCAGCGTCTTCGATGAGTTCAGGCACATGTTCTGAATCCCCTTTGAGTACAGGCTGCTGTGAGTAGATGTTGGCACCGTATGTTTCAGGGAGCCATTCGTGTATCTTCTCAGCGTCAGGTGTTACTGCTTCGAGGTAGCTCATGTATTCAGGCAGCGGTTCAAGGTCTACCTTTACTGCAGCAGCTGCAGCTTCGGCGTGTGCTCTTGTGTCGGCACATACCAGTGCAACTACATCGCCGTAGTACATGATCCTGTCTTCAGCCAGAACGTGGTGTCCCTGCTGGAGTTCAACAGTTCTTGCTGAGAATGAGTATGTCATAAGTCTGTTAGGACCGTCGATGTCTTTGTAAGTGATTACCTTGTATACACCAGGCATCTTTTCAGCTTCGCTGAAGTCTATGTTCTTGATCAGAGCGTGGCTGTACTTTCTAGGCTGTACCAGAGCGACTTTGAGTGTTTCTGCCGGCATATGGAGCTCAACATCATCACCGTAGTCACATACACCGCAGGCCTTAGCCATAGCGTTAGGTCTGATGAGCGGCTTGCCGTAGAAGTTTCCGATGTCTTCTGACCAGTCGTATGTAATATCTTCGAGAGTTTTATCGCCTCTGCAGATAGCAGCAGCTTCCATGATAGCGTCTACGATGTGCTTGTATCCTGTACATCTGCAGACATTTCTGTGCTTCTGTAGCCAGTCTCTGACTTCTTCTCTTGTAGGATCAGGATTTTCCTGGATCAGCTGGTAAGCTGAAACGATGAATCCCGGAACACAGAATCCGCACTGAACTGCACCAAGGTGCACCCATGCGTACTGGAGCGGATGAGGGTGAAGAACTGTACCGATGCCTTCGATAGTGGTTACCGATGAGTATTCTTCGACTCTCTTGATCTTCTTGGTACATGAACGTATTACTTTGCCGTCCAGGATAACTGAACATGCGCCGCATACACCTGTACCGCAGCC
>CAKQUI010000025.1 GCA_934277495.1 uncultured Clostridia bacterium | reverse complement strand
AATTCCAACATAAACTGGAAACAGGTAAAGGCGGCAGGCATCACTCATGCTATCATAAGAGTCGCATACAGAGGCTACGGCTCAGGCAAAATAGTGGAAGACGCATACTACGAGACAAATATAAAGAACGCATATGCTGCAGGCCTTAAAGTCGGTGTATATATCTATTCGCAGGCGGTCAGCGAGAAAGAAGCACAGGCCGAGGCTGATTTCATCATCAAATGTATCAAGCCGTACAAATCAAAGATAAGCATGCCGGTGGTATTCGACTACGAGTTCAGTCCGGTACCTAAAGGCAGGTTCACCTCAGCCAAGGCTAAAAAACTCGGCAAGACAAAACTCACCAACAACTGTATCGCTTTCAGCGAGAGAGTGAAAAAATCCGGATATGTGCCGATGGTCTACGGCAGCTATAAGTTTTTGGAGGATTATGTCAACAGGGCAACGCTGGAAAAGAAATACAAGATGTGGCTGGCACATTACGACACATCAACGTCATATCCGGGAGAGTTCTACATGTGGCAGTATTCCTCGAAAGGTTCAGTACGAGGCATAACAGGCAATGTGGACATGAACTTCATATACCATTCGAAGATAACCGTCAAAGACGTCAAGGATTATACAGCCTACACGTCTACAGCTCTGAACTATCGTACTGATTACGGAAACGGCACGGTGGAAGGTACGCTGAAAGAAGGCACGAAGATAATCATCACGGCTACGGCATCAGGCTGGGGCAGGCTGGGAGGCTCCTTTGAAGGCAAGGACTACTGGGTGAAACTGTCGTATACCAGAAAACCGTCAGACATCAGGAAATATGCAAAGGACAGCTCCGGCAAATACAGATTCATAAGATACGACGGCAAGACAGCAGTGTCACGCTGGATCACATTTGAAAAGAAGACATATTATGTGAACAGCAGTGGAGACAAACTCAAAGGCTACAGGAAAGTGGGCGACTACCACTATCTCTTTAACAGCAGCGGTGTCATGAAAACAGGCAGCGCTACATACGGCAGCAAAAAGTACAAGCTGCTGTCAAACGGCAAAGCCGTGCTTTTCACAGCAAAGACAAAGACAAGCGTCAACTACAGGACAGGCCCTTCAACGAAAGACAAGGTCAAAGGCACATACAAGAAAAACAAGACTGTTTCAGTGATAAGAGAAAAAAGCGGCTGGGGCCAGATGAGCAGCGGATACTGGCTGAAACTGAAATATACCAAAAAAGTGACGAAGTATCCGGTAAAGGTTTTCAAGGCATACAAGGCAAAGACCACAACAGATGTGAACTACCGCAAAGGACCGGGGACAAGCTATAAGAAAGCCGGAGCATACCGCAAGGGAAAAACGATAACCATCAAAGCCGTGAAAAACGGCTGGGGCAAAATGAGCAACGGCTACTGGCTTGACCTTAAATACACTAAGAAAATATAACACGGGGGAGAATTTTATGACTTACAAAGAAAGATACGAGGAGTGGATATCGAGTCCGCATCTTGACGATCAGGAGAAAAAGACGCTGGAGGCTCTGGCAGAGGAAGAAAAGCAGGATTCTTTTTACAGATCACTGGAGTTCGGCACGGCAGGCATGAGAGGGAAGATGGGCCTTGGTCCTAACCGCATGAACAGATACATGATAAGGCTGGCTGCGAAAGGTCTTGCCATGCTGCTTGGAAGCGGCAGCAAAGTTGCTGTGGCATATGACACGAGAAACAATTCCAGGGAGTTTGCACAGGAGACTGCACGTGTACTTGCGGCGTCAGGCATAGATGTATTCCTTTACGACAGATGTTCCCCTGTGCCTCTGCTTTCGTACACTGTGAGAAAGCTTGGCTGCGACGGCGGCGTTGTGATAACTGCCAGTCATAACTTCAAGGAGTACAACGGGTTCAAGGTCTACAACAGTGCAGGCTGCCAGATGGATGTAGAGTCCACCGAAAAGATTTCAGCGAACATGGACAGCATCAGCGACAAGCTTGGCATAAAAGCTGCACTGGAAGACGACGGACATATCACATATATAGGAGACGATGTGATCGAAGGATTCCTGCAGGAGATCATGAAGAGCTCACCTGATATAGACAGGTCTGCGGCAGCAGCTCTGAAAGTCGTATATACGCCTCTCCACGGGTCAGGCCGTGAATATGTGAAGTCTGTACTGGCAGAAGGCGGTTTCGACAACGTCAGTATCGTCAGAGCACAGCAGGAATATGACGGGAATTTCCCTACTGTAGTCAAGCCGAACCCTGAGGAGCAGCAGGCACTGGCGATGGCAGGCCAGCAGCTTCTTTCTGAAGAGGCGGACATACTCATCGGTACAGATCCTGACTGCGACCGTGTAGGCGTAGGCGTTAGAAAAGGCGATGAGGTCGTATATCTTTCGGGAAACCAGACAGGCGCACTGCTGATAGATTTTCTTGCACAGGCGGGAGAACCTGCCGGAAAGACACTGATAACAACGGTGGTGACAGGCGAAATAGGCAGCATCATAGCCGGAAGCTACGGCATAAATGTCAGAAAGACACTGACAGGATTCAAGAATATATGCGGCGTGATGGAAGGAATGAAGCCTGAAGAATTTTTCATGGGATACGAAGAAAGCTACGGATATCTGACAGGATTCCACGCCAGGGACAAGGATGGAGTGTCAGCAGCACTGGCTGTCTGCAGGATGGCAGCGTACTACAAATCAAAGGGCATGACGCTGACAGACGCTATGGACGAGCTATACCGCAGACACGGATACTGGATGGACAGACAGGAGTCTTTCGTGTTTGAAGGAGAGTCCGGCGAAAAGAAAATAAAAGACATAATGGTGATGCTCAGAGAGAAAGAACACGATATGTTCACAGATGCAGGGAAAGTCACAGAGGTGCTGGATTTCAGCAAAGGTCTTGACGGACTTCCACCGACAAATCTGCTCAGATTCGTGTTCGAAGACGGTTCGTGGCTGGCTGTGAGACCATCGGGAACAGAGCCTAAGATAAAATTCTACTACTGCATCAAGGACGGAAACGAGGCCTTTTTCACTAAACTTTCACAGTCAATTCATGCCTTTTGTTGATTTACACACATTCAGTTGGTATAATGGTGTGTGATTGTGAAAGGAGCAGGATATGAGCAACAACAGAGAACAGGATGCAAGAGAACAGGCATATCAGGAATATCTCAAGCTCAGAGACGCTAACTCCGGGAGAGGACACTACATCAAGGATGATACGAAATACGGATCATACTTTTCGAATAATTCGACAGACAGATCATCTTCAGGAAATGACTACAGCATAGACGACACGCCTTACGGCAGTTCGGAAATGCGCAGACACAGCAAAGACGCTCAGCGTGAGGAATATCTCGATATGCGTGAGCACAGCAGCGGATCTCAGAGTGAAAAAAAGAAAAAAGGCAGCCGCATAGCGGAACCCGGCAGTGTGAACAAAGCCGATGGAAAGCAGGACGGCGGCCCAAAAAAGAAAAAGAAAAAAAAGAAGAGCGGCAGGGGTCTGAGGATAGCTTTGATAGTGACCCTGGTGCTGGTCATAGGTATAGGTGGCGTGATAGTAGCAGGACTTACTGCAGTGAAAAGCACTCTTGACAATGTAGGGCGTGTGGAGCTGGATCCTGACCTGATAGGCATCGACCCGCAGGTGGATTCAGATCTGAGGAACTACAGGAACATCGCCATACTGGGTATAGACGCCAGGGATATGTCCAGCGACAAGGGCTGCAGGAGCGACGCCATGGTCATCGTCAGCATAAACAAAGAAACTAATGAGATAAAGATGTTCTCGGTATACCGTGACACATATCTCGATCTGGGCGATGATGTGGGTCTCGACAAGGTCACTCACGCATACTATTACGGAGGGCCGACCAAGGCTTTGTATACACTCAACAAGAATCTCGACCTGAACATCAAGGAAGTGGTAGTTGTCAACTGGAAATCTGTTGCCGATGCAGTAGACGCTCTGGGTGGTCTTGATATAGAGGTCCAGGAATCCGAGATAAATGAGATGAACAAATATATCAGTGATACATATCATAATATAGGCGGATCGAATAAAAAGATAAAATCTGCAGGGATGCAGACTCTCAACGGCAACCAGGCTGTTACATACGCCAGGATAAGAAAAGACGCTGTAACAGGCGATTACAGGAGGAACGAGAGAATGAAGATCGTTGTCAAGGCTGCATTCGACAAAGCCAAGACGATGAACGTAAGTACGATCAATAAGATCTCAAACGAGATCCTTCCTGAGATAAAGACCAACATGGCGTCGTCAGATATGATGAAACTGGCTCTGAAGCTGGATTCGTACAAGATGACCGAAAGCAAGGGCTGGCCTTACGATACCCGTGACTGGAATGCAGGTACATTCTATGGAGTTCCTTCCACACTTTCATCGAATGTGACAAAGCTCCATGCAGACTTTTTCGGACAGAAGGATTATACTCCGACACAGACTGTACAGGGTATAAGTGAGCAGATATCAGCCCGTACAGGATATTACTGATATCCTGTCACAAGGAAGTAAAACAGAAAGGTAATGTGTATGGGACTCAGGAAAAACCTTCTTGTAATGTTCGGCGGAGCGTCATCGGAGCACGAGATATCGTGTATTTCCGCAGCATCCGTACTGAAGCATATAGACAAGGAGAAATACAACATATACAAAATGGGCATTACTAAAGAGGGGAACTGGTTTTTGACAAGTTCCCCTGTTGCTAATATCAGTGACGGCTCATGGGAAAATGATAAAAACAACAGACCGGCAAGCATACTGCCACACAGAGCAGATGCCAATATCTCTATCGTGAACAGGGACGGCACCTGCGAGCAGCTGAAGGTGGATGTAGTCTTCCCGGTACTCCACGGCAAAAATGGTGAAGACGGGACGATGCAGGGACTGCTGCAGATAGCGGGCATACCATTCGTAGGCTCAGGAGCAGCATCATCGGCAGCGTGTATGGACAAAGCCATCACGAAAGCAATGGTGGAGCATGCAGGCAGAGTTTCTCAGGCGAAATGTTTCGTCAGTCTCAGGCAGACATATGAGAAAGACAAAGCTGCCGAGATCGAAGCTGTCAGGAATTTCTTTGAAGCTCAGCTGCCGCTGTTCGTGAAACCGGCTAATGCAGGTTCTTCTGTAGGCATAAGCAAGGTCAAGTCATACGACCAGCTGGAAGCGGCGCTGGACAAAGCATTTGCAGAAGACGGCAAGGTACTGGTTGAAGAGACGATTACCGGCAGGGAGATAGAAGTTGCCGTGCTGGGAAATGAAGCTCCCCAGGCCTCATGTATAGGAGAGATATTCGCAGCAAACGAATTCTACGACTATGAAGCCAAATACCAGAACCAGGAGTCGAAGACAGGTATAGTCAGAGATCTGGATAAAAAGCTGGAAGACAGCATACGCAGCGCTGCCGTCAGTGTGTATGAGACAATGGGATGCAGAGGTCTTGCAAGGGTGGATTTTTTCCTTGAAGAAAGCGGCAGAGTAGTGTTCAATGAGATAAACACACTGCCGGGATTCACCCAGATAAGCATGTATCCGAAGCTCTGGGAAGAGTCAGGGATACCATACAGCGAGCTTATCGACAGGCTGATAGAGCTGGCATGCGAATAGAGCATACAGCACCCGGATATAGAGAGAAGATAAGTATTGAACATACAGGAAATACAACAAGATGATGAGGAGAAGCAAAAATGGCTAAAGAAAAAATCAATTTTGAAGATGCACAGGTGAGATCGAATTACAGACATACGACAGCTCACATACTGGCTCAGGCAGTAAAAAAGATCTGGCCTGACGCCAAACTGGCTATCGGACCGTCCATAGAAAACGGATTCTACTATGACTTCGACATGGAGCACAAGCTCAACGATCAGGACCTTCTCAAGATCCAGAAAGAAATGAAGAAAGTCATACAGGCGAACTATCCGCTGGAAAGATTCGAACTGCCGAGAGACGAAGCTATAAAGTTCATGGCAGACAAAAATGAAGACTACAAAGTAGAGCTCATCCAGGATCTTCCGGAAGATGAAGTCATTTCATTCTACAGACAGGGGGATTTCGTGGATCTCTGTGCAGGTCCGCACATGGAAAGAACAGGACAGATCAAAGCTGTCAAGCTCCAGAGCGTTGCCGGTGCGTACTGGAGAGGAGATTCCAACAGACCGATGCTCCAGAGGATATACGGCACATGTTTCCCTACACAGGCTGAGCTGGACGAATATCTGGCAAGACTGGAAGAAGCCAAGAAAAGAGATCACCGCAAGATCGGCAAGGAAATGGATCTCTTTGCTATATACGAAGAAGGACCGGGATTCCCGTTCTTCATGCCTAAAGGCATGATCATCAGGAACGAACTGGAAAGTTTCTGGAAATCAGAGCACATGAAGAGAGGCTACGAGGAGATAAAGACTCCGCTGATCATGAACGAAAAACTCTGGAAGACTTCAGGCCACTGGGATCACTACAAAGACAATATGTACTTCACTAAGATCGACGGAGAGGACTACGCCATCAAGCCGATGAACTGTCCAGGATCGCTTCTGGCATACAAGAGAAAGATGTGGTCATACAGAGAACTGCCTGTCAGGATGGGAGAACTTGGACAGGTCCACAGACACGAACTGTCAGGTGCTCTCCACGGTCTTATGAGAGTAAGGACATTCACACAGGACGATGCGCACATATTCATGCTGCCTGAGCAGATCAAGGATGAAGTCATCGGAGTAGTGAAGTTCATCGACGACGTATACAAGATGTTCGGATTCACATACCATATCGAACTGTCCACAAGACCGGATGACTCAATGGGTACCGACGAGGAATGGGAGACTGCAGAAAATGCTCTCAGAGAAGCCATGGAGAGCATAGGCGTACCGTATGTGATAAACGAAGGAGACGGTGCATTCTACGGTCCTAAACTGGACTTCCATCTTGAAGACTCACTTGGCAGGACATGGCAGTGCGGTACTATACAGCTGGATATGCAGATGCCTCAGAGATTCGATATCAGCTATATCGGTTCAGACGGCGAGAAACACAGACCTGTCATGATACACCGTGTTATCTTCGGTTCCATCGAGAGATTCATCGGTATCCTCATTGAGCACTTTGCAGGCAAGTTCCCGCTCTGGCTGGCGCCTGTACAGGTGAAACTGATGACTGTAACAGAAAAGTTCACAGACTATGCGCTGGAGATAGCTGAGAAATTCAAGGCAGCAGGTCTCAGAGTTGAGGCAGACATCAGGAACGAAAAGATCGGCTACAAGATCAGAGAAGCCAGGAACGAGAGGACTCCGTACATGTGCATAATCGGAGAAAGAGAAGTCGAGGCAGGCACTGTGACGGTAAGATCCAGCAAGGCAGGAGAACTGGGAGAAATGGAGCCTGAAGAACTTCAGGAAAAACTCATAAAAGAGATAAAAGACAAAGCTATATAAAGTTTTCCGGCAGCGCCGGAGGAGGCAGGTCGATCCTTTCGCAGAGGGATCTTTAGCATCAGCAGGCAGACTGAAACTGCCGGAAGGAGATTTTATGAACAGATCCAGGAGATATGCAGGCAGGGCAGCATTATTCACTGCTGTCCTCATCCTGCTGGCAGCAGTATTTGTCACAGCAGGAAAAGCTGAAGCCGGTACGGCTTCTGATAATACTGTTTCTCTGATCTTTACACACGATATGCATTCCCATATGGATGCAGACAAAAAAATGAAAAACGGCAGACTTGTGTATTCCGGCGGATTCGCCAGACTGAAGTCTGCCATGGACGACGTTAAGAAAGACTACCCGCAGAGCTTCGTGCTTGATGCGGGTGATTTTTCTATGGGGACGCCGTACCAGACGATATTTTCAAGTCAGGCTTCCGAGATGAAGATGATGGACTATCTTGGGATAGAGGCAACTACTTTTGGCAACCATGAATTCGACTACAGGGCAAAGGGTCTTGCGTCGATGCTGGAAGAAGCTTCGGGCAAAGGTCCGCAGCTTCTGTCTGCCAATATCGACTGGGACAGCACGTTTGCTGACAGCAGTCTGAAAAAAGATGCAGCAGTTCTGAAAAAGGCATGTGACGACTACGGTATGAAAGACTATACTGTGATAGAACATAGCGGTGCCAGGATCGCAGTATTTGGTATCATGGGAAAGAATGCAGTGGACTATGCTCCTGAAAGCGGACTGATATTCAGGGATGCGACGGAAACTGCCGCCGAAGTGGTGAAGAAGATAAAGTCAGATGAGAATGTGGATATGATCGTCTGTCTGTCCCACTGCGGCACCATAGAAAACGAAAAAGACAAACTTGAAGACACTGAAGACTATGTACTGGCAGAAGAGGTCCCGGATATAGATGTGATAATAAGCGGTCACACACATACGGTCCTTGACGAGCCTGTGACAGTGGGAAGTACATATATCGTATCATGCGGCAGCTACAACAGGAATATGGGACATATAGTCCTGAAACGGGATGGAGAAAGATATGCAGTAAGAGATTACAGCCTGGTCCAGCTTGATGAAAATGTAAAAGCTGACAAGGATACGGACAGAGAACTGTCAAAGTACAGGAAACTGGTGGATAAAGAATATTTCAGCAGATACGGATACAGTGCAGACCAGGTGATCGCACGAAACAGTATAGACTTCACACCTGTAGAAAATTTCGGTACGAAGCAGGGTGAAGACACCCTTGGCGATCTGATAGCAGACTCGTACAAATACGCCATCGCACAGGCAGAAGGCTGTGATATAACAGGATATGATGAAGGCGGCGTTGCTTCCGGCAGGGCTGTGTCTTCCGGAGAGGCTTCCGGGAAAAAGAACGATAAGAACAAGTCAGATAAGACCGGTACAGATGCCGAGGTCCAGGAACCAGGACAGGAGGTATCAGGCGTCGATGTGACAGTAGTGCCGAGCGGAGTCGTGAGAGGCAGCATTTTCAAAGGAGATGTTACAGTGGCAGATGCGTTCAACATCCTGTCTCTTGGATACGGCGCCGACGGCAGTCCGGGATATCCGCTGGTGAGAGTGTATCTTACAGGCAGCGAGCTTAAAGATGCTGCAGAGGTGGACGCCAGCATATCGGACTTCATGGGAGTCGCCAGACTTTACATGAGCGGTCTGGAGTATTCCTGGAACAAAAACAGACTGATACTGAACAGAGCAGTGGATGTGAAGCTGAATGACGGCAGATCAGTGGAAGAACTGGATGACGACAGGCTTTACAGCGTTGCCGCAGACCTGTATTCCTGTCAGATGCTGGGCTCAGTCAAAGCAAAGTCCATGGGGCTTCTGAAAATAGAGCCAAAGGATATAAAGGGCAGACCTGTGACGGACTTCGAGGACTATATCGTATACGATGGCGGCAAAGAGATGAAGGCCTGGTATGCACTGGCAAGCTATATAGACTCTTTCAGCGGGGACAGGATACCCGAGTATTACAGCACCACCCACGAAAGAAAGACAGAGATCAGCAGTATCAGTCCGGTGCAGCTCCTTAAACAGCCAAACAGAGTAGCGCTGACTGCAGCAGCGGTATTATTCATCCTGGTCGCAGCGATCGTTGTTACAGTGATACTCATAAAGCGACGCCGCAGGAAAGCAGGCAGATAAGTAAAGAATGTAAAAAATAAATCACCGGACCGGTCATCAGGGGAAGCATTTGAGAGAGGTACGGGAAAACTTCTGCAAGGCAGGATGCAGGCGAGCTGTCCAGGCAGCGGATGTGGCATATATCCGCAGATGCAGTGCAGGCGAAAGACATCACTAAAGTGTGTATCCTGCAGTAAGCCGGATATATTGAGGAGATAGGATCAAAGAAAATGAACAAGGAAACAAGTGGCAGCTATGACATAAGCGTCATACTGCCTGTATACAACAGCGAAGAATATATCGAAGAAGCAGTGGACAGCATACTGCAGCAGGAAGGAGTCAGAGTCGAGATTATACTGATAGATGACGGCTCTACGGACATGTCAGGGGAGATCCTTGACAGATATGATGCAGGATACGACAGCGTGCATGTGATCCACCAGGAGAACATGGGGCTCAGTGCTGCCAGGAACGCAGGTATAGATGCAGCTTCAGGCAGATACATCGCCTATCTTGACAGCGATGACATGTTCGCTGACGGTGCATTGAAAAAAGCTTTCGATAAATGCGAGGAGAACGCACTTGATGTAGTTATTTTTTCATATGTGAATTTTTTTGGCGACGAAGCAGCAGCTGCAGCATGGAAAGGCAAGAGAACAGGCGAACTCATGCTGCTGGGAGAATATCCGGACATGTCCCTTGCAGGACCGGAGCTTTTGAGGCTTTTCAAGGAACAGAACGGATACGCCGTCAACGTGTGGCTGCAGCTGGCAAGGCGCAGTTTCCTTGCAGAAAACGATATAAGGTTCACAGAAGGCATAATATTCGAGGACGCCCCATACACACTTTCGGTACTGCTCAATGCCCGGCGTGTCATGGCGTGCCGGCAGGTCATGGTAAGAAGGCGTATAAGAAATGATTCCATCGAACACAGTCATGTCACGCCACAAAGCTGTCTTATGACATTGAGAAGTCTAGAACCTTTGACCGGGATAGCAAAGTCGGCTGCAGGCAGCCTTGGGGAGAATACAGTATGGATCGCACATGAACTTAAAAGGCGGTATTTGCTGATATTGAGATTCTACAGTGAACTCAGCAATGAAGAAAAGATCGAGTTCAAAGAGTCATGCTCAGAAAAGGATCTGATGATGTTCACTGCATTCATAGAGCCTTACGCAGATAAAGCTGCACAGGCGGACAGACTGAAGGCATCTGAGAGAAAACTTAAAGGAACGCTGGAACGGGAAAAAGAAAAAAGCAGTCAGCTGGAGGATAAAACAAGGCTCCTCAGAGAAAAACTGAAAGAAAAAAATGCACAGGCAGATCGATGGCGGCAGGAAGCAAAGGCAAACAGACAGGAGATCAAAAGGCTCCGCTCCTCAAGGACTTTCAGAACCGGCAAGCTCATTGTCGGCGTGTTTTCCAGGATAAAACGCATGATAAAACGGTGAGAGGAATATAAATCAAAAATAAACACACGTCTGTATACCATTGACTTTGACGGAGATTTTTTGTATTATTATATACAGGAATCGTGTGATTTCAATGACATACAGCAATGAAAGGAAAATGTGGGAATCAATGAAGAAGTTAAGCAGAGTAATTTCGGCAATCCTTATCGCAAGTATGCTGAGTACAGGTGTATATGCGACAGAGATGCCTGATGCAGATACAAACGGTGCCGGGTCTGAGCCTAAGCAGAGTGTTGAAAAAGTAACTCCGGAAAATACCGGTGAAGACAGCGGCAGCAGTGTGGAAGGCCTGGATGACGATATAGCCACAGTGGAGACAAAGGCTGTCATGGATTATATCAAAGATCTGAAACTGACCGGAGCCGAGCTCAAAGACGGCAAAGTTAAACTGGATTTTTCATGGACACTGGCAGATGCAGCAGTGGTACCTGCCGGCTACAATGTATATCTCAGTGAAACGAAGCTTTCCGGTGATAAAAGTTCATTCGGAGATGCGAAACAGACACTGGGTGCGGATGCTTTGTCAGTAAGTTTCGAAGGTCTCAGCAAAGGTCAGGTATATTATATAGCAGTGGAGCCTTATTCGGCAGACAGTACTACTGACGGACAGATAAAGCTCTGCAGCGGTATATATATCGATACGCCGAAGATCAGCAAAGTGACAGCAGCAGATACGTCTGCGACTGTGACTTTCACAAAGGTGTCAGGGGCTACAGGATACACACTGGTAAACGAGACCCTGGATAATAAAGAAACAGCAGTTGCAGCTGATAAGACAAGCGTGACTGTCAAAGGACTTTCGAACAATAAAAAATATACATTCAGGATAAAAGCCCTTTATGAAAAAGACGGTATATCCCAGAAAGCTGTATCGGATGCTGTTTCAGCAACTACAAAAGTGACAGTGCCTAAGAAACCGTCCCTCAGCAAACTCGAACCTTACAACAAGGGCGCTATCCTCAAATGGAGCAAAGTTTCAGGAGCGACATCCTATGAAGTATACAGATACTACAACAAAAAATGGTCGAAGATCGAAACAGTCAAAGGTGCTGTGACATACAAGAACACCGGCCTCAAGACAAACAAAGAATATAAATACAGAGTAATAGCAGTGAGAACTGTAAACGGCAAATCAGCAAAGAGCAGCTGGTCCAACACAAGGAAGATAACTGCGAAGAAATATCTCACAGGAGATATCAGGATCGGTTATTCTGAGGGTGTCCTCATGAGACCTGCGAAGAAATACAAAGAAGGTTCATCTACTAAGCTTGAAAGCAAGTCGACCCTGGCATCAGGCACAAGGATAACTATCATCAAGACAAGAAGAGTCAGCGGCAAGACCATGGCTTATATCAAGACTAAGAAAAGCGGCAAGACATACTGGATAAGAAGAGGCAATATCTCTTTCTATGCACCTTACAGGACGCTTGACTATACTACACAGGCCAAGGAAGATTTTGTCAACAGGAAGGGATATTCCAGCAAGAGCAAGTATCTTGTGTTCATATGTCACTACACACAGAGGACGTATATATTCAAAGGCAAGAAAGGTCACTGGAAGCAGATACACAACTTCAGGATAGCCGGCGGCAAGGCGTCCACAAGGACTCCGCTGGGCAAGTTCAAGGTGATCAGAAAGCGCTGGCACAGCCCGACAAGCTCGGCTATGTATGTGACATACTTCACAAAGGGAGGCAACTCCTTCCATTCGAGACCTGCAGGACTGTACACGATAGGCAGACCGGTATCCAACGGATGCGTGAGGATGTATACAAATGATGCGAAGTATATCTACAATACGATCCCGAAGAAAACGACAGTAATATCATATTAAACCAGACAACATCAAAACGGCTCTTTAAAAGAGCCGTTTTTCATGGTAATATCATTGTATAGTGAGTAAAAGCAGGAAGGAGTTATAATGGCAGGTTCGTTCAGCAAAAAAATGAAAAACATAATGACCTTCGGATATCTCATGAAACTGGATAAGAAGATACCGCAGGATCTTGATAAAATAAAGAGAAAGCAGGACAGGAACGTCCACAGGCTGATGAAGTCAGCATATGATATACCGTTTTACAGAGAAAAGTTCGAGTCGGTGGGACTCACGCCGGATGATTTCCATTCGGCAGAGGATCTGGCTAAATTCCCTACTACAAACAGGGCTGAAGTCAGGACATGGATGGAAAAGATAATCGCGGAGGACCCGGAAGCCTATGACAAATGGGAGATCTTCACCACCAGCGGTTCATCAGGAGACCCGCTGAAGTTTTTCCAGACAGCAAGGGAGACCGCATGTCTCAACGCCAACTGGATAAGGGTCCTGATGTTCGCAGGATACAAGCCGTTCACAGGCAAGATGTATTCCTTCAAGACAAGCCACAGGAGTCTTGATGAGAAGAAAGGAGATTCCTGGGTGCAGAAACTTGGTATCCTCAGGCGAAAAGTGGTGCCGGAGGACAACTGTGTGGGTGAAGGTATCAGGGAGATCATAAACGATATCAACGAATACAAACCTGATCTGCTCAGTTTCAGGAGGAACTGTCTTGTGAGGATGGCTTTATTTGCACAGCGAAACGACCTTGAGATACACAGGCCGGATATATTCGTGCCTGTCAGCGAGATGGTGGACGATATGACAAGGACCATCCTCAAGGAGACTTTCGGAGACGGTCTGATGGACGCATACGGCAGTTCAGAGACCGGAAGCTGCATAGTCCAGGTACCGGGAGCAGACAGATACTACATCTGCAACGACACCCATGTGGTAAACCTTTACGATGATGACGGGCATCTGGCAGACGAAGGCAAGGTGGTCATCACCACGCTGCTGAAAAGAGATTTCCCGTTCATAAATTACGATATAGGTGACAGAGCGACATCTGTGACAGAAAAGGGAGTAAGGTTCATAACTTCGATACAGGGCAGGGTCAACGATTTCGTTAAGCACGAATCCGGTATTGATTCATCAGCATATTTCCTGAGAAAGATCCCTAACGGTATCACAGGCATAGCCCAGTTCAGATATATACAGGAATCATATCACGACATACATGTGCAGCTTGTACGTGATCTCAAAAACAATGATCATACGCAGGAGGAGATCGAGAAATATTTCCTGGAGCGTGTGGACTCCAAATACGGAGACGAATTCAACATAACCTTCGAGTGGCTGGATGTGATACCGCCGGATGAGAACGGCAAGATGAGATGTTTTGTCTGTAAGGTGGATCAGTGACCGGCATAAAATGAAAAGGAGTCTTGCCAATGATAAGAAACGTAGGCATCGTAGGAGCAGGTTCCGTAGGGAGCGCTCTGATGACATATTTTTATGAAGCATGCAGGGACGAGCTTTACGTGCTTGCCAGAGGAGAGAGAGCCGCAAGGCTCGAGGGTGAAGGTATCTGTGTCAATGACAGAGTCATACATCCGAAAATATACAGCGACAGCAGCCAGAACGTGAAGATAGACCTGCTGATAATAACTGTAAAGAACTACAGTCTCGACCAGGTCATGGACGAGATCGCAGATCTCATAGACAAAGATACAGTGATACTGCCGGTGCAGAACGGTATCACAGCTACAGACAGGCTCAGGGAGAGATTCCCTGACAATCATGTGCTGTATGGAGTGATACTGCGGACAGATGCACACCGCAAAGGACACAAAGTGTATTTCACAACTACCGGCGAGATGCAGATAGGTTACGGAGACAACAGCAAGCTGGCTCAGGAGCTGCAGGACGTATACGAAAAGATACACAGCACAGGCATCAATGTCAGGATATATGACGATATGCGCCGTGTGCAGTGGCGCAAGTGGATGCTCAACACAGGCGCAGGTCAGGCAGCCGTCGAGATCGGTGTGGAGTGCGGATATTTCGATCAGATAAGCGAGATCGTCAGTCTGATGAAGCTCTGCATGGACGAGATACTGCTGCTTGCGGCAGCAGAAGGCGTGGATATAGACGAGAAGGACAGGGACGAGATCATAGATATGCTTCTTAAATACCCTGAAAACAAGAAAATGTCCATGCTGCAGGACGTGGAGGCAGGCCGCCCTGTGGAGATAGAAGACTATGCAGGGACAGTAATGGCACTGGGCCGCAAACACGGTATAAAGACTCCGGCCAACGAAGTCTTCTACTACGCCATCAAGGCAAGAGAAAAGCTGAAAGGCGAGAAATAAAAATCTGAAATAAAAAATGACAGCCTCATCAATGGCTGTCATTTTTGTGTACGAATACGAGGAATTTGCTTATGAAGTAGTTGCCGATGACTACGATGATCTGGGTAAGCAGTTTGCCGACGAGGGCCTGCATGCCCATGATGTTCACAAGCAGGAATACTCCGCCTACTTCTATCACCATGGTGATGAGCCTGGCACTGACGAATCTTGCAAATTCACCGGCAAGGGACTGCATGTCGGGACACTTGCTGCGGAATACGAATATCTTGTTGGTGACATATGCGAAGAGTATGGCTGCTGCCACTGAGATTATATTGCTGACGGTGACGTCCACCGAAAGCAGTTCGCAGAGCACCGTGAAGACTGCCAGGTTCACAAGCGTGGTCAGTCCGCCTGTTATGATATAGCTGATAGCGTCACGGTAGCGGATGATGAATGTCGTTATCTTATTTATCATCTGAATCTCCTCTGACCGTGCCTGCTATGATATATCTCGGTCTGCCTTTGACTTCTTCATATATCTTGGCGATGTATATGCCTGAGATCCCCATGCATATCATTATGATGCTGCCTATGAACAGCAGCAGTATTATCACTGTGGTGAAACCCTCTACCGCTGTACCGGTACAGAACTTCACAAGGGTCTGTATGCCTATGACGATGGCGGCGATCAGAGTGAATATGCCAAGTCCTGTCACGATCTGCATAGGTGCCGATGTGAATGATATGATGTTTGACATTGCGTATTTTATCAGACTGAAAGTGGACCATTTTGTCTCGCCCTGGAGCCTTTCCATGACCTGGAATTCCACGGTCGCAGTCTTATAGCCCACCCACGAGGAAAGGGCTCTGAAAAACATACTGCGTTCAGGAAGCTCCAGTATGGATCTGACAGCTTTCCTGTCCAGCAGCTTGAAGTCCGACGCTCTTGTCATGTCTATTCCGGTGGACTTCGACATCACACGGTAGAATAGCTTGGCACTCATTTTGTATTTCAGCGATTCCCTGCCCCTGTCGCTTTTGACGCCTTCTATGACGTCATAGCCTTCAAGCCACTTTTCGTACATGGCAGGAAGTGTCTGAGGCGGATGCTGAAGGTCGCAGTCCATCACTGCGGTGCAGTCTCCTGAGGCCGATGAAAGACCTGCCAGGATGGCCGCCTCTTTTCCGAAATTACGGGAAAAATCGACGCCGGTGACTTCCGGGAAATCATCGGTGATACTGCATATCTCGTCCCATGTGCCGTCCTTCGATCCATCGTTCACGAATATTATCTCGAATGGTATGCCGGCATTCTTCAGTATTTCTGAAACGGTGCTGGCAGCCGGCCTTATATTAGCTTCTTCATTGTATGCCGGGATGACTACAGAGAGCATCCCATGTTTTCTGTTCATATTTTTGTCTCTTTTCATGTTTTTTCTCACGTTTTAAATTATAGTATGAGAATGACAGCTTTTCAATGGATATATGTGATTTGACATAAAAGAAACGCCGGATAAAGGCAAAAGGGCAGGAATACATTGACACCACGGCACTGAGTATAATAAGATATATGTATAATACCAAGGGAGGTACTTTTTTTATGTCAGAAAACGGGAATCCGACACTGAACGACAGGAAACGAATGTCTTTCGGGATATACCTGCTGATATACACGGTGCTGTTCGTCATAACAGCAGCGGTCGTATTCAGCTTTTTTTACGTTACAGGCAAAAGCTTCATACATTCCGAGGACGGTATAAGACAGCACTACAAGTCGCTGTGCTACTTCGCATCCTACGGTCGTGAAGTGATATCCCAGATAGCAAGCGGCAGTTTCCACGGTCTGCCGACATATTCCTTCAGCTTCGGGGAAGGTGCGGACATATATACGACGCTGCACTACTATGTCATAGGCGATCCGCTTTCACTGCTTTCGCTGCTGATACCTGCGCAATACATGTCCTACATGTATTGCGGTCTTATAGTCCTGAGGATATATCTGTCGGGACTGACATTCTCCGTGTACAGCTATTACATGAAGCAGAAGTATGCAGCCGGGATAATGACTGGCGCTTTCGTTTACGCATTCTGCGGATTCAGTCTCGTGGCTGGCATGAGGCATCCGTTTTTCATAAATCCGATGATATATCTGCCTCTGCTCCTTACAGGCGTGGAGCGTGTCATAAGGGAGAAAAAGCCAGCCGTGCTGATACTTTCCGTGTTCGTGGCGGCAGCCAGCAACTTCTATTTCCTTTATATGCTGGCGGCACTGACAGTGATATACACACTGATAAGACTGCTGCTGCCGTGGCCGAAGGGTGAGATTAAAGCCAGTCTTGCAAGTTTTCTGAGGATAGCAGGCTGTGCCGTCACAGGGCTGATGATGAGTGCGTTCATACTCGTACCGGTGCTGATACAGTTTTCTGGTGAAGCCAGAGCGGACGTAAGCTATGCAGTGGATCTGCTGTACAGCGCCAGCTACTATGATGATTTCCTGATATCCATCATAAAGATGGCAGATATAGGGAACTACACGCTGATGGGATATTCTTTCATCGTGCTCATCGGTATCATGCTGCTGTTCACACATAAAGGGAAAAAGACCGGACTGCGTTTTGCATTCCTGCTGGGAGCTTTTATGCTGCTTTTCCCTGTCTTTGCATATATAATGCACGGATTTTCATATGTCAGCAACAGATGGATATTCGGATACGGGTTCCTGCTGGCGTACATCGTGACTGACATGTGGGAGGACCTGGTTTCACTGGACAAAAAGAAATGCTGGAAGCTGGCAGGCGCAGCCTGTATATATTTCATAGTCTGCGCAGGCTTCGAGATATATTCGGGCTTCATATCACAGATAGATAAAAAAGATATGGCGCTTCTTATCGGCACGGGAATGCTGACCATATTCGTTATACTTTGCGCAAGAGTGCTGATAAGCTGTCAGAAGAAAAACAGGATAAAACTGAACGTTATGCAGTGCCTCACTGTGGCGGTGGTAATATTCAGCATCATGGTAAACGGGCTGATAACCTTCTACCCCGGTCAGGAGGATTCGGTGAAGCGTTTCGTGGATATGGCAAAGGTGGACAACATACAGACATCATCTGAAAAGAAGCTGGAGGAGATGACTTCTTCGGATGACGATTTCTTCAGATATTCAGGAAATTCTTCGAAGGTACTGACAAGGAACGGCACCATACTGACAGGCATGTCATCGACACAGGCGTACTGGAGCCTTTCCAACACCAGCATCCTGAAAGGATACAAAGAGCTTCTGGTAGGCATAGCAGATCTTTCCTTCATCGGCAATGCAGACAGCAGGACATCTGTTGAGGAGCTTTCATCGGTGAAATATCATCTTTCCAACGCATCAGGCAAAGACGCCCCTTACGGATACGAGCTGGCAGGCGATGAGAAGGATCAGATATATGAGAACAGACTGGCGCTGCCGCTGGGTTATACATATTCTTCGTACATAACTCCGCAGCAGTACAGCAAAATGACTCCGATCCAGAGACAGGAAGCTGTGCTTCAGGGCGTGTATCTGGATAAGAGCGATTCGGAGGATATGGCGTCTTCAGGATACAGCAATACAGATGTGTCGCTGACAAGCGTTTCCGTGCCGTACAAAGTCAAGGCAGGAGACGGCGTCAAGCTGAAAAACGGAGGTTTCGTCGTGAGCAAGGGAGGATCCAGCGTTACGTTCTCCTTTGACGGCAAAGAAAACTCCGAGACATATCTTTACATAAAGAACCTTGGATTCAAGGGCGTACCGAAAACTGAATACTATTCTGCTGAAAAGGTCGCAGCCATGAGCAAGGCCGACAGACAGAAAATGAAAAAATACGAGCATGACTACATAGAACCGTCACGATTCAGTCTTAAACTTAAAGCGGAGGATGCAAAGGGCAGGACTGCGAAAAAATCATTCTCTGTACTTACAGAGAAATTCATCAGATACAACGACAGGAAGGATTTTCTTGTTAATATGTATTACAGCGATGAAGCAAGGAAGTCCATGACGCTGACTTTCCCTAAGACCGGGGAATATTCCTACGACGACATACAGGTGATGTGTCAGCCGATGAGAAATTATGAAAAGCAGGTATCAGAGCTTCGCAGCGATGTCCTGAAGAACATCGATATCCATGAAAACGATGTGCATGCCACATCGAAAGTCACAGGTGATATAACGCTGAAGGAAAACAGGATACTCAGCCTTTCCATACCTTACTCAACGGGCTGGACTGCATATGTTGACGGCAGAGAGACCAGGACCATGCGTGCCAACACTATGTATACGGCTATACCGGTCAGCGCAGGGACTCATCACATAGAGCTGAGGTACAGCACGCCGGGAGTTTTATCAGGTATCGGGATCTCACTGACAGGTCTGACGCTGTTCCTTGTGATCGTCGTGGCAGGCAGGATACTGCGCACCCGCAAGGGGCAGCAGGAAGGCAGGAAGACTCAGCAGTCGTGATATCTGCATACAGTCTCCAGAGGATGATATATGTTTGAAAAGATAAGATATTTACTGGGAAAAACCAATAATGTTTCAAAGAGCACATACATCTGGAACACCATAAACGCATCGGTGCTGGCGTGCCAGTCGCCGGTGATACTCATGGTGATGACCAGGACCAACGGTCTTTACGATGTAGGTGTGTTTTCCATAGCGTATGCGGTGGCCAACCTCATGGTGTTCATCGGACAGTACGGCATGAGGCGGTTCCAGGCTTCAGATGTTAACGAAATGTATTCCTTCGGGGAATATTACGGTATGCGTGTGATATCCTGCATCGCAATGATGGCAGCCAGCGCAGTGTACTGCGTGTACGGCGTGTTTTTCAATGACTATGGACCTGACAAACTCGCCATGGTGATGCTGATGTGCGGACTCAAGTGCATACAGGCTTATGCAGACGTGATACACGGCAGGATGCAGCAGCTGGGAAGGCTGGACGTTGCAACGAAAGCATCATCAGTGAGATATGCTGCTGAGATAGCGGCTTTCGTCATCATGCTGGTGACGACCGGCAGTCTGATAGCATCAGCATCAGTGTGTCTTGCTGTTTCCATCGTGATACTCTACATCACGTCGGTGAATGCAGCCTGCGACTACTGCACATTCAGAGCGGTGTACGATCTCAGGAAACTGAGACTGATGCTGATAGAGGGGTTCCCGCTGTTCGTAAGCCTGTTCCTGAACATGTATATCAGCAATGCACCTAAATACGCCATAGATGCATACCTCACAGATGACATACAGGCTTATTACAATCTGATATTCATGCCCGCATTTGCAGTGGGACTGATGGCGCATTTCATATTCAATCCTATACTGACATCCTACGCAAAGCTCTGGGTAAGCGGCGAGCTTGGAAAGCTTAGGAAACTGGTGATGCGTCAGATGGCGCTGATCGCCGGACTGACGGTACTTGGTCTTGCAGTGGCATATACGATAGGTATACCGGTGCTGTCTTTCATTTTCGGAGTGGACCTGTCTCAGTTCAGACAGGAGCTCTGCATCGTGATGATCGGCGGCGGTATGCTGGCGTACGCCACATTCTTCAGCACTGTGATAACGATAATAAGGTGTCACAGCTCTCTGATAGTGTGCTACGGTATAACGGCACTGGCGGCAAAATTCATGTCGAAGCGTTTCGTGCTGGGAGGCGGCATACACGGAGCAACGGTGATGTATTCGGCACTGATGGCAGTGCTGGCGATCATGCTTTTTGCAGTAGTCATCTGGGGCATGAGGAAGGAGCGGTGTGAAGCGTGAGTCTGCACCGTCAATCTTGAAATCTCATGCGGGATATGGTATAGTAGATACATTGTCCTGCCGGATGTTCATATCAGAAAAGCAGGATGATATAAAAGGTCGGGAAGATAAAGTGATTTATTTGAAAGGGATTTAGTATATAAATGAATAAAATAAGCAAAAATTTATTTGAAGAACAGGTTTTCAGAAGAAC
>CAKQUI010000024.1 GCA_934277495.1 uncultured Clostridia bacterium | reverse complement strand
GCATCCTTGCCCTGCGGAGCCCGGACTTTCCTCATATATCCCTAAGATATACGCAATCGTCTGTCTTACCCGAAAAAATTATAACATTATGAACGGGTCGAAATCAACCTTTGACAGGCAGATTTCTACTTTATCGCCCAGTTTCTTCTGCACCATGTCACAGAAAGCTCTGCCAAAGAACTTCTCCGTATGGTAATGTCCTGCATCTATGAGACAGATATCGAGTTCATCTGCCATCTGCGCCTCGTGATACTTGACATCCCCTGTTATGAACATATTACATCCGCTTTCTCTGGCAGTTTCCATGAGATCAGCTCCGGCTCCTGTACATATGCCTATCGTCTTGACGATCCTGTCCATATCTCCAGCTACCCTTATCTGTCTCAGACTCATTTCAAGAGCAGACGAGATACGTTCTATCATCTGTTTTACCGTAAGACCTTCTTTCAGTCTGCCGATCCTGCCAATATCAGCTTCTGTCCTGTTTTCTATCATTTTCTGCGGAGAGTCCACCGGATCTCCTGCCAGATTCTTTATCGAACCGAGCCCCAGAAGTTCTGCGATCCTGTCGTTATTGCCCCCCTTTATCTTGTCAAAAGGCGTATGACATGAATAGACCGACAGTTCACGCTTGAACAGATGGTACAGCAGTTTCCCTTTCGGTGTATCGGCATCTATGGATTTTATACTGTTGAAAAGCATAGGGTGATGCGTGATTATCATATCTGCTCCTATGTCGTCAGATTCTTTTATCACTCTTTCATCGATATCTATAGACAGCAGGATCTTCCTGACGTCTTTCTCTCCGAAAATGATCTGCGACCCGCTGTTGTCCCAGCTTTCCTGCAGCTGCGGAGGTATCACAGACTCTATTATATCCACTATCTCTGCGGCAGATAAAGGTCTGTCATTTTTCTTTTCCATTTTCTATCTCCTTTATCAAAGATTTTATGTAGTAAATATTGCTGCATATATGTTCTTCCTGATCTATCCTGCGACTTTTCGACATCATGACATTTTTCAGTATCCTTTTCTCACGATCGAGGTTCATATGCAGGAAATCACTGACAGGACCGCCGGCGTCAATTATCCATGGCGGTATCCTGTACTGTATGTCGTCTCCTGTAAAATGCTTCATGTGTTTCATATGCCTTGTGCTCATGGAAACAGCATCGGTATCATGTCCGGGACTTATGACTGTTATTATCTCAGGAAGATTATCGCCTTCAACAACAACATCTTCATTGATTATCCGGAATCCATTATCGCAGAGCCATTTTCTCAGATGTCCCTGACCGTTTCTCGGCTGGAATACGAAACGTCTGAAAGAAACCGTATGTTCTATATCATCAGAAACTATGTCTCTGATGAGTTTGCCTCCCATACCTGCGATGACGACTGTATCCACTTCTCCTCTGGCAACAGTTTCAAGCCCGCTGCCCTGCCTTGCTTCGAAATACTCTGTATCGCCCAGGTACATCCTGCCGTTTTCTACAGCTTTCTGCAGCGATGGGCCGCTTATATCCGATACCACAGCCTTGCTGCATCGTCCGTCCTGGAGCATATATATAGGCAAAAAACCATGGTCGGTACCTATATCGGCCATGGCTTCAGAACCTTCTGTCCTGTCTGCAATAGTCTGCAGTCTTTCACTTAACTTTATCATAAAAAACCTTTTCTTCGTGCAGTATCTGCATCGTTATCACTCCAGATAATCCTTGAGTTTCTTGCTCCTTGTAGGATGTCTCAGCTTTCTCAGAGCCTTGGCTTCTATCTGCCTTATCCTCTCACGTGTAACATCGAATTTCTTGCCGACTTCTTCGAGGGTCCTTGCTCTGCCGTCTTCCAGACCGAATCTGAGCTTGAGTACTTTCTGCTCTCTTTCTGTAAGTGTGCCCAGTACATCCACCAGCTGTTCCTTCAGCATGGAAAATGCTGCGGCTTCAGCAGGTGCCGGTGCATCGTCATCAGGTATGAAGTCTCCAAGATGACTGTCTTCTTCCTCACCTATAGGTGTTTCCAGCGAAACAGGTTCCTGTGCTATTTTCAGGATCTCTCTTACCTTTTCTACCGATATGCCCATTTCAGCAGCTATCTCGTCAGGAGAAGGCTCCCTGCCTTCTTCCTGCAGCAGCTGACGTGATACTCTTATCAGCTTGTTTATTGTTTCTACCATATGGACAGGTATCCTTATTGTCCTTGCCTGGTCTGCGATGGATCTTGTTATAGCCTGACGGATCCACCATGTCGCATAGGTACTGAACTTGTAGCCCTTGGTCCAGTCAAATTTATCTACCGCCTTGATAAGACCGAGATTACCTTCCTGTATCAGGTCCAGGAAAAGCATGCCTCTGCCTACGTATTTCTTGGCGATACTTACAACGAGTCTGAGATTGGCTTCACAGAGTTTCTGCTTTGCATACTCATCTCCTTCTTCCATCCTTTTTGCAAGCTCTATTTCTTCCTGTGCCGTCAGAAGCGGCACCTTGCCTATCTCTTTCAGATACATCCTTACAGGGTCATCAACTGCGATATTCTTTGAGATAGTAGCTTCAAGATCTATTTCCTTGGCTCCCGGATTTTCTGCCATAACAGCATCGACATCAGGATCTTCTACATCTTCATCATCCATTTCAAGCAGATCTATATCATCAGGTTCGCTCTCCATTGTGACTTCGATACCTTTACCTATAAGCGTTTCATATATCTCATCCATCTGATCCTTATCAAGGTCCACATCGCCCAGTCTCGATGCTATCTCTGCATATGTGAGCATCTTCGCTTTTTTCCCTGCGGCTCTATCTGACAGATCTTTTATGACCTGCTTTTTTGTTTCATCGTCGAGCACTGCTGTATCGTTGTCGAAATGATTCTCATTCTGGCTGCCCGGTTTCTGTTCAACTGCTTTTGTCTTTATCTTTTTATCCACTTTATCTGCTCCGTCTTTTATTTTTATAGCATCACTCATAACCCTGCTCCCTCTCTATTCTTTTAACTTTTTCTGTATTTCTATAAGCTCCTGAGTAAACTGGACAATACTGTCGCTGTTTTCTTCTTCGTCCGCCATCGAAAGTTTTGCTATTATCTCAGCTTCCCTGCGTTTCAGTTCATCCTTTCTGACAGACGCTATACAGTCCCTGAAGATCTGCGTTTCTCTTCCTGCCGGCAGGACTTTGTGTTCGATCTTATCCAGACAGTATATATATTCTTCATCTATGCTCTCTCTGAGGATCTGCATACTGATATGCTGCCCCGAATCGGTGAGTCTTTTCAATGCGCTGTATATATTCATACCTGCTGGACTTCTGAATGCTGTATCTGCAACATCATCAGGAAGTTTCACAAAACGTTCGTCAGAGATCATGACCTGCAGCATATCCTGTTCCACCAGCGGCATATCATCTGCCTGCTGCTGGTCGGTTTCATGTTCTGCCGCCCTGAAAACGCCGGTCCTTTCCTGACTATTATTGCCTGAATACTCCAATCTTATAGCACCCTCGGAAATACCTGTATCCTCTGCAAGTTTCTGTATATATATATCAGCTTCCACCGGCTTCATTCCTCTGAGAGCATCTACGGCATCTCTTATGAAATCCACCCGCTGCAGCTCGTCATCAAGGTCATATCTCGATTTCACCATATTTATCTTGAAATCACCGTAAGGTACAGCATTCTTTGCAAGCTCGTAAAAAGCATTCCTGCCGTTTTTCTTCACAAACTCGTCCGGATCCTTGCCGTCCGTCACTTTCAGGACCTTTGCACGGCAGCCGGCAGCATAAAGTATATCAAGACCTCTGAAAGCTGCATTCTGACCTGCACTGTCGGCGTCATATGACAATATGACATTTTCAGTGTAACGCCGTATCAGTCCCGCCTGATTCTCGGTCAGCGCAGTACCCAGCGACGCAGACACGTTCCTGATACCCGCCTGATACAAAGATACTACATCCATATACCCTTCGACAAGAATCACTGCATCTTCTTTCCTGATATCGGTACCCGCCAGATTCAGTCCGTAAAGGTTGTTTTTTTTGCGAAAAACCGGCGATTCCTGCGAGTTGAGATATTTGGGTTCACCTTCTCCAATGATGCGCCCGCCGAATCCTATCACTTTGCCTCTTGTATTGATTATCGGAAATATGACACGGTCCCTGAACTTGTCATAGTACCGCCCTTTTTCAGATCTCGATACAAGACCCAGTCTGAACATCTTGTCTTCACTGAATCCCAGTCCTTTGAGATGGTCGTGCAGTGAATTCCACTCTCCGTCTGCATATCCGATACCGAACTTATTTAGGGTATCCTCTGTAATACCTCGCCGCTTCATGTATGTGTAGCCCGGATTCGCTCTCTGACGCATAGCTCTGAAAAAAAACATGGCTGCCTGGCGATTGATCTCATACAGCTCGTCCTTGTTGCCTGAACTGCCGAAAGCCCCTTCGAGGCTTATGCCGTATTCCTTTGCAAGCATTTCTGCAGCGCCTCTGAAGTCAAGGTTGTAGTACCGCTCCACAAAGCTGAGCACATCTCCCGATGCGCCACATCCGAAACATGTATATATCTGTTTTGTTTCAGAAACAACAAAAGAGGGTGTTTTCTCATTGTGAAACGGACAGACTCCCTTGTAGTTGCTCCCTGCTCTTTTCAGGGGAACGACCCTTCCTACAACATCTGCGATGTTGCAGCGGCTCTTTATTTCATCTGCGATATTATATGATCTGTTATGTCTCACTGTACGCCCCTCTGATGATATTCTAATAGTATATACGACAAAACCTGCCCTTTTCCTTTTTAAGTATCAAAAAAAAGTACAACAAAAAAACAAAATAGTGCCGTATAATGTCTAAAAAAGTTTTTCGTACATATTAAAAGCGTACCTGTCAGTCATCCCTGCAATGTAATCCTTGACCAGCACCTCCACCGGACACCTGCCGATCATGGATGTGAATTCATCAGGCATAGTTTCCGGATGAGCCGAAAAGTACTCGTACAGAGAAGTTATTATCACTTTCACTTTGCTGACGTCTTCAGCTTTTTTCACATTTTCGTTGTGATACACATTCTTGAACATATATGATCTCAGTTCATCCATAGCAGCAGCTTTCTCACTGCTGAGCTGTGCTGAAGGCCTGTCGCAGCTGTTTGCTATCATATCTTTGACGAGGGTGTCTATTCTGAGTTTATGTGTGCTGCCAAGTACTGCGATGGCATCCTCCGGAAGATCTGCGTCTGTTATTATCCCGCTGCGCACAGCGTCATCGATATCATGGTTTATGTATGCGATACGGTCGCTGACTTTGACTATCTGTCCCTCAGGCGTAAAAGGCATATCGGGACCGGTATGATTGAGTATCCCGTCTCTCACCTCTGCGGTCAGATTGAGACCCTTACGCATACTTCCTCCGGATTCCAGCACATCGACGACTCTCAGGCTCTGTACGTTATGCTTGAATCCACCGGGATGTATATCATTCAGCACTGATTCTCCACTGTGTCCGAAAGGCGTATGCCCAAGGTCATGCCCCATGGCTATGGCTTCTGCCAGATCTTCGTTCAGTCCGCATCCTCTGGCTATAGTCCTCGCTATCTGCGAAACTTCTATGGTATGTGTAAGACGTGTCCTGTAGTGGTCGCCTTCCGGAGACAGGAATACCTGCGTTTTGTGCATTAGTCTTCTGAAAGACTTCGAATGTATTATCCTGTCTCTGTCACGCTGAAAATCCGTCCTGACGCTGCATTTTTCCTCAGGCTCCATTCTTCCTCTGCTGTCAGATGCCTTTGTAGCATAGGCAGAAAGTATTTCATGTTCTCTTTTTTCCAAAATCTCTCTGGTTATCATTTCAGCCTCTCTCAAAATTTACTGATATGCTTATTATAATACATGAACTCATATTGTAAAGTTGTTTATTTCCGCCACATGCTTTGCAAGGCTGCTGTCCACCATTTGCAGCAGCTCTATGACACTGCGCTGCATATCATCATCAAAGAATATTATATCTGCAGCGATCGTTTCTGCCAGATCCTTTTTTTCATCTTCATCAAGGCTTCTGTAAAAGCAGGCCGCCTGTACGAACTCCTTCATATATACCTCCAGCTGCCTGCCATCCTGTGAAGATGGTCCGTTACAGCAGCAAATCCGTCATCGCACATCTCTATGCCCGGTATCATATTCCCCGGTGCGAATATATGTTCTCCGCCATATACATCATCTGCCATACGTTCCAGACGCATGACTCCCACCGGCACAGGCGGTACAAGTTCTTCATTCCAGCAAAGAGTCCGCTTCATATACCAGGGTGAGGTAATGTGGCTGTATCCGGTGATCTGTACCTGCAGTTCGAAGAGTATTTCCTCCCCGTCATCAAAAGTGCATCTGATATCTTCTATCGCCGTATCCGGATCGAATCCTGCCATGAATTCAGCAAACATACTGTCCATCCGTGATGCTTTATCACAGGCATAACGGTACGATCTGTTATTCATATTTTCCACAGGTACCCATCTGTATCTGACAAGATGCCGGTTTCCAGATGCACTTCGCCATATAAATGTATCTGCAGTATACCAGCTCTGGCTGAGGAAAGACGCTGAAACGCCACACCGGGAATAAAAATGCAGTATACAGTTTATGCTCTCTCTGTTTGCCAGTACGAAATCCCAAAGCTTCCTGCTGTCAGGTCTTCCGAAGTGAGGACCTCCCGAAAGCGTATCTGCCAGCTGAGGCAGCTTCTTCCAGTCATCTGTGAAAAAAACCGGAAGGCTCTGACACATCATGTCATAAACACCCTCCGGCGTCATGAACTTCACTGCAAGCCCTTTTATATTTCTGGCTGTATCCGCAGTTCCCCAGTCTCCCAGCATCGAAGAAAACCTCACAAAAACCGGAGTCTCAGTGTCGGGATCGCTGAAAACGCCTGCACTTGTATAATCTGCAAATGAAAAATAAGGCCGGAACGCTCCCTCTGCACATATCCCTTTTTCGAACACAGCTCGCCTGCGTCTTTTCTCAACAACAAGCTTCTGCAGTTTTTCAAGTAACAAAAAATCTGTCATCCACACCACCTCACGGTAGTATATGCGACAGATTTCTTTTTTGCTATATCATATTCCTGTATGTCCGAATCCTCCGGCGCCTCTTGCTGTATCCTGAAGCTCGGATACTTCTTCAAGTTCTGCATACTCATACCTTGCAACGACCATCTGTGCGATCCTGTCTCCATCATTGACAGTGAACACATCTTCGCCCCAGTTTATAAGGGAGATCTTTATTTCTCCACGGTAATCGCTGTCGATAGTACCTACACCGTTGGTCAGACCTATACCATGCTTCACAGCAAGGCCGCTTCTGGCTCTTATCTGCACTTCACAGCCTTCGGGGATCTCCATGAAAAGCCCCGTCGGTATCAGAGCTCTTTTCCCGGGACAAATATCCACCGGCTTTTCAAGCACAGCCCTTATATCCATACCTGCAGCGCCTTTTGTCTCGTATTCAGGGAGTCTCCCGGATGTACTCTTTACTTTTATCTTCATCCTCTGACAAGACCCTCCAGATCCAGCGGTTTTCCTGTCACTGATGCGCCGCAGTATGAAGAATAGTCTCCTATCATCGATGCCGCTTCAGAAATGTCTTCTCTTGTAACAGCATCGAAGGCTTCGAGGACTTCCTGTGATGATTTTATCCTGTCAGAAAGAAGCTTGCTCTTTCCTATAGTGAACATCCTGCTGTTGATACTCTCAAGTCCGAATATATACGAACTCTTCACCTGCTCCTTTGCCATAGCCAGCTCATCTGCTGTCACTCCTTCTCTTACCAGCAGATCCAGTTCATATTTTATAGCTTTGAGTGCATCTGCTGCTTTGTCGTGGGATACTCCTGCATATATGCTGAAAAATCCGGTGTAACTTGAAAATACGTTCATCGAGCATACTGAATAAGCAAGTCCTTTCTCCTCTCTGATATTCTGGAAAAGTCTCGAACTCATGCTGCCTCCGAAAATACTGTTCATCAGCACGAAAGCGTAGTATCTGCTGTCCACCATGGATATACCCGGCGTGCCCAGACAAATATGTGTCTGTTCGATATCCCTGATCTTGACGTCGAAGCTCTGTCTGTAAGGCTTTAGCTCGACAGCACTTGTGACTTTTTTCTCATTCAGTGCCAGCAGCCTGTCTTCAAACATCGAAATTATACGTTCCTCGTCGAAGTTGCCTGCAACAGCTATCACTATGCTGTCACGTGCATACTTGTCCCTGAGATATCCTGTAAGTTTGCTGCGGTCTATTCCCGCAAGGCTTTCAGGCGTCCCAAGTATGCTCCTGCCGAGAGGATTGCCGCTTGATACAAGCTCTGATATCATATCGTATACATCATCATCAGGACTGTCTTTCACCATCTTTATCTCTTCACAGATGACCTGACGTTCTTTATCCATTTCTTCCGGATCGAACTTCGAACCTGTCAGCATATCCAGCAGTATGTCTGCACCTTTATATATATTTGAAGACAGGGTCTTGATGTAGTAGCATGTAGCTTCTTTACCTGTAAATGCATTGAACATGCCGCCTATCTTGTCCACATCTGATGCGATCTCCTTGGCAGTTCTGTTCTCTGTGCCTTTGAACATCATGTGTTCTATGTAATGTGACACACCTGATACATCATCAGTCTCATCCGATGCACCTGCCCTGACCCATATACCAAGGGCTGCCGACTGGACATAATCGGTCTTTTCCATGACGATAGTAGTCCCGCATTTGAGTTTCTCTATTTTTATCATATTCCATACGCCTTTCTTTCTTTAAATACTTCTGTATTGTAACACAAACCCGAACCTTTTCATATACTGCCATTGAACAAATTGATAAAAAGAATCACACCGGTCGATCCGGTCCATTCAAAGGAGGTAAATAATGGCTTGTTTTAGTACACCACAAAACGATCCCAACTGCCGCAGTGCCAATACATTATGTGAGTTCAGCGGCAATCTCGACGATGTGACGGCAACTCCCATATATGTCCAGAGTGTATATGATGCAGTGAAGTTCCATCTGCAGGGCATGAAAACTGTTCAGAATCTGAAGTTTTCTCCAAACATCCCATGCGGTTTTTCTGTAAACAGGATACTTGATATCAGATGTAAGAAAGTCTTCAATCCTGACAATTCTTCCGACTGCGACAATCTCACTCTCGATATGGAGACCTGCATATCCGGAGCATCTTTCGTAAACAACTGCAATGGCGTCGTTGAAACCATAGGTCCTGACGGTGTACCGTCGGAAAAGATACTCTTTGCCGATACCAGCAGCTGTGACGAGAACTGCCCCGGCGGAACGCCTGTATTCGGCACTCAGAATGTAAAGATGTGGGGAAATATCATAATATATCTGGATCTTGGATTATGCGACAGCTGCGGCAGGGAAAGCACCATGACAGTATGCGCCGAGATCAATATCGCACGTCAGTCTCATCCGCTGCTGCTGACAAATTTCTTCGAACTTTGTATGCCGAGCACCAGCAACTGTGCCTTCATGCCTCGTCTGACAGAGCTGTCCAACGCAGGATTCGCATGCAGGCTGGCTACGAACAACGTGGCTCGTGATACATGCATAGCTGCCAACGGAGAGATAAGCGCCAACCTTATCGTACAGATATGCGTCACATGTGAAAAGAAGATCACTGTGCCTGTCCAGCTTTGTGTACTTACAACAGGATTCGCAGAGGCCCCTCTTCAGGAAACGACATCAGGCGTCATGACCTGCCCTGGTCTTTTTCCTGAAAGAATTGACGAAAACAGCGGCTCCATGGGTACATCAGCTTGCAGCGGCAGCAGCACTTCAGACCCAGGCTGCGATACATGCGGTCCATCACCGTCTGACGACTGCGGCTGCGGGTGCGGTGATTTCCCGCCGCCACCGCCAAACTGCAGATAAAGACTCCTGCTGTCACAGCCGCCAGCAGCCTGTGAAATATCTGCCGTAAAACAGAAGTGGCTCAGCCACTGAATCCCTGAATATTTAGTATAAAAAAACAGCTGCTGTTTCTGTATTACATAATACGATAACATTGCAGCTGTTTTATTTTATGGTTTGTTTTTATATTTCTTCCAGATCCACGCTGCAGTTGTGGTGGACTTTCTGGACGTCGTCGTTGTCTTCGAGGATATCTATCATCTTCTTCAGCTGTTTAAGATCGTTGGCATCTTTCGGAGCTGCTTCCATCGATGGAACGAATTCGATATCTGAATCAACGAATTCATATCCGGCATTCATCAGAGCCCCATGTACATCTGTATAATTCTCAGGTGTAGTCTGGATCTCATAGCTGTCATCATGAGTGATCATATCGTCAGCACCTGCTTCGAGAGCAGTTTCCATCAGAGCATCTTCGTCGATAGCATCTGTCTTCTCTATGATCATGATACCCTTTCTTGAGAACATGTATGACACGCATCCCGGAGTACCGAGATTACCGCCGTGTTTGTCGAATGTAGATCGTACAGCAGCTGTAGTCCTGTTTCTGTTATCTGTGAGCGTTTCTACGATAACAGCAACGCCTCCTACTCCGTATCCTTCAAATGTGAGTTCTTCGTATGTTTCACCTTCAAGTTCGCCTGTTCCTTTTTTGATGGCTCTCTTGATATTATCGTTAGGCATACCTATGCCCTTCGCTTTTTCGATAGCAACTCTCAGTGTAGCATTGTAGTCAGGATCCCCGCCTGCCTTTGCTGCTACTATGATCTGTCTTCCGTATTTAGTGAACATCGCTGCACGTTTGGAATCCTGCGCTGCCTTTCTGCCTGCTATTGTACCGTGTCTTCCCATGGAGACACCTCCTAACTTTTAATTATTTTCCTTAAGAATTATACACCCATATGGGAAAAAATTCAAGAGGAAACAATATCACTCTGTTTTCTGTGCTTCAGCTTCTTTTTTGGCCAGGTTTTTGTGAGCTGTTGCCATCATGAGTTTGATCCTGTTCAGCTGGTTTACGTCTGATGCGCCAGGGTCATAGTCTATAGCGGCTATGTTCGCCATAGGGTTGCGTTTTCTCAGTGCCTTCATCATGCCCTTTCCAGTAACGTGGTTCGGCAGACATGCGAAAGGCTGCATGCAGATGATGTTCTCTACGCCGTCGTCGATAAGATCCACCATTTCTCCTGTCAGCAGCCAGCCTTCGCCGCACTGGTTGCCCAGAGAGATTATTTCCTTAGCCTTGTCTGCGATATCCTTGATATACATAGGCTGATGGAAACGTCTGCTGTTTTCAAGAGCCCTTCTCATAGGCTTTCTGAAATATTCGATGACCTTTATAGCTATCTTGTTGCCCATCATCATGGCATATGATCCCGACAGGTTCTGATAGTTGAACTCCTTGCTGTACATGCCATAAAGGAGGAAGTCTGTCAGATCCAGCACAACGGCCTCTCCGCCCTCGTTTTCTACTATGCTGACAACATCATTGTTGGCATTCGGATGATATTTCACAAGTATCTCGCCGACTATACCGACTTTAGGCTTCTTTATATCAAGAAGCGGCAGTCTGTCAAAGTCGCTTACTATCTGTCCCATGCTCTTCCTGAAGGCCTTCATACTGCCCCTGAGCAGTATATCATTCGCCTCTTTGCACCATCTTTCATAAAGACGGTTTGCAGATCCCGGTTCCTTTTCGTAAGGCCTTGTGGCGTAAAGGACTCTCATGAAAAGATCTCCATACATCACTGCCATGAGACCTCTCTTGATGACGCCGAGAGACAGACTGAATCCCGGATTCTTTTCAAGACCTGCCATGTTTACAGAAATGACAGGTATCTGCTCCATGCCCATATCCTTGAGAGCCTTCCTGAGAAGGGATACATAGTTGCTGGCTCTGCAACCGCCTCCTGTCTGGCTCATGAATATGCCGACCTTGTTCAGATCCACTTCTCCAGACTTGAGATATGAGATTATCTGACCCAGCGTTACTATAGTCGGGTAACATGCATCGTTGTTTATGTATTTGAGACCTTCATCGACAGCATTCTTGTCTACTGTCGGCAGTCTCTTTACCTTGTATCCGCATCCTGCCATGGCCGTTTCAAGGAACTGGAAATGTATCGGAGACATCTCCGGGATGAGGATCGTATAGTCCTTTCTCATTTCCTTCGTAAAAACAACCCTGCTGAACGGACTCTTGTCATCTATGTGTTTTACTTCATTTTTCTCACGCTCGTCCATAGCTGCTTTCAGGGATCTTATCCTTATCCTTGCCGCACCCATGTTCGTACCTTCGTCTATCTTCAGCACTGTGTAAAGCTTGTTGTTTTTCTTTGTGATCTCTTCTACCTGATCTGTAGTGACTGCGTCAAGTCCGCATCCGAATGAGTTCAGCTGCACGATCTCAACATCGTCTGTAGTTCCTGCAAAAGTAGCTGCCTTGTAAAGTCTCGAATGGTACATCCACTGATCCAGCGCCCTGATAGGTCTTGGAAGTTTGCCGAGATGCGCCACTGAATCCTCTGTAAGCACGACCATATCAAAAGAGCTTATTATCTTGTTTATACCGTGATTGACTTCAGGATCGAGATGATAAGGTCTTCCAGCCAGTATTACTGCTTTCTTGCCATGCTCTCTGGCATATTTCAGCGAATATTCGCCTTTTTTCCTGATATCATCCTTTACGTGCTTGTCTTCCACCCGTGCCGCTTCTATAGCCTCCTCAAGTTCCTGTCTGCCGACTCCTGTACGCTCCAGCAGCTTGTAAAGCTCTCTGCAGAGACGTTCATCGTTGTCGTACGGCAGAAACGGGTGAGAAAATTTAACATCGTTGTCTGCAAATATATCATCCATATTGCCTGCAATGACTTCAGGATATGTAGCTACTATCGGACAGTTGTAATGGTTAGGTGCAGTCTCGTCTTCGATACGTTCATAATTGATGCTCGGATAGAATATCCACTTTGCACCGTGCTCCACCAGCCATTTGATATGACCATGGACAAGCTTTGCCGGATAGCAGGCTGTATCGGAGGATATGGTCTCCATCCCCTTCTCGTACATCTCCTTGCTGGAAACCGGCGACAGCATGACGCTGAATCCCAGCTTAGTGAACAATGTGAACCAGAACGGGTAGTTCTCGTACATATTCAGCACACGAGGGATACCGATGACTCCACGTCTTGACTGCTCCTCTGTCAGCGGTTCATAATCGAACATCCTTTTGAGTTTGTATTCATAAAGGTCAGGCAGCTTGCTTTCTTCCGCTGTATGCTTGCCTTCGCCTTTCTCGCATCTGTTGCCCGTAAAGAATTTCGTACCGTCGTTGAACTTATTAACAGTCATCAGACAGTTGTTCTCGCATCCTCTGCATCTGATATGGCTGGTCTTTACCTGGAACGCAGCTATCTGATCCGGTTTTATGATGGACGATACAGTATCCTCAACGTAGTTTTCTCTTGCAATCAGGGCCGCTCCATATGCTCCCATGAGTCCTGCTATGTCAGGTCGCACTATCTCCTTGCCCAGGATATTTTCGATAGCACGGAGCACAGCATCATTGAGGAACGTACCTCCCTGCACTACGATCTTGTCTCCGGCTTCATCTGGATTCCTGAGCTTTATTACCTTGTACAGTGCATTCTTTATTACAGAGTATGAAAGCCCGGCAGAAATATCACCTATAGTAGCGCCTTCCTTCTGCGCCTGTTTCACCTTAGAATTCATGAATACAGTACATCTCGTGCCAAGATCCACAGGAGACTTTGCAAATATAGCTTCTGATGCAAATGACTTAACATCCATATTCACAGACTTGGCGTACGTTTCTATGAAAGATCCGCAGCCCGATGAACATGCTTCATTAAGCATGATATTATAGATAGCCCCATCCCTTATCCGCATACATTTCATGTCCTGTCCACCTATATCCAGGATAAAATCCACGCCCGGAAGGAATTCCTCTGCCGCTTTGTAATGCGCCATTGTCTCTATCTCTCCAAGATCCGCCTTGAATGCAGCCTTAACAAGTCCTTCACCGTAACCGGTGGCAGTGACATTGGCTATGTATGCCTTCTGGGGCATCAGTGAATAGAGCTCTCTGAGCATATTCATAACAGCATCAAGAGGCTTGCCTTCATTGCCTGTGTAGTATGAGTAAAGCAGGTTCTTATCTTCGTCTATCAGTGCCGCTTTCGTAGTTGTCGAGCCAGCGTCTATGCCAAGGAAAACCTTGCCTTTTGCTTTTTTTATATCTTTTCTGTTTATCGTGTCCCTGTCGTGACGCTCTCTGAATTCTGCATATTCAGCCTCATCTCTGAACAGCGGTTCTATATGTTTCGTATCCGACATGGATTCCGGATCGGCATGTTCTATCCTTGACAGTATGTCGCCGAAACTCATTTCCTCGTATTTAGCGGAATTCATTGCCGCACCGATGGCAACGAAGAATTTCGAATCCTCCGGAAAGATGATATCATCTTCACCGAGTTCAAGTGTTTCGATGAATCTTTTTCTCAGTTCTGAAAGGAATGAGAGCGGTCCGCCTAAAAAGGCCACCTTGCCCTTTATCGTATGTCCGCAGGCCAGTCCGCTTATGGTCTGATTGACTACAGCCTGGAAAATAGACGCTGCCAGATCCTCTACAGGAGCACCTTCGTTTATCAGAGGCTGTATGTCAGTCTTAGCAAATACACCGCACCTGGCGGCTATAGGATATATCATGGTATGTTTCTTTGCAGCTTCATTGAGCCCTGCTGCATCTGTATTCAGCAGTACTGCCATCTGATCGATGAATGCACCGGTACCGCCTGCACATGTACCATTCATCCTCTGCTCTATGGTCTGCCCGTAAAAAGTTATCTTGGCGTCTTCTCCCCCCAGCTCTATCGCAACATCAGTTTCGGGGATCAGCGCCTCTACTGCAGCACTGCAGGTCACCACTTCCTGTTCGAAAGGAATCTCCAGAAGATTAGACAGTGACAGACCTCCAGAGCCTGTAATGACAGTCCTCAGTCTGACGTCACCTATTTTCTCATACATGAGCCTGAGCTGCTGTACAACTGTTTCAAACACATTGGACATATGTCTTTCATATTTACTGTATACTATCTTGCTGTCATCATCAAGCAAAACAAGTTTGACAGTAGTTGATCCGACATCTATTCCTAATCTCATATAAAAATTACCTCTCTGTTTACGAAAATTTATGCGAATTTTTATTGTTTTCTGCATACAGTGTAAAATCCGCAATGTATATATATATGTAATAATTTGTCCTTTATCTAATATAGGGTATATTGTATAATAAGATTATGAAAAGTTCAATCACAAAAAAACAATTTTATACGATATACCAGACATTGGATAAAGTTTCACCCATCGACAGCGACTGCGGACTTCTTTGCGGTGCATCCTGCTGCAACTGTACAGATGAAGATATGGGCATATATCTGCTGCCCGGCGAAGAAAAACTCTTCTCCAGAAACGAAGAATGGCTGAACTGGGGCTGGCTCAGCGCCGAAGAATATGAATTCCCCGACAGCTGGCACGGTAAAGTCTTCTTTCTCCAATGTAAAGCAGAAGGCAGCTGTCCCAGAGAGCAGAGGCCTATACAGTGCCGCACTTTCCCACTGACGCCTCATATCGATGAATACGGAGATCTTTATCTGATATACCAGAAAGGACAGCTTCCTTACAGCTGCCCTCTTATTTCAGAAAATATACCCCTTAACAGGGACTTTATCAAGGCGACTTACGATGCATGGCAGACACTCATGCAGGAGCCGCTTATTTATGACCTCGTTGCACTTGATTCTGAAATCAGGCTCGAAGACGGAGAGGACATAGATATCGTATATCCTCTGTAGTATGAAATATCAGTATGTATTATCTTCGATTATATCAAGTCTTCTGATCTCGACCCTGTAGATATGTCTCAGTACGATCACGAAATATACCGTACCCAGTATCTCTGCCAGAGGGAACGAATACCACACAAGATCAAGCCCTGCTATCCGTGAGAATATCCACGCCATAGGCAGCACACCTATGAGCTGCCTTATAAGGGCGCCCCACAGACTGTAGAATCCATGTCCCATAGCCTGGAATATAGATGAAGTCATGATACCGAAGGATGCCGGGAAGAAACATATACTTATGGTCCTGAGCGCCGGTATACCTATATCATACATAGCCTGGCTGCCCTGAGAATTGAATGCACTCAGGAACTGCTCCGGGAAAAGCTGGAACAGTATGAAACCGAACGCCATGATACAGAATGCTATAAGGAATCCCTTCTTGTATGTACTCATGAGACGATGTCTGTTTCTGGCACCGTAATTGTATCCCATGATAGGCAGCACGCCCTGATTCAAACCGAAGACCGGCATGAATATGAAAGACTGCAGCCTTCCGTAAACGCCCAGAACAGCTACTGCAGTTTCATTGAGACCTCCAAGTATCAGGTTCATACCGAACTGCATGATGGATGCGATGGACTGCATCAGTATCGCAGGCGCTCCTACAGCATATATGTCTTTTATTATACGGCTCTGCATCTTCCATCCACGCAGTCTGACTTTGACTACATGATTGCCTCTGAACAGTATTATCTGTCCCAGACACATGGAAACGAACTGACCGAACACAGTAGCCACCGCTGCACCTGTAACTCCCATTTCAGGGAAAGGTCCGATACCGAAAATAAGGATCGGATCGAAGGCGATAT
This sequence comes from uncultured Clostridia bacterium, assembly GCA_934277495.1. GTDB lineage: Bacteria > Bacillota > Clostridia > Peptostreptococcales > Anaerovoracaceae > Lentihominibacter. The sequence goes on along the minus strand of CAKQUI010000024.1, from coordinate 6,333 downwards.
TGACCGCTGCACCGATGATGCTGCACAGCATCGGCATCTTCATGTTGCCTGTTGCCTGAAGTATTTTCTCTGTAGTTATCTGTATTATCGAGAAAAGCGACAGTATCGTTATTATCCTCATATAGTCTATACCGTTATCCACGATATACGGAGTATCAGACATAAGCCTCATGAATGGTCCCGAAAGGAATATACCGATCAGGGCGAAAAAAGCCCAGCTGAAAAACGCAAGCCTGTATCCGTGACTGGCAGCAAAATCAGCTTCTTCAACACGTCCTGCACCAAGCCTTCTCGATATTAGCGAGTTGATACCAACTCCTGTTCCCACACTCACAGAAATCAGAAGCATCTGTACAGGGAAAATATATGTGACGGCAGCAAGAGCCTGTTCACTCAGAAGCGACACGAAAAAGCTGTCCACTACGTTATAGAATGCCTGGATGAACATCGAAAGTATAGCCGGCCACGACATACTAAGGATAAGTCTTCCTACAGGCATCTGACCCATTTTATCTGACTCATTGATAGATTTTGTGTTATCTGCTGGCATTTTTTCCTCCATTTTCTGAACCATCTTGTTTCAATATGATAACTTACCTTTTGATTTCAAACAATATTTTTCTCATATCAACAAAAATTTGCCTAATAAAGATTAGGCAAATTTCTGTTTCAGCTATGCTCTTGTATATATTAGCACTTTCGATCAATAAAATCAATATGCTACATTGAATCTTTTTTCGAATGCTGCTTTGAGTTCTTCTCTGAAATCAGGGTGAGCTATCTCTATGAGCATTCTTGCTCTGTCTTTAAGATTTCTGCCCTTGAGCGGTGCGATACCGTATTCAGTTACGATATAGTCAACATCGTTTCTTGATGTAGTTACTGCAGCGCCCTCGTCTATGTAAGGAACGATCTTGGAAATCATAGTTCCGTCCTTCTTCTTTGCTACTGAAGGCATTGCGATGATAGCGATACCTTTCTTGTCATGTGACATTGCAGCACCTCTTACGAAGTCTACCTGACCGCCTACACCTGAGAACTGCTTGATTCCGATACTGTCTGATACGACCTGACCCATGAAGTCTACCTGCATGCATGAGTTGATGCTTACCATCTTAGCGCACTGAGCAACTACTTCAGGATGATTTACGTAGTCAACAGGCTTGAGAACTACATCAGGATTCTTGTCTACGAAGTCATATAATCTCTTTGTACCCATCAGGAATGTTACCATGATCTTGCCCTTGTCCAGAGTCTTTTCGCTTCCGTTGATAACTCCGGCTTCGACCAGATCTACAACTCCGTCAGCGATCATCTCTGAATGGATGCCCAGGTTCTTCTTGCCCTTGAGCTGAGCCAGTACAGCATCCGGAATAGCTCCGATACCAAGCTGCAGTGTTGCACCGTCTTCGATGAGCTCTGCACAGTATTTACCGATAGCTTCTTCTGCAGGACCGATCTTGCCTGAAGCTGATTCTGCCAGCGGATGTGATGATTCAACGATAGCATCCATATCCTTGATGTTTACGAGAGTATCTCCGTATACATATGGAACCTGATCGTTGACTTCTGCCAGTACAACATCTGCAGATTCGATAGCCTGCATAGTGTAGTCTGATGCAACACCCAGTGAGCAGTTACCATCTTCATCAGGCTTAGATACCATTACCATGACAACGTCTACCTTGAAGATACCTCTTCTGATCATTTCAGGGATCTCATGGAAGAATACAGGTACGAAATCTCCATGACCTTCTGCTACTGATTTTCTTGTTCCTGCTCCAACGAACCATCCTTCGAATCTGAAGTGTTCTTTGTTTTCAGGAAGTGTATATTCGCCTTTGCCCAGGCTTACCATATGGTTTATAGTAACATCGTGATACAGTTCCTTGTTTCTAACCATTGCATCAACGAGTACAGGTGGCTCTGATATGCAGTGTCCGAATACTACATGATCGCCTGATTTGATTCTCTTGACTGCTTCGTCAGCTGAGCATTTTTTCTCTTCGTAAAGTTTTTTCCAGTCCATAAAAATGTATCCTCCATAATAATATTACATAAAACTTTATTGAATAAAGTACATTTACTGATATATTTTACCACTTATTCATAGATTTGAACAGTCTCTAAATCATGTTAGTCATATAAAAAATTTTTATGCTTACAAAATCGAAATATACTGTAAATTGTATCGTCGGCCGGCATTTTGCAGTGATACGAATAAAACCTGCTCCACTGCATATTTTTTCTTTAAAAAATGCTTTTTCGCATTATTTTTAATGCTTTTTTTCATCAAACCCTTTATAATAGGAACAGACTATGATTTGAAAAGATAACGGAGGCTATTTTAATGAACGATCTGTCAAGCAGATTCCCTAACATATACAAAACGATTATAGAACAGCTGGGCGAAGAAATCTTCGTATGTGACGGCGACGGCAATATAATTTTCGTGAATCCGGCTTCAGTGGAGATCAACTGTATAGAAGCCGGCGATCTTCTGGGCCGTAACGTCCGTGATCTCGTCAGCGAAGGTTTGTTTTCAGACAGCAGCACACTGCACGTCCTTGAGAAAAAAGAACCCGTAAGCGTAGTGCAGAAACTCAAGGACGGCCGCAAGATACTGGCTACAGGCATCCCGGTATTCGATGATGACGGCAGCATTTCTTTAGTCATCAGTACATCAAAGGACGTGGAAGCCGTGAACCAGCTTCTTAACACGATAGACAGCAGAGATGCCGAGATAGAAAGTCTGCGTGAAGAGGTCTTTGCAGGCTCCGGTTTCATCACATCCGACCGTTCAACAGCTGAGCTCAAAGATACCATCATAAGGATAGCACCCCTCGATATGCCGATACTGATACATGGCGATATCGGCGTCGAAAAAAACCAGGCGGCAAAAACGGTACACTCCTTCAGCAAGAGAAGCAATGCGCCTTTGATGAGTCTCAACTGTTTCACCATAAGCGGACCTTCTCTAGAAAGCGAACTGTTCGGTCACGAAGAAACTGCTCCTTCCGGAGGATATTCCGAAACCAGAAAAGGAATGCTGGAACTTGCCGACGGCGGTACCCTCCTCATCTCCGATATAGACCAGATGCCGCTGTCTGTACAGCGTAAACTGCACGGATACCTTGAAACATCACAGTTCACAAGGTACGGTGGCAGCAAGATGATAACATCAGATACACGTATCATCGCAACGACATGCTGCGATCTGAGGCAGATGAGCGAAGAAGGCTCTTTCCTGAAAGAGCTTTATTTCAGTCTGAATACTATACTGCTGCACATCCCGTCACTTTCCAGCAGACCTGGAGATATCGAACTGATAGCAAGATCTGGTATAACGAAACTGAACGCCAAATACAAAGGCAACAAACGTCTCAGCGACAAAGCACTGGGGACCCTAGCGTCCTACGACTGGCCCGGTAATATCAAAGAACTGGAACATACCCTTGAAAGTGCCTATATACTTTGTGATTCGGCACTGATAGGCAGTGACACGATCCACAAGGTACTGCACGGCAGCGACAGTGAGGACAGCAACATCAAACTGCTGTTCAATGATATAATACCGCTGCGCAAGGCTAAAGAAGACCTGGAAAAGCAGCTGGTACTCAGGGCTTACGCTATATACAAGACAACGTACAAAGCAGCCGAAGCTCTGGGCGTAAACCAGTCGACAGTATCCAAGATACTCAAGAAATACAGAGAAGAAAAAAAACAGCAGCGTGAAAACGACTGATCTCCCCATCCTTTAAAGATAATAATAAAAGACCTGCCCGTCGCACCGGATACATCCGCAGCTCAGGCAGGTCTTTTTCAGTCTTTTGATTTGTAATACAGCATGCAGTGGCAGTAGCCTTCAAAATCCGGATCCTTTATCTGCTCCCGGAATTCCCTGCATATGCATTTGTTGTCTTCGGTCCGTTCCAGCCTGCAGGGACAGTAACCGCCCTTCATCTCAAGACCTTCTTTTATCTTTGCAACAAGTTCTTTGTTGTCATTGAGTCTTACAGCCATGATATATGATCTCCTTATTCTTTACCTGACACCATTATATCAGATAAAGCAGCTGTTTCAAAGAATATGCTTCAGGCTCCATATATTTCTGCAGTTATCTGCTGTATGACTCCATGAAAGCATCTGCAAGGTCGCATGAGATCTTTACGCCGTGTTTTTCCATAGTGCCCTGGAGCGCCCTGAGGGTTTCCACCATATCTGCTGCATTGGCATTCTCGCCCATATGTCCGATACGAACGACCTTGCCTGCCAGCACATCGAAGCATCCTGATATCATGATGCCGTAATCCTTCACCATTCCTCTGAGGATCTGTTCATCCGTCATACCTTCGGGAACTTCAAGGACAGTGACAGTGTTCGAATATCCTGAATCAAGATAAAGCTTCAGCCCGCCCTTTTCAATCGCATACCTTGTAGCTGCTGCTACTTTCTCATGACGCTCGTATACATTGCTGTCATCAAGGAAATTATCGAGAGCCTGTCTCAGTCCTGTGATGTCGCTTATCGGCATAGTATACGGGAACCATTTGTTTTCGTAATAATCCTTGAAAACAAGTATATTGGCATAGAAAGAAGCTATCGGCGTCTTTCTGTCTTCCATAGCTTTGAATGCTCTGTCGCTCACCCATACCATCGTAAGTCCCGGAGCGGCTGACAGCGCCTTCTGGGAGCCTCCGCAAAGTATATCTATCTTGCTGTTCCTGCAGTCGAGAGGCTGTCCGAACATACCTGCTACAGAATCGGCAACGGTCATGATACCGTATCTGTCCAGTATCCTGCTGATCTCTGCCACATCGTTTATGACGCCGCTTGGTGTATCACAGTGGACCACTGTAGCATATCTGAAATCACTGTCTTCTTTGAGGAAAGCTTCCAGATCTGCAGTGTCAACAGGATTCCTGTAGTCGGATGTGTACAGCACAGGCTCACCTCCGTATATTTTCACGAAGTCTGCAAAGCCCTTGCCGAATATACCGTTGTCTATGACAAGCACTCTGTCTCCCGGCTCTGTAAGCGATGCACATGCTGCTTCAAGTCCCAGTATGCCTTCTCCGCCCATGATAAGAGTCCTGTTTTCAGTTCCAAGGGCCTTTGAGAACAGATCACATGTTTCTTTATAAAATTCATAAAAGTCCAGATCAAGATCCGGGTTCGTACATGGCAGACTTCTCGCCATCCTTACATTTTCTCTGACCTGTACAGGTCCTGCCGTCATTATCTTATACATATCCTGTCATTCTCCTTTATTTCACGAATCTGCGAAGCTGCTGTATGAAAATCAGTACCAGTACTCCTGCAAATCCTACCTGTACCACATTGCCAGGTATCGAACCCAGAGGTGCCACCCAGTTATGGTAAAGGATGACTTCTGCAAAATAGTAGCCTACTACCTTGATAACAAGCGCCAGTATCACTGAAATGATATTGTTCACCACCATGTGTTTGAACGGCTTCTTTTCAGCTATGAGGCCTACTACATATCCCATGCATCCTACGATCACAAATGTGAAAGGTGCCCATGCAGTCCATCCGCTCATAAGATCGAACAGTGCCATACCGAATGCTCCGGATACAGCTCCTGTCTTCCTGCCGAACAGCATAGCTGCCACGAAGAGAGGCACATTGCCAAGATGGATGAGTCCGCCGCTGCCCATGAATGGCAGTCTGATATTGATCAGCCATGTAGCAACGAATGTCAGGGCGATAAACAGTGCATTTATCACCAGATAGTAAGTTCTGCTTCTTTCAATAGTATTTGTAGTCATTATTATTCTCCTGTTTTTTTGTTTTCAAGCCAGCTTCAATATTAAGATTACACTATAATTATACTTTTTAAAATATACACTTTTTAATTTTTTAAAATATACAGATATGTCATTCTATCTGTTTTTTTGAAATTGTACCCTTCAGTCCGACAATTTTCCGATTTCATATCCTACTGAGTCACTATTTGTTTGCCACACACAAAAAAATCAAAATCTATCTTGACATATCCACAAATACGTGTCATAATAACTGACAAATGCGGCGACCGGAAAATAGTAAGTCAGAATGAAGCCAACAGAAAGCTGCCGGGTGATGAGAGGCGCAGGAAGTAATCTGACTGAATACATTCCGAGAGCAGTCCACCGAACGGAGGTCATTATCAGTATCTCCCAGTAGGCTGGAACGGGTTCACCCGTCACAGTGAGCGAGTTTGCAGGAACTCAGTGAGGCTGTTTCCGTGAGGGAGCAGTGAACAGAGGTGGTAACGCGGTAACAACTGCCCTCTGAACATAGTTCGGAGGGCGTTTTTTTATGCATAAAACC
>CAKQUI010000023.1 GCA_934277495.1 uncultured Clostridia bacterium | reverse complement strand
CCTCCTGTTTGTATATTGATGGAGACATTCTTTCATATTTTAGCCCCGCCGGCTATGTGCTATGGTTTGACGCTTACTGACATTTACATAAAGAACGCATATAAATATTTTGCCTATCCTGAATCAAACGAAGAAATTGACGAAATAACAGGAAGCGTCAACAAAATTTCAACTACTTGGCATTATGGACTTCCAGGAAGTAATTTAATAGGCAAGATAAATGATTTTAAAAAATTAACTATACGAGAAATCACGTTAGAGTTTGAACAATTCTCATCTGTGTTTTTTATTAATCAGCTTATGGATTTTTTATACAATAACGGTTTAGACATGGGTTATACCGCACTGATATAGGAGGAAAACATGACAGTATTTGAAAAGATAAAATCAATGGAAACAGTCGAGGAAATGATGGAGTTCTTTTATAGACACAAAGAACTTGGATACGGCATGAAGAGACTGACAGAGTGGCTTGAAAGTGAGGTGGAAGAATGAACAGAAAAGAAATCTTAGACACTGCAATAAAGACCGTCTGTGAAGACCGTCAGGACAGCTACGGTAAACCTGAGGATAATTTTGCAATCATAGCGGGTCTGTGGTCGGGTTACCTGGGAGACGTAATGCTGGAAGCTGAAGATGTGGCTATCATGATGATACTGCTGAAAATCGCGAGGATACAGACGGGAAAGTTTAAGCCTGATAATTATATCGACATCGCCGGATATGCTGCATGTGCTGCGGAGGTAGCAGGGGGGGCAGTGACGAAACCTGCTGATATTGTCGAGCCTGCGGAGTCTGTTACGTCTGCACCAATGGCCACTGATCAGCAGGAAGAAAAAGCTGAAATCATTGCAGAACTCAAGAAAAAGTGTGATCCGGTCCCAAAGACAGGTACGCAGAGAAAGAACCTTGACGACGGCAAAATACGTGCGCTGAGAAAAGCAGGCTGGATGCTTGAAAAGATAGCGGATGAGATGGGATGTGCCCCTCAGACGATAAAGAACAGGCTGGATGAATACAAGAACGCATCAGCTACATAAAAAGGAGACGCCTATGGGTTTTGAATGCTGCATGAACTGCTGGGAAAGAAGACCTGACTGTCACGGAAGCTGCGTGAAATACAAGGTCGCAAAGGACAGCTTCGACCGGCAGCAGCAGAAAATCAAAGAGAGAAAGTGGGTAGACAGGGAGTCGAGACTTGCAAGAAACGACGGGATACGAAGAATGATGAGGAAGGATTGAATGGACAAGGAGAGACTGAAGAAGCTGAGAAGTTTGATAAAAGAAATAGAGCACCTTGAAATCGAGATCGAGGATGTGCGATTTTCACCACATGAATTGCTGTCTGACACAGCTAAAGATTACCGCACAGGATATCCTCACAATATCGTGATAAGCGGATACGGAGATGTTGAGTATATCAAGCTGAAACAGCGCCTTTATGAAAAACTCGGCAGGATACAGGCAGAGAGATGGTACCTTGAAAACTGGCTCGACAGTGTGCAGGATCCGGAGCTCAGAGACATCCTGAGACTGCAGTACGTGAACGGTCTGACGCAGGAGGAGATCGCACAGGAGCTTGGGTATGCACGGGAGACGGTGTCCAGGAAGCTTAAATCATTCTGGGATAGTCAAAAGTAGTCACTGCACGTCACATTTACAGTGTGATATAATCGTATCAGGGAAAAAGGATACTTCTCTTCTCAATGCATTCGTTGGTACATTGTACATAATTTACTCCTTGTTTATTGATTTGATTGTCAAAAAACTCCTTGATATAGTTCAGGGAGTTTTTTGGTGGAGTGAGAAAGGGCGGGAAGGATGATTTTTTCGATTCGATAGGCTATAATATAAAATAACTTATCCGAAAAAGAAAGGGAGAAAATAGTGTTCGCCGAATATGATAGTGTAAAAATTAAAAAATCAGGAAAGCATGGCGTGATAGTCTATATAGATACTGACGGTGGGACTAAACCGCCGATATATTTCGTGGAAATCGATCAGAAAGAAAAAACTGAACGTGACGAAGAAAATATGATCTGGTGCGAAGAAAATGAGCTGGATCGAGTATAAGAAGGAATGTTATAATCACATAGGCAGAAGATAGTTTAGGCTGGCAGAACGTGTTAATAGACAAGGCATCGGTTCGATTCCGGTTGACTGCCGCAAAGAGGCTCAGCAATGGGTCTCTTTTTTCATACATAAAAACAGATTTACAAAACAAACGAATAGAGAGGTGGTGGTCGTGGCAAGAAAGAGGAACCCGAAGACGGATGAAGCTGAGAGACTTTTCCGTAAAGGGCTGAAATTAAAGGATATCGCTTCCGCTCTGGATGTGCCGGAGGGTACAGTCAGACGATGGAAGAACACATATAAATGGGATAGCGAACGTTCGGAAAAGAAAGCGAACGTTCGGAATAAAGGCGGACAGAAAGGCAACAGGAATGCTGCCGGTGACGGAGCTCCGCCGGGAAACAACAACGCAGAAAAATACGGTTTCTTCAGGAAGTATCTTCCCGAGGAGACCGTTTCTATTATAGAGGAAATGCCAAAGGATCCGCTTGACGTGCTGTGGGACCAGATACAGATCGCATATGCTGCCATCATCAGGGCGCAGCAGATCATGTATGTGCAGGACCGGGAAGACAAGACGACGGAGATAACATCTGACGGCGATGCAGCTACTGCATACGAGCATCAGCAAAGCTGGGACAAGCAGAGCAATTTTCTGTCTGCTCAGGCAAGAGCACAGCAGACTCTTCAGAGCATGATAAATAAATATGACGACATGCTGCATAAGAACTGGGAGCTTGCAACAGAAGAACAGCGGGCAAGGATAGAGCGGATCAAGGCAGACACAGAGAGGATAAAAGGCGGCGAGCAGACATCCACAGAGGACAAGGTCGCAAAACTCTTCGATGCGATAGGAGCTGAACTTGATGCTGAGTAATATTTATACGCCGAAGCAGATAGAGATCCTTAAAGCCTGCCGAAGCACCGACTGGTTCATGCTGATAAACCACGGAGCCAAGCGTTCCGGAAAAACGCAGCTTGACAACGACCTGTTCCTGTCAGAACTGAGGAACGTGAGGAAGACCGCAGACGAGATGGGCATCGATACTCCCCAGTATATCCTTGCAGGGTATTCTATGGGGAACATACAGGACAATATCCTGACGGAGCTGTCCAACAAATATGGATTTGAATTCAAGTTCGATAAGTACAATAACTTCAGCCTGTTCGGCGTCAAGGTGATACAGACTTCCCACGGATCCATATCAGGCCTTGGCAGGATAAGAGGTATGACCGCTTTCGGAGCGTACATCAACGAGGCTTCACTGGCCAATCAGGAAGTATTCGACGAGATAAAGGCACGCTGCAGCGGAAAGAACGCACGTATCATAGCGGACACGAACCCGGATCACCCGGAACACTGGCTGCTGAAAGATTACATAAACTCATCTGCATCAGGGATAATGAGCAATCATTTCAGGCTCGATGACAACACCTTCCTTGATGCAAGATATGTGAAACAGATAAAAGAGACCACGCCGTCAGGCATGTTCTATGACAGAGGCGTCGAGGGTCTGTGGGTATCCGGTGAAGGAGTCGTTTATCCTGACTTTGACAGGGAAAAACATTCGATCACGGCGGAGCAGGCCGGACGGCTTAGCTTCGACAGAGTCTTTGCAGGTGTCGACTGGGGCTGGGAACACTGGGGAGCCATCGTCGTGATCGGCGTCACAGGCAAAAGGTACTACATCATAGAGGAACACGCCGCACAGCACAGATTCATAGATGACTGGATACTGACGGCAAAGGATATTATCGCAAGACACGGTAATATCTCTTTTTACTGTGACCCGGCAAGGACTGAGCATGTGGCAGCTTTTCAGAAGGCAAGTATCAGAGCATACCTTGCAAACAACAGAGTGCTGTCAGGCATCGAAGCCGTGGCGACTCTGATGAAAAACGATCTGTTCCGGATCGTATACGACGAATGTCCGAGATTCCGGGACGAGATATATAAATACATCTGGAAGAAGAACTCAGGCGAACCGCTTAAAGAAAACGATGACGTGCTCTGCGCCATCAGATACGGCATATATTCCGACATGACGATACTGGAGGAAATGCCGCAGAAGGAAAGACAGAGCAATGCAATGAAACTGAAAGGAATGCTCAGATAATGGATAAAGTAAATGAATTTGAATACGGAGAAGATACCGGATACAGCCCGGCAAGGAATTTTCAGCAGCTGTTCGGACCTGAATCGAACCGTTCATACAGAGCAGCCAGCGCCGAGGAGATACTGGACGATCCGCAGAAGCTCATAGACCTGATAAACCATCACAACGAGAAACAGTGCCCGAGACTGGCGGTGCTCGATGACTATATCAAGGCAAGGAACGACGGTATATACCACGACGATACACGCAGAACTGAAAAGGAAAAGGCAGATCACAGAGCCGCCCATAACTTTGCGAAGATAATCAATGTGTTCGACGTGGGATATAACACCGGCATACCGATAAAGAAGACCAGCGACGATGAACGCATCAATGAGATGATAGCACAGTACGACGATGACAACGACATCGAGGCACTGGACAGCGAGCTATGGAGAGATTTCAGGAAATACGGCAGAGCTTATGAACTCCAGTACAGGAACGCATACGACGAAGATAAGTCAGTGATCAGCAATGTATTCGAGACTTTTGCAGTCTACGGACTGGACGTTGAACGCACGCCGCTGTTTGCCGTGAGATATCCCAAGCACTGGGACGGGTTCAGGGAGTATGTAAAGGTCAGCGTTTACACCGATACTCACATATACACATACAAGACCTGTACTCTGCCGATAAACAAGCTGGTGCTTGAATCAGAGGAAGAACACTTCTGGGGCGAAGTCCCTGTGACGGAATACTCACCGGACAGGTACAGACAGAGCGGATACGAGGATATCATTCCGCTGATAGATCTGTATGACTCAGCTCAGTCTGACACAGCCAACTATATGACCGACATGAACGAGGCCCTGCTTGCGATACTGGGAGACATAGACCTGGGCAAGTACACCATAGATGACATCGTGAAGATGAAAAAGGCAAACCTGCTGCTGCTTGCCAACGGCATCAACCCCGACGGCAGCAAGTCGCAGACAGACGCCAAGTACATATACAAGCAGTACGACGTCAGCGGTACCGAGGCATACAAGGACAGGCTCCAGAGCGACATACACAAGATTTCATTCGTGCCGGATCTGACCGATGAAGCCTTTTCAGGTACTCAGTCAGGGGAAGCGATGAAATACAAGCTCTTCGGATTCCAGCAGCTGGCAAAGACAAGTCAGAGAGGATTCAAGAAAGGTCTGATGCGTCGTTACAGACTGCTGCTGAACATGAAAAATTACACAAACGAGGCGACCAATGCAGACCTTGGCAGTTTTACAGTGACATTCACGCCGAACCTGCCGAAAGCCGTGCTCGATGAGCTTCAGGCACTGACAAGCGCAGGTGTGGAGTTCAGCCAGGAGACACTGATGGGGCTGGCTTCATTTGTGGATGATATACAGGCAGAACTCGACAGAGTGAAAGCAGAGCAGGAAGATCGGCAGCAGAACACTGTCATAACAAGCCTGTACAACATGACCGGCGGTTCATCCGGCAGCGGTGATAACAATGGCAGCAAGTAAAGAATACTGGCGCAGGCGTGAGCAGAAGAATCTGAAAAAGAATCTGAAGTCTGAAGCAGAATACGCAAAAGAACTGAATAGGATATACAGCGATGCTATGGACAATATCCAGAAAGAGATAGATGCGTTTTACGGACGTTATGCAGGCAAAGAGGGCATAACTATAGCCGAAGCAAAGAAACGTGTCTCAAAGCTGGATATCGAGGCATATTCACGCAAAGCTGAGAAGTACGTCAGGGAAAAGGATTTCTCGAAGCAGGCCAACGAGGAAATGAGACTGTACAATCTGACGATGAAAGTCAATCGCCTTGAAATGCTGAAAGCACAGATAGGCCTTGAACTTGTCAGCAGCTTCGACGAGATGCAGAAATTCTTTGAACAGAAGCTGACCGACAGGACGACAGAGGAATTCGAACGTCAGGCCGGGATCCTCGGCGAGTCTGTCGGAGATGTGACACTTGCAGCTTCGTCGATAGTCGGAGCGTCATTTCACAATGCTACGTTCTCACAGCGGATCTGGGCGAATCAGGACCTGCTGAGATCAGAGATATCAAAACTGCTGCAGACCGGCATGATACAGGGCAGGCACCCTGACGTGCTGGCAAGGGAGCTGAGAAAGCAGATAGACGTATCGAGATTCAACTCCGAGCGGCTGATGCGTACCGAGATGGCAAGAGTCCAGACGGAGGCACAGATGCAGTCATTCGACCGTTACGGGATAGCAGAGTATGAATATCTGGCATGTCACAACGGCGATGTATGCGCCGCCTGCAAAGCACTGGACGGCAAGCGCTTCAGGACAAAGGATGCAATGCCGGGAGAAAATGCACCGCCCATGCATCCGTTCTGCCACTGCAGCACCTGCGCATGGCTCGATGAAGAAAAATACAGCCAGTGGCTCGACAGTTACAGCGACCACGGACTCAGCTTCAGGGAGTGGCAGGAGAGAAACAAGAATGACAAAGCGACGTTTATCAGCAAGGAAAATATGGACGAGTCGCAGCTAAAGACCGCCGAGGAGATTGAACGCATGGCGAAGGAAGCCGATGTGATAGTCGGAAAACATACAAGCAAACCAAGCAAGTGGTCGGGGGAAATTTTATTTTCCGATGGCAGTGAAGGGTATGTTGCAGCGAAATATCCGAACTGTGCAATAGCTGCATTGCTATCGGTTAATAAGCATAATCTCATACATGAACAACTGCACGCAAGATCAGTAAGCCATGAAAAGGATGGTGTGTATGCGGAAAATAGAGCATGGGAGGAAATTCCGGTTGAATTCTTTGCGAGAGAAATATGCAAAAAAGAGAAGATTGCAATAACGCAGTCGGAATATTATAATGGCATTGAGAATTTGAAAGAAATAAATAACCGCATAAAGGTAAGCCAGGACGATTATGCATTTGCAAAGCTTTTGTTTGAGCAAAGACCTCAGTATCGAAAAGAGTGGTTGAGAAAGCATATAATAAACGCAGGTGAAGATTTCAAGGAAATCGGAGAGCTTGAACGGTTATTGGAGGGAGTGAGGTTCCTTGGACAAAGTAGATGATCTGAGACAGAGATGTTGTAGTGATAGCAGAGAATTCGAATATTGGGAGTCATTGCATAATGATATTCAGGAGTTTATGAGGACTGCGACAGAAGAAGAAAAGGCGGAGTGGTTTAGTGATTGGGCTCCAGGAGAAACTGCAATTATGATGTATGAATATCTGAAAGCTGAACGAGAACAGGAGAAGCAGAATGGCAAATGATAATATCACATATTCAGGCTTTATCTCATTGCCAGACGACAAAGACTCTGCCGCTGATCGGCAGCAGGAAGGTCAGCTTATTTTCTCAGATCATGCATTCACGATGGAGTATGAAAGAAAAGTGAACAGGCTTGCCACGCCGATAGACATAAGTCTGTGCAGTGATGGAGCTCCAAGATACCGTATAAATGCTATATGGGACACAGGGTCAGTCGCTTCATGCATATCTGAAAGCATGGCGAGGAAGATGGCTCTGCAGCCTGCCATGAGCGGCGTAGGAGTCACGGCAGCAGGGCAGCTTGATATATCATACTATTTCCTTGATATACACATATCAGAGGACATGGTATTCCACAACGTGAAAGTCGCAGGGTTCCCTCTGGAGCGACATGACGTCGATTTTCTCATAGGAATGGACATCATATCAAAGGGAAATCTGCAGGTGAAAACAGCAGACGGCAGAACGACAGTTCTGTTTGAAACAAAATAACAGCGAACGTACTCGGGTGTCCTTCGGGCCCCGGGTCTTTTTATGGGAAAAATGATAAAAATAACAAAACATGAAAACAAGATAACCATCGAGGGGCATGCAGGATTCGCCCTGCCCGGTCAGGATATCGTGTGCGCCGGTGTCAGTGCGCTTATTTGCACTCTGGCACTGTCGGCAGATGAACTGACCTGTGATGAAACGAGCTGTGAACTGTCTCGGGGCAGTTCGTGGTTCAGATATGAGAGCTTATCGGAAGAGCTGGATCTTCTCATAAGGTCTTTTTTTGTTGGAGTCAGAAACATCGCAGATGCATATCCGGAATGTGTGGCGGTGTCTGTATATGAAAGTAACGGCACGGGCAGTGAACGGGTCGGGACAGAAGAAAGGAAAGAGATATGATCGAAAAGCTTATAGCAGAAAACAGAAAATTCCTGCTGCAGCTCTTCGCAGAGGGAGACGGTGACGGAGCCGGTGATGGAAACGGCAGCGGATCAGGAGAAGGCGACGGCAGTGGGGAAGGCAGCCAGGGCACAAATGAGCCCCTGTCTTTTGATGACTTCCTTAAGGGAGAGGGTAATCAGGCAGAGTTTGACCGCAGAGTCCAGAAAGCAGTGAACACAGCTGTGGCCAACGCACAGGAAAAGTGGAAGGCGCTGACTGATGACAAGCTCTCGGAAGCCGAGAAGCTGGCGAAGATGAACAAGGAAGAAAAAGCGCTGTACAAAGCACAGCAGGCAGAGGCTGAGCTGGCGGCCTTAAAGGCAAAGATGGCGACAGCCGAGCTTGAAAAGGAAGCCAGAAAGACACTGTCAGACGAAGGCATAAATGCACCTGATGCTATTCTTTCGGGTCTCATCAGGGAAGACGCAGAAAAGACAAACGAAGCTGTGAAAGAGTTCGTGAAGCTTTTCAATGACGTAGTAGGTGAAGCCGTGAAGGCCAAAGCAAGGCAGAGAACGCCAGAAGAAGGCGGAGGCACCGGCGCAGGTTCTGCGAAGATCGATATAACTGAGATGGCGAGAAAAGCCAGAATAATCTGATGGAGGTAAAAGTGAACAAGAAAAAGATGGAGCTGCAGCTTTTTGCGCAGACATGGAAAGACGACAACGTTACAGTATTCGAACAGAAAGACGGCACGATACCTGATAAACTGAATCAGCTGATACTCAAAGACATCATGGAAAACAGCAAGGTGATGCAGCTGGCAAAGTATGAGGAGATGACTTCGAAAGAAAAGAAATTCGAGTATTTCGCCAAGGGTCCGGGAGCTTACTGGGTAGGTGAAGGCGAGAAGATAAAGACTTCAAAACCTCAGTGGCTCACAGCCAAGATGGTGGCCAAGAAACTGGCTGTCATAATCCCGTGCTCCAGAGAGTTCCTGCACTACAAGCTGCCGGAGTTCTTCGAGCAGATGAAGCCTAAGATCGCTGAAGCGATGTATAAGAAATTCGACGAGGCCGCTATCCTCAACATTGACAATCCATTCCCGCAGTCCGTGGAGGAGTCGGTAATGGAGTCAGGCAACACTATCAGCACCGGCATCACATACGATAATATCCTCAGCCTGGAGGATCTTCTGACAGACGGTGACTTCGATATCAATGCATTCATCTCAACTAAGAAGAACAGAAGCGTCCTCAGGAACGTGAAGAAGATAGAAAACGGCGTTGTCGTTGAAACTCTCTATGACAGAGGAAACAACACGCTGGACGGTCACCCTGTGGCAGATCTGAAGACACTGGAGAGAGGAAACCTCTACGCAGGAGACTTCGACTACATGTACTACGGTATCCCGTTCGGCATGAGCTATAAAGTGTCAGAGGACGCACAGCTTTCCACACTGACAAACGAGGACGGCACGCCGGTGAACCTGTTCGAGCAGGAACTGGTGGCTCTCAGGGTCAGCATGGACGTTGCTTTCATGATCGTAAAGGATGCGGCCTTTGCGAAGCTGGAGTCATCTTCAAGGCTCGGCACGCTGACGGTGAACTCGGTAGCAGGAACTACGACAGGTGACACTAAGGTGACAGTCAGCCCGGCAAAGGCAGCTGACAACTCATATAAGTATAAGGTGGCTGACGCTGAAACTACTGTGAAGTACGGCCAGAACGTGAAGCAGTGGACTGCATGGGACGGCACTTCAGATATCACGGCAGCGACAGGAAAGAAGATCACTGTAGTAGAGTGTGACAGTGAGTACAGAGCTGTCAAAGCAGGAAGCGCAACAGTAGCAGCCAAGGCATAGGAGGCAGGTCATGTATAAGGTGATAAAGGCTTTCACTGACCTGCATGATAACGATTATCCCTACAGCGTGGGAGACACGTTCCCGCGCCTTGGGATAAAGGTATCGGAAAAAAGGCTGAAAGAGCTTTCCGGCAGTGACAACAAGCAGGGGACTCCGCTCATAAGATGGACGGCGGATCCGGTGGCCGAGTCGGTCAGGAAGGCAGTGGGAAAACAGGAGGCGAAGTGATATGCTCGATGATCTCAAGTTGCTTCTCGGTATAGCTGCTGCGGATACATCGCAGGACGAACGGCTCGTTTGGATCATAAATTCCACAAGGTCAAGACTGAGGCTTTTGCTTGGCGATGTAGAGCCACCTGAGTCCATGGATTATATCATCACGGAGGTCTCGGTCATCAGATTCAACCGTATCGGCTCGGAAGGCATGAGCAGCCAGAGTGTGGACGGCGAAACGATGACTTTCAGCGACAGTGATTTTGACGGGTACAAGGACGAGATACAGGCTTTTCTTGACAAAGAGAGCTCACTGGCAAGGAAAGGGGGCTTCAGATTCCTATGAGATTTGATACCCCGGTATACATGCAGAGGACGGTGCGTGGAAAGTATGATCCCGGGACAGGCGACTATGAAGACGGCAGGACGGAGGAAACGTGTGTTTATGCTGATGTAAACAGCACCGGCACAGAGATGATGAGACTGGTATACGGTGATATCCGGCAGGGCAGTCTCATCATCAGGCTCCAGAACCACTATGAAAAGCCTTTTGACTGCATCAGAGTAGGAGACAGGCGGTACTGCGTGGATCTTGACAGGAAGCTCAGGACAAAACACACGTTCATAGTATCGGAGGTGCAGTGATGGGCTCGATAACGATAGGCATAGACTGGAAGGGAGCGGACAGGCTCCAGGCGAAACTTGAGAGCATGAGCGACCTGTCAGGCGTTCACTCTGTCGTTGCCGCCAACGGAGCAAGGCTGCAGAGGCAGGCAATGGCAAAGGCGCCTGTAGCATCAGGAACTCTGAAACGCAGCATAGGCCTCAGTATTCAGGACGGCGGACTGTCTGCGGCTGTAAGACCTGCGACAGAGTACGCAGCATATGTTGAGTACGGAACACGTTTCATGGCAGCGCAGCCTTATCTCAGGCCTGCATTCGAACAGGTCAAACCGCAGTTCATAGCAGACCTCAAAAGAGTGATGAAAGGAAAGTGACAGATATGGATCCGCAGCAGGAACTTTTCACAGCTCTGCTTCAGAAGCTCAGGACTGAGTTCGGAGAAGACGATGTTTACGACGGCTTCCTGCCGCCTGAGGACACGCCTTATCCATTCATATACCTGGCGGACGTCAGGCAGTCAGATTCACAGACAAAGTCCGGCATGGTGGGAAGCGTCAGTCAGACGATCCACGTCTGGCATAACGACCCTGAAAAGCGGGGGACAGTGTCTGCGATGCTGCTGAAGATAAAAAAGCTCTGCGCAGAGCTGGAACATACAAATAATTTCGGGTGGCTTCTGACCAGCGTTGACACGCAGATACTGCCTGATACGACAACTAAACGACCGCTTCTGCATGGTGTGCTGGAAGCGGTTTTTAAATTCAGTTAGGAGGAAAAAATGAAAGAACGCATGATAAGACACAAGATGGACCTGCAGCTCTTTGCAGATGCTGTGTCAGGCAAAAAGATAATCTATCTGTACAGAGTGCTTGAAAATGCGGCAGCAGACGACGCTGCAGCCATGGCATTCACCACAGAGAACGAGACATCTATATCAAAGGACGCAGATGCGACAGTGACCAAAGACGGCACAGTTAGGACGCCTAACGCTGCGGAGATAGAGATCACAGCAACATCGCTGTTCGCCAAGGGTGACACTCTCTGCGACAAAATGAAGCAGGCGATGCTGCAGGACAAGAAGATGGAGGTCTGGGAGGTCAACCTTGCAGAACCTGTTCAGAGCCAGTCAAATAAGTTCAAAGCAACATATTATCAGGGCTATCTCACGGAGTTCACAAAGACCTCTAACGCAGAGGACCATGTTGAGATTTCTATAACATTCGGCGTGGAGGGCACCGGAGCAGACGGAAGCGCTACTGTGACCACAGAGCAGCAGGAGATCGCAGCGTACGCATTTGCAGATACGCAGAAGACAGGAGCATAGATACAAGGGGGGCATCATAGCATGCCTTCTTTTTTTCAGGAGGAATGATACATGTTTGAAATTACTATAAACGGCACAGTTTACAAATTCAAGTTCGGGATCGGATTTGTCAGGGAAGTCAGCAGCAGAAGGCAGATAACGCTGGACAACGGCATGAAAGAAGATGCAGGTCTTGAATATGTCATAGCCAAGATACAGGAAGGCGACATCATCACACTTGCTGATGTGCTGGAACTTGGAAACAAGTACACCGGAGAGCCAAGAGTGACAAGATCTGTCATCGAGGGATATCTTGAAGATGAAAATACGGACATCGAAAGACTGTTTGATGATGTGCTGGATTTTTTCGAGAAGAGCAACGCTACGAAGAAGAAAGCCAGAGCGATCAGGGAAGCGACGGAAGCAGTGGAGAAAGCTCAGCAGAAGTGATCAGCTTCGAAAAGATATATGAAGATATAGCAGTGACGTGTTTTCGGTTCTTCGGGTTCAGAAGTCTCGACGAAGTGGACAGGCTGACGCTCAGAGAATACGGTCTGCTTGTAAGGGCAGAAAACCTCAGGCAGGTGGATCTCGATTACAGGAACCATCTGCAGGCGTGGCTCAACGTAGCGGCAAAGGCAGAAAAGAAGGCAGGCAAGTTCAGAACGAAACTTGTCTATGATGTTTTCGAAAAGTTCTTTAACTACGATGACGCTTTAGAGAAAGCCGGGAAACGGAAACAGAAAAAACAGGGAAGCAGGTTCCCGAAACTTGCGGAATTTTTGAGGAAAGGAGGTGCGGGCGATGGCTGAAAGCGTGACACTGACAGCGATACTGTCGGCTAAAGACAAGATGACTCCGATAATGGAGCGTGCAAAATCAGCGGCCGGCGGTTTTGGCAGCAAGCTTAAAAGCATTGTGGGCGTCGGCGCTGCGATGCAGATCGGCATGAAGGGCGTGAACATGGCTATGAACGCTGTTTCAAGCAGCATGAGTGCGGCAGTCAGCAGAGTGGATACTCTGAACCAGTTTCCTAAGCTGATGGATCAGATGGGGCTTGCGTCAGAAAAGACAGCCAACAAAGTCAAAGGTAATCTCGTCAAGGCTATAGACGGACTGCCGACTTCCCTTGATGAGATAGTATCGAGCACTAAGAACATTGCGGTGCTGACAGGTGATCTGGATAAAGCATCTGATACTGCGGTCGCACTCAACGATGCATTCCTGGCATCGGGTTCATCAAGCGCAGATGCGTCAAGAGGCCTTGTGCAGTATCAGCAGATGCTGGCAAAAGGCAAGGTGGATATGCAGGCATGGAACACGCTCACCGAAACGATGGGTTACGGTCTTGACAAGGCAGCGAAGTCCATGCTGGGAAACGAGGCGAACCAGAGAGACCTTTACTCAGCTCTTCAGGACGGAAAGATATCATTCGACGACTTCAACAAGGAACTGATAAAGCTTGATAAGGCAGAGGGCGGTTTTGCTGATACGGCAAGGACTGCATCTGTCGGTATCGCAACGAGCTTTTCGAATATCAGGACAGCTATAACGGCAGGACTTGCAAACTCCATAAATGCACTGGATACGGCAATGAAGTCGTCCGGTGTGAAATGGCTCGAGGGCGGTATTGCAGGTACTTTGAACAATGTCAAGAAAGTCGTATCAAAGTCTTTCGAGAAGATCAACGCTGCTATTGCAGGTGTAAATATCAAGGGCATAGTAAGCGGTTTGACGCCTGCGTTCAAGGTCCTGAAGACTGCAGCGACAGGTGCATTTTCTGCGATAAGCGGCATACTGGGATTTCTCAATAAACATTCAGAAGGCGTAGCTAAATCAGCAACGGCAGTTGCTGGTCTGATACTGGCATTCAAAGGATACCAGAAAATCAGCGGTTTCTTTTCCATGTTCAAAGGAGGAACATCGGAAGTAAAGAATTTTAAAAAGCCGGTGGACCTGGCGGCTGAGGGAACGTATAAATTAAAAAGTGGCCTCGGCGCACTATCCAAGATGGCAGGTGTTGCAGCCATAATCGCATCTCTGTCACTTCTTGCAAAGGCTATGACAGGCCTTGGGAAGCTGGGAACCAAAGCTATAGCACCTCTCGTTACTTTCGGTGCGGTGGTTTCCGGAATGGCAGCAGTGTTTGCAGGTCTCGGGACCAAGCTGCAGGCCAGCGCTGTTGGCATAGGTGTGTTCGGTGCAGCTGTATCAGCGATGGCACTCACCATGTCAAAGGTAGCAAGTGCAGGAACTGAGGGTGCTATTGCGATGGTGGCATTCGGAGTTGTGATCGCAGGTCTTGCAGCGATATTCGCTCTGCTGGGTCCGGCTCTTGATGTTGCAGCTGTCGGCATGGTGGCATTCGGTGCAGCTGTGCTCTTGGCAGGCGTAGGACTTGGAGCAGCAGCGCCGTTCGTCACAGCTATGGCAGGACTTGTGAAACAGCTGGGGAATACATTCGCTCAGGTAGCGGGGGCGGTATCTTCTGCTGTGTCGCAGATAGTTTCTGTTATAGGAGGTACGCTCTGCAGCGTCATAGAGACAGCAGGCAATGCATTCACGAAGTTCAGCGACGGAGTCACAAAGGTGATCGATGCTATAAGCGGAGGCTTTTCGAGCGTGATGGATTCTGTTGCAGGCGTTATAGAATCCGTCGGTACATCAGCGCAGAATGCAGGCATCGGGTTCAAGTCAGTCGCTGAAGGCATTCAGCTTATAGCAGGAATGTCACTGATCGATATAGGCACGTCACTGGGAGCTGTTGCTCTTGGTTTGGGAGAAATAACATCAAAAGGCGAGGATCTTCCTGCGATTGCTTCGGGTATGCAGATGTTCATAACAGGCATCATGTCGGGAGCCGCAGGACTCATGGCATTCAATGCATCGCTTTCCGTGATGTCAGGACTGATAACCACAGCTGCAGCCTCTATAACGGCACTGAACTCTGCATTTGCCGGATTCACGATACCGGCACCCAACGCAGGTCCATTCATTGCAGCGTTCACAGCTATAATCGCAGCGTCGAGAATGATAATACCAGCACTGACGTCAGCCGGCAGAGCTGCAGGCGCAGGACTTGCCAGCGGACTGAGTTCAGGCTGCAGCAGGGCTGGAAGCGTGGTCGGAAAAGCTATAAACTCATCACTGGCTTCGGTCCGCAAACTGGCATCGACGATGAGGTCAGCCGGCTCACAGGCAGGTACAGGATTTGCATCCGGCATACAGAAAGGCATGAGCAAAGCGACTTCTGTATGTAAATCGGCAACAAGCAGAGTCAATTCTGCACTGCGTTCCGGTGCTTCAGGCGCAAGGTCAGCCGGTGCATTTATATCACAGGGCTTTGCAGCTGGTATGATGTCATGTCTTGGTACGATAGAAGCAGCAGCCAGCAGAATGGTAGCCGCAGCAAACAGAGCTATCGAAGCAAAAGCAAAGATAGCATCACCGTCAAAAGTGACTGAAGAGCTTGGCGGATACTACGGTGCAGGCTGGGTAAACGGCATCAAGGAAAGATACAAAGACGCCAGGAGAGCGGCAGCAGATCTTGTACACATTCCGAAAGTGAACCAGCCGAGGCTTGCCTTTGCAGGCGGATCACTCAGCGATGAATATACATACGGCGGCGGATACAGATCAGTTACCGTTGAGGTTCCTGTGGTGCTGGACGGCAAAGAAGTGGCAAGGGTCACGGCACCGTACACAGAGGCGGAGCTCAACAAACGGCAGACGAGAGCAAACAGGAAGAAGGGGGTCAGGTAAATGTACGACTTCACAGATACTATAGAGCAGGCGGCAGCAAACAAGCTGCCTGTCGAAGCCGTAAGCATAAACGGTGTATATATAGAAGATGAGATCAGCGGATACAGGACCCTTTACACGTCCGGCAGAGAATCCCTTGAAAAAGAATTCGAAAGCTACAACGATACTGTAGCCAGTGGTTCGCTGACGAAGTATACGAGGTTTCCTGCAAGGACTATAACCGTAGGCTTTCAGCTGCTGACAGAGTCTCCGGAAAGTTTCAGAGATGCGTTCAATCAGCTCAACGGGATACTGAATACGGAAGATGCCGAGATCATCTTCAATGATGAGCAGGACAAGTTTTTCACAGGAAGTACTGTAATGAATGCGGATATCGAGCCGGGGCTCATGTCGGTAAAAGGCGAGTATCAGATATACTGTGCAGATCCCTTCAAGTATTCGGTGGATCTGCAGCAGCCTCAGCCTGTATTCACGGAAGATGCAGACACAGGGCTCGCCCAGACGTTCCTCATCAACTATGAAGGGACGTATCCTGCATATCCTCAGTATATAGCGAAGTTCTATAACCCTGACGGTGAAACAGATGAAGATAATGCAGAATACGATCAGACCGATATGGCAGAAATGCTTGAGAATGTCGGAGGATGCAGTTTCGTCGCATTCATGGACGATGAGAACCATGTGCTGCAGTTCGGGAATCCTGACATAGATTACGGCGATGAAATAATACCAGATCTGACACTGGCAAACAGGTCGTTCAGGAAAAGTGGTTCCTATGATGCGAGTAAGAACGGCGAAGCCTGGGTGAGCCCGGCAAAGGGATATTCAGGATTTACGAATTGCAGGCAGCAGGGCAGCATAGGTACAGGAGCAGCGATATACGGCGCCAGCCAGCAGACTCTTGGAAAAGACCAGGTGCTGCTGGCGACGACTTCCGGGACGAACTGCAAATACAAAGCCACGGTGACGAGAGTAAATGGCAGGACTTCATCAAAAGTCACGCTGCATATACAGGTGAAGATCAGCAGCCTGAAAAAAGAGATAACAAAAGGTGCAACGCTTACGGTAGAAGCGTCTTACAGTGGCAAGACTGCAACAAAGACGCTCAAAAGCTCCAATGTCACATGGAAAAAGGGCACGGCGCATTCCTGTTCGTTTACGATGACTGTTGAGGCAGGATCAACTAAGACAGAGCTGTCAGGCATAAAGCTGAAAGTGACTCGTAAAAACGGTACATACAAGTCAGGAAAAAAGACAAAGAAAGCCAGCGGAGACACAGGCAAGCTTTCAAGCAAGAGCTGCAAGCTGATAGAGATACCATATTACGTTCAGGTGGGAGTGGACTCATACTACCTGAGGCCGTCCAGTTATGGTGATGCCGTGAAAAACTATTACACTGGTCCTACGCTTACATGGACGTATCCGTCTTCAGGATTGCCTGCTACAGATGATGCTGTCGGTGCAAAGAATTTCACACTTACATGGGATATGAAATTCTGCATGGGCAAAACCACTAATGAGACTATGCAGAAGGGCGCTTTCGAGTGCATCGTCCTGACTGGCGACAGTATGGATGCGAACGGCAATATCAAGAATCAGAAAGTCCTTACCAGGGTGGCAGTGTACAAGAAAGGTAACGGCTCCAAAGGCAAGCTGTACCTCTATTATGGAGGTAAAAGCGTTTTCCCGAAGGGCAAGGAGCTGGATCTGACATGGAACAAAGGAAAACTTGGCAACAAGAGCGGATTTGCAGCCTGCGAGATATCGAAATACGATCTTATCAGCAAACAGTACATTGGGTTCCATATAGGTAGCTTTTACGACAAACAATTCGTCATAGGATACGATATGGCTGCGAAACGTGCGTATAAAGTCGTGTTCGGTTTTTACAGATACGGAGCCGATCCGGCTTTCGATTGGAACGGTATAAAAAGTGTCAGCTTGAAAAAGAAGTATCTCAAACTTTCATCTGCTGAGGAAAATCCTTTTTCAGCAACGCAGGTGCTTGTTGCGGACTCTTCGAATGGTGAAGTGACTCTTGACGGCATGCAGCGTCCGGATCTTGGTGCGCTTGGTAACGACTGGGAACAGATGTGTCTGACTCCGGGAACCAACGAAATAACGACAGCATATCAGCCGTATCTGCTTGACAGACAGCGTGTGATAAGACGGTGCAGGGAAGATGAGGCATACCAGGGGGCGGCATCATACGGCAGCGATGAAGAAGGTGAGGAAATCGAAGTCAGCAGCGATGATAACGGTGCGAAAGTGTATTACACGCTTTATTCCATCGATGATGCCAGTCTGGGCCCGAAGGATATATCCGATGTTTCTGTTTATGCAGACAGATATATCGATGATGACGGAAAGCAGCATATAGAGGCAGTAGACATGCTCCGGTCAGTAAACAATGACTTCATAGAGACGGATATAACTTCTGATGAGTACGATGCGGACCCTGCTATGTATTTCGTTCTCGAAGAGACAGCCCCTGAATTTTCCATAAGTTACAGGGAGGTGTACCTGTGATCATATATTTTGCAGACAGGTCGCTGAACATACTGGGAATGGCGTCAACGAGCCATAACAGCAGGTTCGTGATAGTAGAGGACACGAAGACCGAGGACTCAGAGACCGGCATAGGATCCTTTGAGTTCAGAGTGACATTCGATAACAGCAGCAGGCTGGAGCTTGAGAATATGCTGAAAGTAGGTAATTCTGTGCTCAGAGCCGAAACAGGGAGCCACAGCAGCACTGCAGTGCAGGACAGGTATGTGATAGATGCGTCACATGATTTTTTCACTATCACTGAAACCGAGACAGACGTTCAGGGCAAGACCATATATGGATATGCAGAGGATTCGGGACTCGATCTTATCAACGATCTGGCGCCTGCAAAAGAATACAAGTCAGCGGCAGGCATAGAGACGTATATAAATGATTTCGTATCAAGTACAGGATTCAGTATCAGGAGTAACGAGATACCAAACGAGACAAGGACACTTTCGTGGGATTCAAGCACAACGCTTACAGAACGGCTGCAGGATATAGCAGGCAGTTTCGACTGTGACATTTCGTTTGCCTTCGAGGTGGAAGGACTGACTGTGACGGAGAAATATATCGACATAACAGACAGCGAAGGCAACGAAACAGATGTGATCCTGTATATGGACA
Organism: uncultured Clostridia bacterium; assembly: GCA_934277495.1. Lineage (GTDB taxonomy): Bacteria > Bacillota > Clostridia > Peptostreptococcales > Anaerovoracaceae > Lentihominibacter. The sequence continues at coordinate 4,123 of CAKQUI010000023.1, read as the reverse complement.
GAGATATCAGCAACATAACAGTCAAGGAATCCATAAACAATCTTGCCACAGCGCTTTACGCCACCGGCAAAGATGATCTGACGCTTTCAGGATACAGCTATGATGACGGCGAGGATTTCTATGTCAATGGTAAATATCTGTTTTCGCGACAGGCTCTTGATAACTGGCGCAGGTATGCATGGAACAGCGACGCCACAGGCGATATATACAGGACATATTCATGCGATGCAACGACAAAGCTGAGACTTTGCGAGATGGCAATAGAGCAGCTGAAAAAGCTCAGGGAGCCTGAGACGAACTATGAAGTAGAGATAAGGCACCTCGATACCTCTGTAGATATCAGAGACCGCATCAGCGTAGTCGATGACAAAGGCGAGCTTTATCTGTCGGCGAAGGTGCTGCAGCTTGAAACGTCTGTCACATCAGGAACAAAGAAAGCCACGCTGGGTGATTACATCATGCAGGAGGCCGGCATAAGCGACAAAGTCATGCAGCTGGCCAGCGGCTTTTCGGAACTTTCGAAGACGAGATATATCTGGATAGCATATGCAGACGATGAGAAAGGCACCGGCATCAGCACCGAAGCAGACGGCAAAGCTTACATGGGTACAGCCTACGGCAGGAGCACCGAGGAAGTGGATACAACAGACCCGTCAGTGTTCAAATGGGTGAGGACGAAAGGCGAAGCCGGAGAGAAAGGCGAGAAAGGTGAGCAGGGGGAGAAAGGTGAAGATGCGCCACTGCTCCGTATCGACTCCAGCCGTGGCACCGTCTTTAAAAATAATACAGTATCAACCGTATTGAGCGTTTCAGTTTTTTACGGACCGGAACGTATCACAAATATAAATGATCTTCGTGCTTCTTTCGGTTCAGGGGCTCGCCTGGAATGGAAGTGGCAGAGGGTAAACGAAGATACTTTCGGAACTATATTGTCAACAGACAGCAGGATAGGAAGCGACGGTTTCACATTCACGCTGTCTCCGGAGGATGTGGATACGAAAGTCACTTTTATATGTGAGCTTATAGTATAAGCGGAAAGGATAAAGAAATGGCAGTAAAAACAGCAGATCAGATAACTATAGTCGACCTTACAGATGGATATTCCGTGGGAATGACGTCAGAAGGCTATACTTTTGTCGGTGACACGCAGTATGCACTGGCGGGAAGCTGCACCACACAGATAGTATGTTATCAGGGTGATACAGCAGTGCCTGTGAGTGTAGGAACATGCTCGTGTCCGACAGGAGTAACTGCAACTGTGTCGAATAACGAGACTACAGCTCCGACAATAACGATATCTGTTGCAGCAGGCAAGGTATCAGGTTCATGTGAGGTAAGCATACCGATCACGGTAGGCGATGATATCCAGTTTACGAGAAAATTCTCGATAGGTGTGGCACTCAAGGGCAGCACCGGAGCGAAGGGAGATAAAGGAGATCAGGGCGTCCAGGGTGACAAGGGTGATCCCGGCAGAGGTATAACTGAAAGTAAGACATATTACAAGCTCAGCTCAAGTGCTGCAGCTCCGACTTTCAGCGAAAGCAGCTTTACAGATTCTGCTAACACTGCAACGACATCTGCAAATCCATATCTCTGGGCATGTACAGTGATAACTTACACAGACAATACCAAGGCAAACACCGGGGTCTATCTTGCCAGCAAGTATGTGACAAATGGCCAGAACGGTACAAGTGTGACAGTATCATCTATAAAATATGCAATCGGAAATTCTGCGACGGCTAAACCAACAACGTTTTCAGCAACATCACCGATAGCAACAACAACAGCTAACCCATATCTCTGGACGGAAGTCACATACAGCGATGGTAGCAAGGCATACAGTGTTTCGGCAAAAGGAGATACAGGAGCTGCAGGTGCTGATGCTATCACGATGGCGATAACATCAAGTGCAGGAACTGTGTTCAAGAACGGAGCGATCTCCACAGTACTTACAGCACATGTCTACAAGGCAGGAAAAGAAATAACAGCAAGTACATCACCGACGCTGGCATCACTTGGCACGATCAAGTGGTACAAAGACGGCAGTACAACAGCAGCAGGAACAGGTCAGACGTATACTGTAAAGCCTGATGATGTAGAAAACAAAGCAATATTCACAGCACAGCTGGAGGGTTAGACCGTGGCAGTAAAAACAGCAGCAACGATAACCTTATATACGGCAGCAAGTGTGACAGCTGTATACAGGTACTACAAAATGCAGTTATCAGACGCAGCAGCACCTGCAAAACCCACTGCGAAACCAGGTGATCCTCAGAAAGAAGCTCCGTCAGGCTGGGAAGTTGCTGAGCCTGCTTATACCACAGGACGCACAAACAGTCTTTACACTGTGGATCTGAATCTGTTTTCAGACGGGACGTTCCAGTACTCAAACGTATCGCTTTCCAGCAGCTATGAAGCAGCCAAGAAAGCATACAATGAAGCAGTGGAGACAGCCAGGAGACTTGTGGCGCTTTGCATGGAAAACGATACCACATATATAAACGGAGCAAAGATATACACAGGGACAGTAGGTGCTAAGCAGATAAATGTTGAAGATCTGTTTGCACAGGATATAACAGCATCCGGGACTATAACGGGCTCGATCTTAAAAGGTGCTATGGCTGAGCTGCTTTCTGGCAAGATAGGCCCTTTTGCATTGTCTCCGGAAGGATTGTCCAGCACATTAGATTCAAGGATCGAATATACCAAAAGAGATGTTTCGTGGGCATCCGCTGCTTTAAAATGGTTCGAGGAAAACGGAAGTATCGTGGCTTTTTCTAAGTCACTAAGTGTAAGTAATATAGACTCATGTACTTTTACAGCCGATAAGGACACTATAACATCAAATGTTCCAGCGTACAAAGCTATTGATGTAGATGGTAATATCGTGAGTTCGATAACCGCAGTGAAGCTTGTGCCAGTGTTTCTGGTGGGCACGAGTGTTATTTATGCCGGCAGTTTTTCTGCGCTGGATATAACGAATGCAAAGCAACAGGTGAAAGCAAGGGGAGCTTCATCTTTTAGACTTGGATTGCAGGTCAGAGTTGCGGGTACGACATCGACCGGAACAGTGGTGAATCCTACGATAAAAATAAAATGGGCTGCACAGAACCAGCAGGTGTATCGCAACCAATCGTTTACTGATGATCTTCTGAGTACGTTCAATCCGAAAGCAAGCATTTCCGTGAACAGCGTTGACATGTCTATGACTGTTGATGGTTTTAAATTCGGAGCTTTAAGCGTATATGATCAAGTTACCAACATAAGTAATACGCTGCGTGTAAACGACATTGATACATATGCATTACGTCTGAACGGTAACAATGAAACATCTCTATTCTCAACAGCTTCTGGCGGTATACACGCATTTCGTTATATAAACGACGATACGAATGGGTTTTCATGTCCAGCTCTGTACATTCGTCCAGCATCGGTTGAGGATGATAAAGTCAATCGGATGTATTCATATAACTGGACCGATGATCCGACCGATTACGATGACCCATTGACTGATTGCGGCTATGAGAAAATACCGTTTGACATTGTTGCCGATGAACTCAGAGTCAATGGCAAGTCTGTAGTAGACATGATTTATCCTGTAGGCTCGATTTATCTGAGTGTCAACAACGTGAACCCCAAAACGCTGTTCGGCGGTACGTGGGAGCAGATAAAAGATAAATTCCTGCTTGCAGCAGGGGGCAGCTATTCCGCAGGTACGACCGGCGGTTCAGCCGATGCGGTAGTAGTATCGCACAACCACACGATGCCGACATTCAGACAGAAAAGCGGAGGTGTCGCATCAGGCTCGACATATAAATGGATCCATTATGATACAGGCGGCGGTGGAGGTATCGGCACCAGCACCAACGGTGAATCCGGCACTGGCAAAAATATGCCGCCATACCTTGTGGTATATATGTGGAAAAGAACAGCGTAGAACGGCTAATCAGTCGTTCTTTTTTAATGGAGGAAACATGAAACCAGAAGAAATGAGCATCAGCGAGCTTATCGCATATAAAGAAGCCTGCACCTGCTACGGCACTATTGAAGACGTGGCAGAGTGCATGAAACTCATCAGAGAAAAGGAGAAAAAATAATGAACAGATTTCTGACATCAAACAAG
>CAKQUI010000022.1 GCA_934277495.1 uncultured Clostridia bacterium | reverse complement strand
ATTCTTCTGTTTGATGGTTTCGTTGCCTGTCTGTACTGTACCTGTGAAGGATGACTTTGTGATAGTTCCGGAATTGTTGCCGACAAGACCGCCGAAGTACGATGATCTGGAAGTTGAATTGTCAGTAACAACAGCGGTGCTGCTGCAGTTTTCCACGATGCCGCCGGCATTGTTCATACCCATCAGCGATCCTGTGTTGCTGGTAGTGCTGGTCACCTTGCCTGACTTGATATCGACATTGCTGACGGTGCCGTATGAGTCGCCGAAGAGACCCTGGTATCCGGATGATGCATCGATGCTGAGATTGCTGATGCTGTGGCCTTTGCCGTCGAATTTGCCCTTGAACGGATTATCTGTCGTGCCTATGGCTGTCCAGTTCTGACCATTAAGGTCGATATCGGATGTGAGTACGGCGTTGGCGTCGCTTCCGGCAGCGCCCTCTGTGCCGTCATTGATTTCTTTGGCAAACCATGCCAGGTCTGCGGCATCTTCTATCTGATACCATGAGATCCCGCCGGATTCACTTACGGCAGGTGCCTCTGCCGCCGGTTCGCCATTCCATCCGGAAGTGCTGTCAGCAAACGCTGTTGCCGGGATGCAGGTGATGAGCATCATGATGGCAAGCAGCCAGCTGACCGCAATGCGTTTTCTGTGATTTTCCTTCATTGAAAAATCCCTCCTTTTGATAGTTTTGTTTTATCTGAGCAGCAGACGTATAATTGGATTGATGACATTGCTCCCCTGCAGTACGGGTGCTGGACCGGTCTGGCAGAAGCCGTGGAATATACCTGTTCTCCTGAAAAATTCACAGCGGTCAGTCCATAGAGCAGGACAGTATACGCTAACAAAAAAACGAGCTGCATTCATCTGCAGTCCGTTTTTTGCAAATCTGTATATCATTTCCCGGTGCCGGTCATAAGTAAAATCTTTTCAGCCATATCAGGATATCGTTGAAATCATCCTGTAAAGAGAATAGCTTTGACCTGATATCATACCGTCTGAAGGCTCCGGTATCGCAGTCGTGCCGAAATATCCGTCGGCTGCTCTGCGCAGCATCCATGCAGGTCTCCTGGCTTGCAGGTCGCTGCAGCATATCTGCCTTCCCGGAAGTTTCTATCCAGTGACATCATCGAAAAGCTGCTCGCTGCTTACAGTGGCGGTACCGCACCGGATTTCCACCGGTTTCCCTTTTCAACTGAGGCATGACTTTGTAAAGAGTCTGCCGCAGACACATGAAAGCCTCTTCATTTATTTTCGACAGTATTGTAACATACGGAAAGTTATTTTGTCGACAGGTAAAACGACTGTTATTTCATATATTTAAAGGAAATCCAGCAACCTGCAAGAGGCAGTGCAGCGGATGACATCTGCAGAGGTCTGATGCGGCGCATCGAATGAAGTGAATGCAAGTTACGCCGGCTGCTCATGCGGCAATCAGTGTATGAGGAAATCTTTCAGATGATACCAGAAAAACCTGTCCGTATGTATAGAAATCAGCGCATGCAGCGGTACTGCCGGAAATATAACAGCTATGACCTTGTGACACGGTATGTGAAAATCATGGATTAAAATAGTCCACTATGTTTTTTTGATGTATTTTTGGCAGGCATCTATATACAGAATATAGTGTGCAGGTGTATAATCATATCAAGATGATGTGAAAAATCATAGCTGCATCATCAGGCTGCCGGTTATGCCGGCGACCGATATACGAAAATCACAGGGAGGGATATATATGTCAGTTACCATCACAGGAAACGCAGATCCGAGGGAAGCTCAGGCTTATGTAGACTATCTGCAGGAAAAGTACAACAGGAAGCTGGAAACGCTGGACATCAACATCGACGGTGATTATGCAGACCTGGATTATACATTCTCGCATGTACCTTTCGAGAGGATAAGAAGGATCACAGGATACCTCGTAGGTACGATGGATCACTGGAACGACGCCAAGAAAGCCGAAGAACGCGACAGAGTGAAACACTCCGTAAGCTCAGGACAGAGCGAAGACATGGAGCAGCTTTCATAAACAGCAGACAGAACACCTTTTACAGGCGAAAGCACAGTGGAAGGTGTTTTTTATTATGTAGGAAATATCAACAAAAGTACATCAGATGCGTTGCTGCATAGCAGCAACATGTGTGCAGAGAAATCGAAGATTTTGTATTGTACCCTTTTTTTAATTATGATGCAAAAATTCTTATTGAAAATCATCCCGCCATGGAGTATAATATAAACTGATTTTGTGAAAAGTCATAAATGAATAAGAGATGTGCCTCTATAGTTAAATGGATATAACAAGCCCCTCCTAAGGGTTAGTTGCTGGTTCGATTCCGGCTAGGGGTGCCATGAACAGTGAACCGTCAGGATATCAGATCCCGGCGGTTTTTTATCGTACAGGGAGGGGTCTTCCCGGCAGTCATAATTTCTTTTCTCGCAAGGGATTTTTGCGTTTCAAAAAGGTTAGCTTGCAGACATTTCATACTATTGCATAGGGAAAGATATGAAAGGTTTTATTGTTATGATTAACCAAAAGGTCAGCTAATAATTGTGCCGTATTCATAAAAAAATAAAAAATCAAAATTTTTTCAGCCTGAAGTGTTGGAAAACAGCCATCTTTCCTTGACTTTTCAGGGGGGGGGGTAGTATTATTAGCATACATAAAATATAGATGTTACTACATCTATATATATTATGGGGAATTATGGCTGAATAGTTAAAAACATGACATGGCGTGAAGCCATGCTTTGTTGTATATCTGAAACTGAAAAAGTAATATCTTTCACAGCAGGATCGTCCTTCATTTTGGATATCAGGTCAGTCAATGGGTCGGAACAAAATCTATACCAGTAACAGCAAGTTTACAGGATCCATGTTTATAAGGGAAAAATGAGAATCAGGCAGGATCAGGCACAGAAATAGCTGCAATGTGTCTGACAAGGGTTTTATCAGCAGGGGACCACGGTAGCAGTTACCTGGATATTGCAGCACAGTATACATTAACAGGAGGAGACTTAAATGAAAGCAGGAAGCAAACGGGGGAAAAAGATTGCTTCAGTGCTGGCGTTTCTGGTCGTCGCTGTTATGGTATTCGGATTATGGCCTCAGTCGGCAGGAGCCGCTGAGAACACCGTTGCAGATGACATTACTGTAAACAAGTGGCATGATGCGAATGCGCTGGATGACAGCACGAAGAACATCGGCAGGATATGGACGGACAAGTCCGTATCTACAGGAGACATCACACTCACAAATCCGAAACAGGACACCAAGACGATCAGGAAGAACAATACTTCTGATTTTCTTGTGAGTCTGTCAGCATTGTCATCTACTGCAAAGATAATCGGGCAGTCGACAGTACCGCTTGATATAGTACTGGTACTGGACGTGTCCGGCAGTATGGATGACCGGGATAGGAATGATGATAAGAAAATCGACAAGCTGAAAAATGCGGTGAACAGCTTCATCGACAGATCGGCAGAGGAGAACGACAAGCGGCCGGCTGATCTGCAGAGCCGTATCTCTCTGGTGAAGTTTGCCGGCAGCAAAACCGACAAGGTCGGTAACGATACTTATCGTGACAGAGGTTACACTTACAACTATACTCAGATCGTAAGCAATTACGGAGCGTACACCAGCAGCAACCGGTCGCAGCTGAAAGACAGGGTCGATGCTCTTAATCCTGCAGGTGCTACTGCCGCTGACAATGGTATGGAGCTTGCGAAGACGCTGGTGGACAGAAGCAAGTCTGATGAATCCAGCAGCAGCGACCGTAAGAATGTTCAGAGAGTAGTCATATTCTTCACAGACGGTGAACCAAACCATTCCAGTGGATTCGTGGATGGTGTTGCAAACAAAGCGATAGCATCTGCCAAGACCATCAAATCAGATGCATATATCTACACAATAGGTGTATTCGATGATGCAGATGCCAGTGTCACAGGGCATACAGGCTGGGGTTGGGACTGGACTGACAAAGAAAAGTTCAACGCTTATATGCATGGTTTGTCCAGCAACTACCCTGACGCCACAGCTTACAATAACCTGGGCACCCGTGCCAAGGACGGCAATGACGACGATACACAGTACTACAAGGCGGCAACCAACGCTTCAGATCTGAACAACATATTCACAGATATCGGAGATGAGATAGTCGCATTGGCACAGTCGCCGACAGAGATAGAACAGGGCAAGGATCCAAACAGGACCGGATATATCACCTTGACAGATCAGCTGGGGGACTATATGCAGGTGGACGATCTGAATACGCTGACCTATGCAGATCAGCCGTTCAAGTATACCAGCAAAGAAGAAACAACTGCAGGAAACAAAAAGACTGTAAAATATATATTCAGCGAGGATATCCCGGATACGAACCATGTTTATCCGGAGGGCAACCTCAAGGACATCGAGATAACAGTAGAAAAGGCAACCGGCGATGACCAGCTGCAGACAGGAGATCTTGTCACAGTGAAGATCCCGGCAAACCTGATACCACTGAGATATTACGAGATAGACAAAGACGGCAACATGACCATAGATGAGACATATCCGATGCGTCTTTTCTATGATGTAAGTCTCAAGGACGGCGTTGCAGAAAGCATCGAAAATCCTGATGCTCTGCTCCAGGCGTATATCAATGCCAACAAAGACGATGAAGGTCAGGTACATTTCTATACCAACAAATATGATAAAGACTCAAAGGACGAGTATTCAGACGGAGTAGGTGCATATGCGCAGTTCGTACCGGCTGCAAGCAACGATTTCTACTATTTCCAGAACGACGAAGTACTGTATCTGGATGAAGAATGTAAGAAGCCTGCGACAAGCGCTATCGACGTCAGCGGTAAAACCATCTATTACTACCAGCGTGACTACTACGAGCAGGGAGATGACGGTAAAGCTGTCAGCAAGATCAACACGGTGAAGATACCGGGTAACAGTAACCTGCTGCTGGACGGATATGCTGTAAAGGACGACAAGACCGGAGAATACTATATCCCGGCAGGAACGCCGAGAACAACGAGCCTGACGTACTTTACAGAAGACAAGGATGAAGGCGCCAACAAGACATCGACAGCGAAAACATCTCTGAAGCCTGTATGGGAAAACGATTTTCGAGGCAAGGATGTTTACACTTATCTCGGCAACAACGGCCGTATGACCTTCGACCTTCCGGGTCAGCTGGATATCAGCAAGACCGTGAAGACTGAGGAAGGCCATGCAGTTCCTGAAAGCCTGAAAGACAAGGAATTCGAATACAAGCTGGAACTGACAGCAAAAGAGGGCAGTGAGCTCAAGGATGAGTACACCGCTCAGAAATATACCGGAGCGAAAGCAGACGGAGACTCTTTCAAGATAAAGCCTGGAGATACATTCACTCTCAAAGACGGCCAGACTCTGAAGATATATGGTCTCGCACCGGGAACAGATTATACTGTGACTGAGACGACAGCGGATCACTTTACAGGAACAGTTGCTCAGGACAATGCCGGAGACAAGGCAGCCACAGGCAAGGCCGATAATGGCAATATATTTGCAAAGGGAACTGTGCCGGGCAACGATGTAGCTTCGGCAGCATTCACTAACACATACAAGGCAGATCCAGCCAAACTGGACGGTTCGACGAACCTGAAGCTCAGGAAAGACTTCGTGACAGCCAGCGGAAAATCTGCCTGGGATATGGATTATCTCAAGGATGCAGAATTCACTTTCTATCTGTCAGCTGACGGCAGCGATGTACCGATGCCGGAAGGAACCGTGGAAAATGCAGGAGTCAGAAACTCGATAAAGCGTGTAAAAAGCGCTGACGAGATAAACCAGGTATTCGGTGATATCAAATATACGAAGCCGGGGACCTACAGTTACAGGATCACAGAAAAAGATCCGGAGGCAGACAGAAAACTGGGCGTATCCTATTCATACGCATCATACACAGTGACAGTTACCGTAACTGACGAAGGCGGCACTCTCAAAGCAGAGGCAGTCATGAACAAAGTCAGGGACGACAACGGAACAGAACTTGAAAATGCTGTGGAAGTAAAAGACAATACCGCAGTTTTCAGAAATGTATATGATACTGATTCAGAACGTGTAGACGTTACGGCCAGCAAGATATTCACCGATTACACCGGCAGCAGACAGCTGAAAGACGGCGAATATACTTTCCGTATCACGCCGAAAACAGCGGGAGCGCCGCTGCCTGACGGCGCAAAGGACTACATCGAGACTACGAACACCGGTATAGGCGTCAAGTTCGATTCTCTGCCTTTCACAGCGGAAGATGCTAAAGGCGCTACAAAGGAATCGCCGATGTCATATGAGTATACACTGGAGGAAGTTCTTCCGGCAGGAGCTACTGCTGAGAACAACTACACAGTCAACGGCGTGAAATATGACCCGACGAAGTACACTATAGTCCTGAAAGTATATATAGATACAGTGGACGGCAAGGATACACTCATCCTCGACAGAACGTATCTCGATGCTGATGGAAAGGCACTGACGACGAGTGTTCCGACTTTCCATAATTCATACAGAGCAGATTCTGTGACACTGACAGGAAATACTGCTCTCAGAGGCGACAAAACACTGACAGGCAGGGATATAAAGGATGGAGAAAAATTCGACTTCACTCTGACAGCCGGTGACGACAGCACAGCGAAAGCTGTCAGCGACAAAGTCATCACCATCGCATCAGGCGGAGACGAAGCCTCTGTAAAGGGTGCTGTGGCTGAAGGCAAGGCAGAAGGATTCAAGTTCGGAGATGTGACCTTTACAAAAGAAGGAACTTACACCTTCGATATAAAGGAAACTGTACCTGATCCGAAAGCCGGCGGGATGACATACGACCGTCATACTGCAAAGGTAACTGTTGTAGTGACAGACGACGGTAACGGCAAGCTCAAGGCAGCGGTTTCCTACGACAACGGCACCGTTTCCGATGCAGCGGACAGAGCGGTTTTCAAGAATAAATACGAAGCGTCACATGCGTACAGCACCAGCGGCGGACTGCAGGTGGAAAAAGTCATGAACGGCAGAGTAATGAAGGCGGGAGAATTCGCTTTCACTATCACACCGTCAGAAGGCGCACCTGCTATCAGCGACAGCGACAAGTCGTTCACCAACCCTCAGCAGAGAGGTTCAGGCGAGGCAGACGTCATCAAAAAACTGCAGGGGCTTGTGTTCACTGAGGCAGACGCAGGAAAGACGTACACTTACACGGTGAAAGAGACGACAGGAAGTCTCAGCGGTGTGACATACGACAAAACAGTATATGAAGTTGCGATCAAAGTCGTTGACAATGGCGACGGCACGATGCACACAGTCACGACGATAACATTGAAAGACACAGACGGCAGCGACAAGAGTGCTGTTTACGACAGCTCCAAAGCTGACGCAGGCGTACCGTCAGTGAGATTTACAAACAGCTACAAGGCTGCGGACGCAGATCCTGTCGACATCACAGACGGTTTCAGCAAGGTGCTGACAGGTCGTGAGTGGAAAGACAGCGATAGCTTCACATTCACACTGAAAGCTCTGACAGATGGAGCACCGATGCCTGACAAGACAGAGATAACTGTAAAGAAGGCTGACGTTGCAGACGGCAAGGCACCGATATCTTTCGGAAAGATAACATTTGCGAAAGCCGGCGTATATAAATACGAAGTAAAAGAAAAAGTTCCGGACGATAAAGCAGCCGGAATGGTATATGACGACGCTGCAAGAGTCATCACAGTTACAGTGACAGACGACGGCAACGGCAAGCTCGCAGCAGCAGTAACAGCTGTAGAGGGCAGCAGGACATTTACAAACAAATACGAGACAGAAGATCTGCCGCTTGATGAAGTATGTGGAGTGACTGTTACCAAGGTGCTTTACGGACACGATATGGCGAAAGACCAGTTCGAGTTCAGCATAAAGGCAGCAGACAAAGCTTCGGCAGATAAACTGAAGATATCAGCTGAGGATGGCGCTACATTCGGCAGTCTGGCTGCAGATGATTCAGTAGTGACTACACTGCTTTCATCACTGCAGATGACCATGACCCAGGAAGACATCGGAAAGACATACACTTACACCTTTGCAGAAACAAAGGACAGCGACAAGGGTTATGTCTACGATGAGAACAAGTACAAGCTGGAGATAACGACGATAGACGGTGAAGACGGCACGCTGAAGGCAAAAGTCGTACTTACCAACATCACAAAGAACGAAAAGCTCTTCGACAAGACTTTGAGCAGAGACGATACAGCTCTCGGTGAAAAGGGCGTCGTGATACCTTTCGTGAACCGTTATGACGGTTCTACAGATGTAGACGGCGGTACAAAGGCAGACGTCAAGGCAGACAAGACACTGACAGGACGTTCCCTGAAGGCTGATGAATTCACATTCAAACTTGCCACGAAACCGGCGGACGGCAGTGAAGGCAAAGTGCTGCAGATTGTGAAGAACGACGGCAGTGGAAATATCGCCTTCAAGTCTCTCAGCTACAGGACATCAGACAAGGCAGCAGGCGAAGACGCTGTGATACTCAGCGATGCAGTCAAGGAAGGCTATGCAGTGAAGTCTGTGGATGACAAGGGAAGGACAGTCTACACTCTGAGCTACAGAGTTTACGAAGACCGCTCGGCTCTTCCGGGAGGCGTGAGTCTCGTTACAGGTTCCTTCGATTTCACTGTTACAGTGACTGACAACGGAGACGGTACACTGACAGCAGTTACGAATTATCCGGAAGGCAAAGACAAGTTCGGATTCGTCAACAGGTATGCGGCAGACGATGTCGATGTGGATATCACAGGCAGCAAGACTCTGGATCATGCAGATGGTCTGAGTCCGGCTGATATCACAGGCAAGTTCACGTTCACACTGGAAAGTCTTACAGATGGCGCACCGATGCCTGATAAGACAACAGCGAAGAACGATGCAGCAGGAAACGTAGCTTTCGGAAAGGTCGGATATACACTGGATCTTCTGGAAGACGTGACTCCGGCAGCCGACGGATCGAGAACCAGAGTTTTCGAATACAAGGTAACAGAGACAGGCAGCGCATCAGGCGTTACCAACGACAAAGACAGCAGCAGGACTTTCAAAGTAACGCTGAAGGACGACGGCAGCGGTCACCTGACCGTGACAGTTGATCCGGCAGCAGGTCCGGCATTCAGCTTCACGAACACATACGATGTGGATGAACAGCCGTCCAGCATAACCGATCAGATAAAGATCACCAAGGAGCTGGCAGGCAGAGACATGAAAGCCGGAGAATTCAGCTTCGAGCTGCTGGAAGGCGGCAAAGTAGTTGCAAAGGGTACGAACGATGCAAAGGGCAATGTTGTCTTCGACAAGATAAAATATACGAAGCCTGGAAACCACACTTACACAGTGCGTGAAGTCAAGGGCACCGCAGGCGGCGTGACATACGATGAGAACGTATTCACTGTTTACACTGAGGTAACTGACCAGGGCAATGGAAAGCTCAAGGCAGAACACCATGTGATCCTGTCGGCAGGCGATGGTGAGTTCGCTCCTTCCGATGACAACAAGATCACGTTCAGCAACAGCTACAAGGCTGATCCTGCAACAGTGACTGTAGGAGCTCTCAAGAAGCTCATCGGCAGAGATCTGAAGGATGGAGAATTCACATTCCTGCTGAAAGATGCTGACGGTAAGACTGTTGCAAAGGCAAAGAATGACGAGTCCGGAGAAGTTACGTTCAAGGAACTCGTATTCGATAAGGCTGGCGAGTATGGATATACTGTTTCAGAAGTCAATGACGGACAGAAAAACATGACATACGACAAGACTGTATGCAAGCTGACTGTCAAAGTGACCGACGACGGCGAAGGCGTACTGAAAGCCGAGCTCAAGGGCGACAAAACTGTCTTCACCAACACTTATAAGAGTGACAAACCTCATAAGACGACTGATGGAGACAAACCTGGCAAAGGTGCAAGCACAGGTGATGACAGCGACATGACCCTGGCACTGGCACTTATGATGATGGCCGCAACAGTAGGCTGCATAGTCATCGTAAGAAGAAAAATAAACCAGTAAGCATTATCTCATACAGATAAGCAGCGGGAACGAGAAGAAGAAAAACAGGAGATCGGATGATCTCCTGTTTTTGTGTAACAAAAGCGGTTTCGCCATGTTTTATCATATGAAACTTTTGTTGATATTCCGGAAATATCGAAAACGATATTTCCTACATAATAAAAAACTCCACATAAGATGTGGAGCTTTGTCTTGCTGATGTTATTTTTGAACGTCCTGGCGGAGTTTGCTGATATCGGATTCGGACAGTCCGGTAGCCCTGGCAATGACAGGAATATCTATATCCATAGCAAGCATATTGACAGCAATGTCACGGTCACGTTCCGCTTTGCCACGTGTCAAACCTTCTTTGATGCCCTCTGCATGCAGCGCTCGACAATGGCAAAAAATGTCGAAAAATCACGTATACAAACTTTCTCAAACAAGATTGAAAATATGCTGTAATTGTGGTATCATATCTGCATATCTGATGGATATATGTGCGATCAGATACGGCAGGCCTCCATAGTTAAATGGATATAATAAACCCCTCCGAAGGGTTCGTTGCCAGTTCGATCCTGGCTGGAGGTGCCATAGAGATACTCCGGATGAGATATGTCGCAGCAGGGCATATTTTCCGGAGTTTTTATTTGCAAAATACATGCCATTGCGGTATAATCGGAGTATAAATCATTGAACGGAGGACATGAGAATGGATGTCAGGAACCAGATCGTAATGAGCCAGGTGATGCTCCCGCATCAGGCTAATGTTGCCGGTAATGTACACGGCGGAGAGATAATGAAGTTTATGGATATGGCTGCCGGTGCAGTAGCTATGAAATACGCCAAAGGCAACTGCGTTACAGCCAGAGTCGACGAGATCGAATTCCATCTGCCTATCTTTATAGGTGCTCTTGTTACATGCACAGCTTCCATAGTATATGTAGGAACTTCCTCGATGGAGGTTTTCGTAAATGTCGAAGCAGAGGATCTGGAGGGAACAAGCGGTCCTCAGAAAGCGCTTTCGGCGTACTTCACTATGGTGTCAATGGGCAGGAACGGAAGACCTCAGCCTGTAAAACCATACACTCCTGAGACAGAAGACGAGCAGAGGATGTATGCAGAAGTAAAGGCAAGGAAAGAAGCCCGCAACAGAGGCAAGAAATAGATACATACAGCGAGTTTGATCAGATAAGCGAGCCCTCGTGCCACCGGACATGACGCCGGCGTACAGGGCTTGTTTTTTGTGGCCGAAGATAGGGAAAATCTGCAGCGCTCGCTTGCGCTGTCCCTTTGGCACTCCGACTCGCAGAGCTCCCACTACTGGTTTTTCCATGCTGTCTGAGGCTGCATAAAAATTACAGTGCGGGTACAGTGAACTTCGCTATTCTGCTGTTGGATCTTTTTGAAAAGCTCGGCTGTAATAAGCCATAAAAAGAAACGAGACCCAAAATGGTCTCGTTTCTTTTGTAATATGGGGAGTTATGTATTCTATAACGTAAAGTATACGTTATATACGAAATTATGATATATGAGGATCGCCTGCAGCTATTGAAGCCGCTTTAAAAAGATCCTTACGGCAGTTTGCCTGCAGTTCTTCATCACTGCTGTATTCATGAGTTGCAGCCTGATATACGGCAGATATGCCCAGCTGAGCGATATCCAGGGAAATCTCCCTGACCATACCGGCGATGATTATGACCGGTACACTGGAACTGCCTGCCCGCCTGGCAATGCCTATGACGACTTTGCCGTTGAGGCTCTGACGGTCGAACTGTCCTTCGCCTGTGAAAACGGCATCGTACCCGGGAAGTATATCTTCGAACTTCAGGACGTCGAGGATCACATCGATCCCGGACTTCAGTGAAGCATTCAGGAAGACTACCGCTCCGGCTCCCATGCCGCCTGCAGCTCCGCCGCACTGGACTCTGCTTATATCTATGTTCAAAGATGTTTTTATCACTTCTGCATAGCATCTCAGGTTGTGATCCAGTTCCTTTACCATTTCGGGACCGGCACCTTTCTGAGGTGCGAATACATATGCTGCACCGTTTCTGCCGTAAAGCATGTTCCTGACATCGCACATGGCAGTTACCTCTGTATCACGGAGCAGCCTGTCCGTTTCTGATTTATCTATCCTGTTTATCCTGCACAGTGTGTTCCCTGTGGGGACAAACAGCTCGTTGTTTTCGTTGTAAAATTTTGTACCGAGGGCAGCAGCCATACCGGCTCCGCCATCGTTGGTGCAGCTTCCGCCAAGACCCAGGATTATCTTCCTGCAGCCTGCATCGACAGCAGCCTTTATAAGTTCACCGACACCATATGTAGTCGCTGCAGCAGGATCTCGTCTGTCTCCTGCCAGGACATAGCCTGCGGCTGCAGCCATCTCTATGACAGCTGTATCATCGTATTTCCCGTAGTATCCGGCAACTTTCTCTCCGAAAGGTCCGGTCACATCCATGTATATCTTCTCACCGGGAAAAACATGAAGGTAGCTGTCGACAGTGCCTTCACCGCCGTCTGCCAGAGGAACGCTTGTGATCACAGCGTCGGGATATCTGTTTCTGATTCCTTGCTCCATGATATCACAGACCTCGGCAGCATCCATAGTGCCTTTGAAAGAATCAGGCATAACGAGGAATTTTCTCATTTTATTCCACCTTGCATACCTTTTTTTCTTTTATTCTAACAGTATACAATGTATAATTAAATGGGTCAAGGCATAATTTTTCGAAATTATAATTAGTTATTTGTAACAAAAGGAACCTGGACCGGCAGTTATGACACAGATATTGAAAATATATACAGGTTCTGATAAAGTAAAGATATTCGATAGTATGAAGCAGGAAAACCGGCATGAATATATTATTTCCGGTAACATATCCGCAGTGGAGGGTGTGATATGAAAGTAAGCAGGAAACTGGCCCGTGATCTTATAGCAGAGATAAGCACGGTCGTGGATTTCGGTATAAACATCATGGATGACACAGGGACGATAGTGGCAAGCACCGACGAGGAACGTATCGGTCAGTTCCATGAAGGGGCGCAGATCGTGATAAGGGACCGGCGCAGCGAGCTGATGGTTCGTTACGATAACGAGTACAGAGGATGCAGGAAGGGCATAAACCTGCCGCTGATATACAAGGAGCATATAATCGGTGTTATAGGACTGACGGGAGATGTGGACGATATAGTGCACTATGCACGTCTGATACAGAAGATGACCGAACTGCTGATGCGTGATCTGGCAAGGATCAGAAAAGAAGGCCGGAAAGACCAGGAAAAGATGCTTTTCATAAACGGCTGGATCAGCGGTGAGATCGAGTCAAGATACGAGATCGAGGATTTCCTTGAAAAGAACGGCGTGGATCCTCAGAAACCTATGGTGTTTGCATCTATGGAGTTTTTCGGTGACGACGGCTCCGTGAAAAAGGGCCGGTCGCTGTTCGAAAATCGCATATCTCCGGCAGGTACGATCATCTGCAACAGAGAAGATTCCGGCATAATGGTGGGGAATTTCACATCAGCTGAAAAATGCCGTGAGTGCATCATGACTTTCTTCAGCGAGCAGTACCCTGCGGAAAATTACATTTGCGGTATCGGCGATATAAGCCACGGCTGCGATGATGCCGTCAATTCATACCATCAGGCGATGAAAGTCCTGCAGGTGAAACGGGAAACAAGTCCAGGCATATATCTTTACAACGATACGATCCTTGAGATAATCCTGTCAGAGATACCTAAGACATACAAAGATCAGCTTTTTTCGAAGATATTCAGCAGATGCCGTAAGGACGACATACCGGATATCATGTCTTTCATCAAGGTATACAACCAGAACAACGGCTCCATCAACGGCATAGCCTCGGAGATGTTCATACACAAGAACACGGTGCAGTACAAGATAAACAAGCTGCACACACTGACCGGGCTTGATCTGAGAGTCACCCACGATAATATGATTCTTTATCTGCTGGAGCTGTGGTACGGGGAAAAGCACAGCGCAGGAGAAGATGAAAAATAAAATATATACTGAAACCAAAGACCTGCCACGGCTGATGAACGACCGGGCAGGTCTTTGGA
The DNA here is from genome assembly GCA_934277495.1 of uncultured Clostridia bacterium. Classification (GTDB taxonomy): domain Bacteria; phylum Bacillota; class Clostridia; order Peptostreptococcales; family Anaerovoracaceae; genus Lentihominibacter. Next base: position 9,326 of record CAKQUI010000022.1, on the reverse strand, counting down.
GTATATGACTATATTTTACGCTTTCTCGCAAACAGTATACCGATTCCAGCTGCTTTCTCCATAGCTGCTTTGATATCTGTATCTTCAGATCGTTTTCCTTAAAGCTTGTTCTCAGCTGCTCCATCGTCCGGATCGCATCATCACTTCTGCTCGATGATGTCCGGCTGCGGATCGGAAGTCCGGTCGCCGCATACTTGATGTCCGGCGTCTTCGTCCAAAGTTCCTGTATGTTCGGTTTCAGGCACATGATCCAGGATCTTCATGATGCCGTCTGTGACTTCCAGATATGTTTCAACGAGCTCGTTGAGCCGTCTGGTGCCGGCCGGTTCGATATGGTAATATATACGCTTCTGACGTTTCTTTACCTTTTGTTCATATTCTGAAATATAGCCGTTGTCCAGCATTTTGTATAAAGTCGGATACATCGCACCCATGGATATGTCCATGACGCCTCCGGATATGCTGGCGGCCCGTCTGCTCAGTTCGTAGCCGTAAAGGTCACCGTCGCTGAGCAGTTTCAGAATGATCATTTCCGTCGAACCTTTTTTGAAATGTACTTTGCTGTCCATATAAAAAGTTCCTTTTTTCTTTTATTGTATATGATTTGGGAGTTTTGGTAAACGGCTTTTGCGAAAGTTTGTCTGATAAATTCAGTTTTGAAAATAAAAATAAATGTGTTGGATGATCTAAGTAAAAGTGAAATGCTTGCATAACAACATTCAGTTAGAGTTTATAAATGACTATATAATTAAACAATATAATTGTTGACATATATAAAATTATAATTTAATATAATTATAAAATCTAAGCATTCGATTAAATAAGGCGGGGAAAATGGTTATTGCGAACAAGAGATTTTTAATACTTATTGCAGCTATTCTTTTTATTACAGCTGTTATGACTTCGTCTGTTTTTGCAAGCAGGAAAGATACTTCGTTTAAGTTTGTATTTAATTCATCAAAAGCTGAAATGGAGCATAGCACATGGAGACCAAAGGCCAACAAAAGTAAGGTGTACATCAAGGTCACTTCAGTCAAAAATGCAAATGATTACATTAAAGGCTGGATACAAGGGAAAAAATACAGTGGAAGCGAAAAATATTCGAACTGTTCTGGCGGATATGAATATAAGCTGAATAAAAAGGGCGCACAATGGATGACGAATTATGTAAAAGAAAATGGTAATGGTTATGCGAGGATAGCTGCTTATGCACCTGCAGGATCTAAAAATGTACTCCATGGGGTATGGAGTCCTGACTCAGGTAAGTAGTAAGAGATATAAAGTAAAAATTAACAGAGCATTACAGCAAAATGCGACATATGTGCTTGGTTTATATCCAGGCACATATTTATAAGAAAGAAGGTAGGATGTGTTTCGTTATTTCTATTACCGGATGATGCGGAAGAAAAGCATATATACAGCGCTTGCGACTGGTGTGATCCTGTCGCTGCTTTATATTGTTATAAATGTACTGCCTTATGATGATTACAGCTATCATCAGTCACCGTATACCTTATGGATAGGAAGTTTCAATTCATCGGTGTTTGCGGAACTCTTTTTTATGCTTATGCCGGTCCTTTCAGCTATGCCTATGTCAGATATATACCTTAATGACCGCAAGTCAGGATATTTTGATAACATCGCAGGCAGAGGCCGTAAAAAGAGTTATTTCCGCTGTTTGTTCATTATGAACTCCGCAGCAGGGGCATTGTGCTTTATAGTACCTGCAGTAATCAATATTGTCTGCTGCTTCTGTGTACTGCCGGATATACACCCGGATATCATCGTTAATGAATCTTCTATTGTTACGATGTATGGCACAGAGACTCTTTTTCCGGAACTTTATTACACATTCCCGCTTGCGCATATGGCATTGTATCTGGTTACGGGTTCGATCATTGCAGGCATATATGCATCGCTGGCTCTTGCACTCAGCTTTTTTATAAAAAACAGATTCTTTGTATGGATCTCGGTATTTATTATTTACTACATTTATATGGCTGTGGTTGTAGCACTGATGCATGGCAATTCGAGTATTTATCTTCCGGCAAACTACATGCGGGAAATAAACGGCGGAGGAAGTATCACAGCTTTTGCGATCATCGCAGTTTCAGGGATATGTATATCAGCTGCAGTTTACATCTGGGGTACAAGAAGGCATGTCGATATATAGAATACTGGCATTTTACTGGAAAGCAATAAAGAAAAACAGGGCTCCTGTGATCACAGTGCTTTTACTGATGGCAGCACTTGCCATATCGGAACCGTGGTATGTATCGGAACCATATGAGACGATATACAGTGCAACTTCATGGTTTTATCTCACTATCGGGATTATAACAGGATTTCTGGTACTGTGCCGGAATATATATGACATATTCAGCAAACAAAGTGTACTCATAAGAGTGGGAAGACGGTCAGATCTTGCAGTTGATATTTTTCTGCTTGTGTTACTTGCTGCAATAGTATGTGCAGCGTTGTATATGTTTGCTTTCACGGGAGTTTCTGTATGCTTTACGGGCAAAATACCGTTTTCAGTATTGTCGGTGATCATGACAGCTGCAGCATTGGGTATGTATTTATGTTTCTGCGGTATCAGCTTTTTTATTATATCGTTAATTTCAGACAGACCAGGAGCAGCTTTCCTCATCATTATGCTGTTTCCGGGAGCAGACGGTATTTTTGATATGGTAAAAGGGAGTCCGCTTTTACTAAAATATGTGTTTCCGCCTCAGACACTGCTGCATGTGAGTGGCAGTGTATTTGCGGTCGGAGGAGCAGTGCTTGCTGTATCGATACTTATAGTATTTACGGTATTCACTGCTATGATGGTTAGAAAAGATTTTTTAAGGTGAGCGGCGGTATCAGGAGTGTTTGGTTTCGTACAGGCGCCTGATGCATAGTTATATTACGGGAGAATCAAAGAGATGAATGAAACCATATGTCTCATCAGGAGAGATCTGCATCTTCTGAAAAACGTGAGTATGAAAAGAGCTGTGCTGTATGCAGCATCTGTTCTTATACTGGATCTTTTTTTTCTTGCGGCAGGGAGTGAAGGGCTGTTCATGAACAGCATATATGGAGTTACAGCAGAGCTGTTCAGGCAGGAGCCAGGGCTTTTCCCGTATCACTGGTTATGGCTGCAGCTGGGCGTGGTACTGACGGCATTTGATTTTGTACGTGAAGATCTGTATCTGCATTCATCTAATGTGATAGTAAAGTTGAAATACAGGGGTTCCTACTGGATCAGCAAGCTGATTTCAGGGGCAGTGTACTGTCTGATCATAACTGTATTCTGCACTGCAGAAAAAATTTTTCTAATGAAGCTTTTTATGATGGGCGAGGCAGGGACCATACACATGGACGCAGAAAAAATACTGCAGTTTGCAGCTGGTCTGTTTCTGTGTATGCTTGCGTTGTTTTGCATATACAGTCTGCTTTCGATTGTTATGCCGGATATAGTGTCCTTTCTTGCAGTTATACTGGGGATCTGTGCCGGACTGCCTTCAGGATCGGATTTTTTCATGATAAATCACGTAATGTTATGCAGGAGCAGTATGCCGGGAGGGATCTTGTATATTGCAGCGGTATGTATCATCTGTCTGCTGGCAGGAACTCTGCTGCTGAGATCCAGAGATATAATCACATTTGAAAGATAGTCGGAAAGGAGATATGGTATGGTCCGGGAATATATAAAAGTCGAAAATATTTCAAAAAAGATCAAGGGGAATCTGGTGCTTGATGATGTAAGTTTTTCACTTGGAGAAAACATGATAATGGGGCTTACAGGTGCAAACGGCTCCGGTAAAACGATGCTGCTCAGAGCAATAGCCGGGCTCATACACACTTCGGGCAGAATAACTATAGGTGGAGCTGTATCCGGCAGTGATGCTTTTGCCAGGGATATAGGGGTACTCATAGAAAATCCGGCGTTCCTCAATGATTTTTCGGGGTTCGAAAATCTGAAACTCCTTGCGATGCTGCAGGATGATGTGAACGATAATGACATCAGAGAGGCTCTTGTATCGACCGGCCTTGATCCGGAAGACAGGCGCACATTTAAAAAATATTCACTGGGGATGAAAGAGCGTCTTGGAATAGCACAGGCTATACTGAAAAAACCAGGGCTGATACTGCTTGATGAGCCAACAAATGGAGTGGACCGTGATGGGATACAGATGCTTGTAAACCTGATGAAGGATCTCAGGCAGGCTGGGTGCACGATAATAATAGCAAGCCATGATAAAGAATTCCTGAATGCTGTCACAGATGTATCATATGAGATGGAAAGGGGCAGGCTGACATGCGTGATGTAAAAACAAAGAATATCATAATCCTTGCAGTTGCTGTTATAATGATTGCAGTGCTTATTGTCAGGTATGACAAGCTGAATGATCCTGATGTCAAGTATGATATAAGCGAGCAGGAAGCACATTACGGTGAATACATAGAGGCGAACAATATAGGTTATCATATATACAAGCCTGAAGTGAAAAAGACATACTCCAGGGAATACAAACAGGAAGTGTATAAATACAGGATACCTTTTGATCTTGAGAATGTGACTGAAAATGAACCCTTCGATCTCGAAAATTTCGTATCAGGGATGTCCATACTGTCAGGCGGCGAGAAGTGGCAGGGAAACCTGAAATTGTCAGAGGACAAGTCGAATTGGACAGTAGAGGGGAATGAAAAAGTGAAGGGGAATATAGTGATAAATGTGATCCCTTCGGAAAATATCAGTAAAGAACTGTATAAAAATTACGAGCTTTACTATGTGACAAAGAATCCTGATGTAGCGATCAAAACAAGGTTTCTGTAAAGCTGCAGATTTGCAGCGTGATATGCATATGGCGATACAGCCGCTGTAAAACATTACATGATAATATGCAGTATTCCATGAATAATATATGAGATACTGACGGGAAATCGAGGGATATAATGAACTCAAGTCTGATCACACAAATAATACCGCTTATCGTAAATGCTGCGATAATAGCTCTCGTAGTGTTTTTCCTGGTAAAATTCATCAGAAAGAACAGAAGAGCTGTGTAACATTTCCGTAATTGGGTTGTTATACATATAAAGTGATATTTAACGCATCAAGTTCTGCTGACAAAAGCCAGACAGTAGTCAAAGGAGGTATGTGAAATGTATTCGATCGCATCATCATTGTACGGGATAGTGGCTATCGCACTGATAGCTTTTCAGGGATATTGCCTGTATCTGGGATATACCTATCCGGTAGTGCTGTTTGCAGTGCTGACCGTGATCGCAGTGCTGCTGGCAGTTTACTATTTCTGCATGGACAGGAAAGCGAAGCGGAGTCAGTGACAGACGCAGGCAGAGTAAATGAAAGGGATATTGGTGAAAGGATATTATGATTAAAATGAAAAAAACAGTAGTGCTGATGATTTTTGCTTTGATGATTGCGTTATGTGCATGCGGTAATAGTAATGATGACCGTACTTCTTCTAAACAGGCTGATGTGAAAGTGGAAGACATACGGGGAACTGTAGATGTAAGCAGCATCGGAGCAACTTCCCCTAAGACGATATATGATACTGAAAAAGAGCTGGTCTTTTATGTTCCACAGGGTATATTTTTCTATGATAAGAGTAAAAAGGAGCTGACACGAGGATTTACGTTAATTGATGAGGGAAAGACTATAGACATCGATTCACAGGGGGAGGAGTCTCTGTGGGCAGACTGCAGCAGCGATATGACGAAGATATATATTTTCCCGGAAAGCGTATCGGGCAGCAGTTTCGAGAATTACTATTACATATATAACGTAGAAGATGGCAGTATAACAAAAAAAGAAGAAACCTTTGCCGGAGCTGAAAAGTTCGATCGTAAAAAACAGGAAAACGGCTGGACGTTCGAAAAGAATGGAAAGATGCTGACTCTTGAGGAACTGCAGTATAAATCAAAGATTTCAAATAAAACATTCATGCCGTTTTCAGGTATGAAGAGATAAGCCATAGTACATTGCTGCAAAAGATCTTTAACCCGGAGCTGAATATAGACAGTTAAAAATGTCAGCAACTGTATAAAAAATAAATATAGTTGTTGACATTTATAAAATTTAAAGTTTTTTCCTGTAAAAGGGAGCTTCTACAGATTCGATGTGAATTGTCTGATTGTGATTAGCGATATTTTGAACTTATCGAATCTTTGTTAAGTAATAAGGAATTTTTATAAGGCGAGAAAGGGATTAAGAGGTACGAAACAAATAATGGGACAGGTTGTTATCACATCAGGGATATTTCTATTGTTTTCACTGGTATTTGTAATTCTGATGACCATCTTTTATATGCTGAAGCGTATAAACACAGGCTATCCAAAAAAAGTGATGATATACAATGCATTGTTTATATATTATGCATGCATAGTCATAGCGTTTACATTGTTTCCGGTCAGCTATCCGTCGATGGTTGAATGTAATCTGGAGTATAATCTTGATGTACATGAGCTTCTTTATGTATTCATAAATCGAGCTGCTATGATTTCATATGCTGAAAATGTGATTTTATTCATGCCTCTGACGATCCTTGGATATATAAGCAGTTACAAAATAATGAAAACTTTAAGATCCGCTCTGATTTGTTCATGTCTGTTTTCTATAAGTATAGAGCTGATACAGGGCATCGAATGTACCGCGAATATACTGGAGGATTTTGCTCCGGTCGTTGATGTCAATGATGTTATATGCAATACACTGGGAGGTGTGTTGGGATTCTTTGTGATACGTTTTTATAAGAAAGAACATGCAGTGTAGATTTAATGTGAAGGTTTGTGCCTTTAGCAAGACATTGTGATTATAGTAATGCTGATGGTACTGTTTTATTTCTGCATGGACAGGAAAACGAGGGATATAATGAACTCAAGTCTGATCACACAAATAATACCGCTTATCGTAAATGCTGCGATAATAGCTCTCGTAGTGTTTTTCCTGGTCAAATTTATCAGGAAGAACAGGAGAAAGTAGAGGACAGCTGTGTAACATTTCCATGACCGGGGTGTTATACATATAAAGGGATGATCACCGGGTCAATGGTTGTCATACCTTTGGAAAATCGAAAACAGGAGTTTCTGCACAGCTGGGATTTAAGTATTGAACCATGAAGAATTTTATTAAAGACATTCTGATCGCAGTGGCGATCGTTGCAGTTATAACTATCATCGTGAAACCTACTATAGTCAAGGAAAGCTCGATGGAGCCGACTTTGTATGAAAACAACTATCTTTTGGTGAATAAACTTGCATATATGTCATCAGATCATCCAGATTATGGAGATATAATAGTTTTCCATTCAGAGCTCGAAAAAGATGACGGAAGCGGCAAGAAGTTGCTTATAAAGCGTGTTATAGGAGTAGAAGGTGACACTATTGAGATCAAGGGTTATGATGTTTATCGGAACGGTGAGCGATTGAAAGAACCGTACACCATAAGTCTAACTGAAGGCGAAGTCGAGTCGAATAAAGAATTCCACATGGTGTGCAGCGTGCCGAAAGACAAGCTGTTCGTGATGGGGGACAACAGACCGGTGAGCCTTGACAGCCGCAGTGACAGCGTCGGTCTGATCGATGAAAAAGCCGTCCTTGGAAAAGCTTTCGTAAGGCTGTATCCGTTCAATGAGCTCGGTGGTATTTAAAAGCTTGGCGGAAGGGATATGCCGATGCAGGCTTTCTGACTCAGGCAAGTATGATATATTGATATAAGACAGTTTTGTCGTGGTCGTAAAAGATCGTGGCGAAGCTGTTTTTTGATAGGAAATATCTTTTGTGCTATTTTGTGAGTCCAGATAAAAGTTTCATATCAAAATATGCAGCAGAGGTATTTTTGTCATAAAAATCCATTTAAACATGAAATTTATTGACATATTATGGATAAATAGTATAATGTAAATAAATTACATATAATGAAAAAAATGAAATGAGCATGCTGGCTGATACCGGGAAAGCGTGAGAAAAATCATTTGTTCATAACATCTGAAAGGGTTATAATGAAAGGAGAAAAATGGAGAAAATAAAGGAGCTGAAGGATCTGGATCTGGTGGACAGATTTCTTTTCGCTGAGGTGATGGAGGACGAGGGATCCCTCGCTGACGTCCTCGAGATCATTTTGGGCAGAGAAGTCGTGCTGAAAGGGCTGCCTCAGGTGGAAAAGGAATTCAGGAAAAATGTATGGAGCAGGCAGGTCAGGCTGGATGTATGTACGAAAGACGTATTTGATAATGTGTACGATACAGAAGTCCAGAAAAGGAAGACTCATGGGCTGCCGCAGCGGACAAGGTTCTATAATGGAGTGATAGACTGTAAACTTCTGGAGCCCGGGGATGATTATACAAATCTGAATGATGTTTTCATCATAATGATAATGCCCTTCGATCTGTTCGGGAAAGGCCTCTACAGATATACTTTCGAAATGCAGTGCAGTGAAGTGCCGGGGCTTAGACTGGAAGATGGAGCAACGAGGATATTTCTTAATACCCGCGGCACCAAAACAGCCGGAGTGAGCCAGGAACTCATCGATTTGCTGCATTACTTTGAGAAAACCACGGATATCAACGCAGCTGCATCATCCAGTGATAAGATCCGAAGACTCCATGAAAAGGTCAGCAGGATCAAAGACAGCGAGGAGATAGGAATAAAGTTTATGAATGAATGGGAAGAAAAAATGCTGGAACGCAAGGAAGGCAGAGAAGAAGGCGAACGGGCAAAGCAGTGGGAGATCGCTGAGAAGATGATCGCAATGGGCATGGATATCCCAACAGTTTCCGAGGCCACCGGCATGAGCGAGGACGAAGTGCGTGAACTTAAGAACGCAGGCCGATAAAAACAAATGAACTTTTTGCAGCGGTTTTGACGCACCAGATGCATCTAATGGAATATACCGGCAGAAAGTGATCTCAAAACAGTAACACCGATGACCCGCCAGCGACTTGTCAAGTCGCTGGCGGGTCGTTTTATAATATGTCGAAAAAATAAGTGTTTTCAACAGTATTCTAAATATACAGAACAAGCTGACCCTTTATTTACTTGAAATGAGATGTACGTTATCATGGTTATATACAGGACTGCCGGGCCGTGATCAGGTGACATGAACCCGAATTTGCAGTAATTGCAACGGTTTACAGGGCTTATGGCAGGTCGTGAAAGATCATTGGCACAGTATTTGCTCTATTAGCAGGTGAATTTATTGTTCAATGATTTTTCAGGAGGTAATTTATTATGAATGACAAAATTCAACTGAAACAGGACGGCCGGTTCTTTTTCGGCTGGTGGATCGTATTCCTGGGATTCTGTCTGATGCTTCTGGC
>CAKQUI010000021.1 GCA_934277495.1 uncultured Clostridia bacterium | reverse complement strand
CTCCATCGCCAATGCGGTGGTTCAGGCAGCGGCTGACAGAGGTCTGACTCATGAAGAACGCCACTCCAAGGTGGAATACATAGTAGCCCACGGTATAATGGGTATAGTCGACGGCAAGAAGATAGTAATAGGCAGCGAACACTTCGTGTTCGAAGACGAAGGCTGCGTGATACCGGAGGGTATGCAGGAGACTTTCGATTCACTGCCTGATGATATGACACATCTCCATATGGCTATATCAGGCAGACTGGCGGCTGTCATCTGCATCGACGACCCGATCAAGGATGAAGCGCCGGCAGTTATCGAGAAGCTGCATCAGGCAGGTTTTACCAAAGTCGTGATGATGACAGGTGATAACCATCGTACAGCCAGATCCATAGCAGAGAAGGTAGGCATAGACGAGTTTCATGCCGAGGTCCTTCCTGAGGATAAAGCTGCCTTCATAAGGAGCGAGCATGAAGCAGGACGCAGAGTCATCATGGTAGGCGACGGCGTCAACGATACGCCGGCACTGTCTGAAGCAGACGTAGGTATAGCAGTGAACAGCGGAGCTGCTATCGCAAGAGAAATAGCAGACATAACCATAGCTGCAGATGACCTGGAAACACTGGTGACACTGAAACAGCTCAGTGATGCACTGATGACGAGAGTCAACAACAGCTACAGGTTCATCATAGGATTCAACTTCTCACTGATAGCGCTGGGCGTTGCAGGGATACTGCCACCGGCAACATCAGCGATGATGCACAACGTATCCACGATATGCATAGGACTGCGCAACATGACGAATCTGCTGGACTGATACCTTTCAGCGTCAGAACATCGTGAATAAAACAAACAGAAAACAGGCCCCGGACCCGCAAAAGCGGGCGCCGGGGTTTTCTGCTGTGCAGAATTTTGCATAAGGACTCTATATAATGGTGCCCTATCATCAAGGATATGTTAATATATTATAAGAAGTATAGCAGACACAGATACGGAGAAGAAACATGGATACTGGAAAGTTATCAGGCGGCAGATTTTTGTCTGCCGTGACTTGTGAAAAGGAAAGAGGGACAGGAAGGAACATATACAGGATACAGGGCAGCGAGAAAACTGTACTGTTCGACGCCGGGGATGTGCCGGAATATATGCTTTCAGATGTGGATATCCTGGTGGTGAACAGCTGCTACCCGGCTCAGATGGAATATATACACAGCGTCATAACAAACAATCATGACGTGCTCCTGGCAGGATCGGCAGATACTCTCAGCTTCGTGCAGGAATATCTCGGAGGCGAGATAACGAAACATATCATACGTCTCAGAGAGACGATGGATATCGGCGGCGTGCAGCTGCAGTTCATGCCGGTGGCAAATATCGGACGCAGCAGACATCAGGACAGGAGCTGGAAGAAAACATACAGATTCCTGCATATGCCTAACTGGCAGTGGATAGACAGCATCGCAGTCATCGCAGAAGACAGCAGCGGGAAAGCACTGCTCAGCGGACAGTTTTTCAGCAGCGGAGAGGACGGCAGCCGGAAAATATATTTTCATGACAGGATCAGACCTTTCCATGAATACGCCGCAAAGGCTCTTAAAGCATACAGCGAAGCAGATCTGGATATCATACTGCCGGAGCACGGGGATATGCTGAATGCAGATGAAGCCATCAGAGAATACAGTGGATATCTGAAAGAATACTCCACAGGCAGCGACAGGAAAGAAAAGACCGTGGCGATACCTTATGTATCGGAATTCGGATATACCAGGCAGCTGGCAGAAACTGCAGCGTCGGGAGTGGAGTCAGTAGAGAATGTCAAAGCCCATGTCTTCGATCTGCGCAGCATGGATATAAGATCAGCAGTGGAAGCTATAGAGTCAGCCGACGGCGTCGCTGTGGGCACGCCTACCATAGAAAACGATGCAGCTGCAGAAGTGCTTCAGATAATGGCAGCTCTTTCAGTTTCGGCAGCAGCAGACAAACCGGCAGCGGCTTTCGGTTCCTATTCGTACAGAGAGGCAGGCGTGACGAACGTGATGGCACGTATGCAGCAGCTCGGTATGATGACAGTGGAGTACGGACTGCCGATAAGATTCAGACCGGAAGAAAAAGATCTTGAAGCAGCATACCGCTACGGGAAATATTTTGCAGAATGTACAGCGGCAGGCAGGATACTGCCTCTTAAAACAGCACAGAAAACCCAGGAAAAAGAACCGGCGCATACTGAACGCAGATTCATCGTGATCGGCAACGGTGCAGCAGGCATAACAGCGGTTGAAGAGCTGAGGAAACTTGACACCGGATGCTGCATCGAGATCATATCCCGGGAAAAAACCGGCACATACAACAGGCAGATACTGACAAAATGCATGCTGCGAAAAATACCTGACAGGAACATGATACTGTACGGCGAAGAATGGTACAGGCAGCGGGATATAAACGTCAGTCTCGGCAGAGAGGTGGTTTCCATAGATCCTGACAGAAAACAGATAATGCTTGATGGAGGAGAAACCAGGCGATACGACAGACTGATCATCGCATCCGGTGCAGAGCCTGTGAGAGCAGAGGTGCCGGGCAGAGAGCTGGATGGCATATTCTGCATACACGATCTCACAGAAGCAGACCGGATAAGAGGATATATCGAGACGAATGAAATAAAAGAAGCTGTGGTAATCGGCGGAGGGATCATGGGACTAGAAACAGCCGGGGATCTGAAACAGGGCGGTATGGATATCACGATAGTGGAGAGCGGACCGCATCTGATGATGAAGCAGCTGGATCGTGTAGCCGGAAGCCTTGTGGCAGGACGCCTGGAAAAACAGGGAGTCCGTGTCATGCTTGAGTCGACCGTAAGTGGCTTTGAAGGCAGCGACAGGGTAGAAAAAATAAGGCTGCAGGACGGCAGCTGCATAGATGCACAGCTTGTGATACAGTGCATGGGCATCAGAGAAAACAGTGGTCTTGCAGAGACCATGACCCACAGCGGCTTGCAGGGCATCACAGTCAATGAACGGATGGAAACAGGCATCCCGGATGTCTATGCCTGCGGAGACTGCGCCGTATATAATGGTGAGAACTTCGGGCTGTGGCCTCAGGCTGTGGAAATGGCTCTTGCAGCAGCCAGGAACGCAGCGGATACCAGCGGTATGACAGGACGCAATGCACCGGGAAAGTACAGGCAGATACTCCCGTCGGTGACATTCACAGGCTTCGATATGAGTTTCTTTGCAGCAGGTGACAATGGGAAAAGGGAAGGCGTCTCTTATCAGACTAAGGAGACATATGATCCGCAGGATGGTAAATACCGCAAACTCTTTTTCAGGGAAAGACAGCTCTGCGGCTTCATACTTTTCGGAGATGTGGATCTGACGACAGAACTTATAGACGCCTGTGCAGCAGGAACGTCATTTGACGATATAAGCCTTTAAAAGACTTCATCAGCATAAAAGCTGACTGTGCCGTGATTTACTGCACGGTCAGTCTGTGATAAAATAAAATGTAACAGGGGAGAACCAGGAAAGGAAGTAAAAATGAAAAAAACATCAGTTGTCAGATCATGCTGTCTTACTGTGATCTCAGCAATGATCATTTTTCTGGGTATTTATGTATTGATGCCGCAGCAGGCGTCAGCAGACACCGGCACCGTGAAATACCCGGTAACAGGCGGAGAGCTGACCTTCGACAAGTCTACAGGAACAGTGACAGCCTGCGATAAAACGGTTACAGAAGCGGTGATACCGGCGGAGATAGACGGCGTCGCAGTGAAACAGATAGGACAGAACGCCTTTTCAGGCTGCAGGGAGCTTGCTTCAGTGATACTGCCGGAAGGGCTGACTCGTATAGCGAACGGGTCATTTGATTATACGAATATAACTTCGATATCTCTACCGGCAACTGTAACATACGTCGATCCCGGTGCTTTTTACCGGGCAGAGTCACTTGAGGATATAAATGTCGCAGAAGGCAATACTACTTACTGTACGAAAGAAGGAGTCATGTTCAATAAGGAAATGACGATGCTCGAAAGATATCCGACGGGAAAGACATGTGATAAATATACGGTGCCTTCAGGGGTGACGCAGATATACGAGGGCGCTTTTTCATATTCCAAGAATGTCAGCGAAATAGTCATGCCTGAAAGTGTGGACAAGATCGGCAGTGATGCTTTCAGGGAATCCAGCGGTCTGAAGAAGGTCTATCTGCCAGACAGTATAAAAACTATACCACAGAGATGTTTTTATGATTGTACAGCTCTGACGGAAATAAAACTGCCGCCCATGCTGTCTGATATAGGCACAGCGGCGTTCTGGCAGTGCGGATCATTGAAATCGGTAACGATACCGGACAGTGTCACTGAGATATCAGACAGAGCTTTCGCATACTGTGCAGCTCTTGATGAAGTAACGATCCCTGAAAGTGTGGAGACCATATCTGATTCTGCCTTCAATGGCAGCTCCAGTGTGACCATATACGGCGTAGCCGGATCATACGCCGAGACTTTTGCGAAACAGCACGGTATACCTTTCAACGGTGAAAGCAGGAAATCACAGCAGATAAAGTGCAGCGACGTGTTCGAAAAAACCTACGGTGACGATGACTTCGATCTTGGTGCGTCGACTACAGCAGATATGAATGATGTGAAGCTGCAGTACGAGAGCCTGTCACCGGATGTTGCAGAGGTATCGGATGAAGGCAGAGTGACCATAAAGCGTGCAGGCGATGCACAGATAAAGATCACGGCACCGGAGACAGAGACTTACAGGTCTGCCACAAAGACAGTATCTGTGGATGTCGATAAGTTCCAGAGAGTTATAACTACGGACAAAGACGAGTATGACCTTGTGTACGGTGATTCTTCGATAGACGTAGGACTTTCTGTAAGTGGAGAAGGTAAAATATCATATGACGTTGACAGGAATACTATAGTCATGCCACACATAACATCGGAAGGAAAGGCCAGTATATTGCCAAACAAGCCAGGCACAGCTATCGTCACATACAAGGCAAAAGGCTCGGACAACTACAGGGAAGCTGAAAAGCAGATCACCGTCAGGGTGCACAAGGCTGAGAACCTTATCACATCAGGGCAGAACAGTTTCAGCAAAACACTTGGCGATGTATTTACACTGAAAATAGGAGCGCTGACTGATATACAGTATAAAAGCAGCAACAGCAGCGTAGCGACCGTCACGCCGGATGGCATGGTGCAGGCCTGCGGAGCCGGTACAGCAGTGATCACTGCAACGGCAGCAGAAAACGAATACTATAACAGTATCGAGAAAAAGATAACTGTGAACGTGAGCAAAGCCACTCAGACAGTTAATGCTCCGGAATCATTTAAAAAGACTTTCGGTGCAGCGCCTTTCAGCATCGGCGCATCTGCAAATACAGCGCTGACATACAAGAGCAGCGATACGAATATAGCGACGGTGTCTTCTTCCGGAAAGGTGACGCTTAAAAATCCGGGCACAGCATATATAATGGTCACAGCTGTGAGCACGAAGGATTATGAGGCTGCCTCACGCAGTGTCAGAGTGTCATCTTCAATGAAGAAACCGGCTCTGACACTGAAGGCGCAGAAAGGCAGGAAGATCAAGATCTCATGGAGCCAGGTGCCGGGAGCCAGCAAATACGAAGTTTATATGTACGACAGCAGCAAGAAGAAATACGTGAAGCGGGAGACGAAAAGTGGTCGAGTAAAGAGCACTACCAATAAAGGTCTACGTGCCGGAAAGACCTACAGCTACAAAGTACGAGCCTACAGGCAGGTCGGCAAAAACAAAGTATACAGCAGCTATTCGTCGGCGAAAAAAGCAAAAGCAAAAAAATAAGCATGTTTGTCTTAATGGAGTCTTATCTGTTCCTTTTGGAGCGGACAGGACTCCTTTTATGATATAGAATATATCCATAAACAAACAGAAATATTTTTTTAATATATAGTTAGAAGAAACTAACTAAGTTAGTGAATTCTAACCACGGAAAAAAAGGAAAGGGAGACGAATCATGAGTGTAGTGATAGTAGGCGGCAATGAACGTATGGAACGCAGATACAAAGACCTCTGCGAGGAATACAAATGCAAAGCCAAAGTATATACAAAGAAGCTGGGAGACATGAAAAGGATAGGCAGCCCGGATCTGCTGGTGCTGTTCACCAATACGATGTCCCATAAGATGCTCTTTACGATACTGAGTGAGACCAAAGGTCAGGACATCAAGGTAGCAAGATGTCAGAGCAGCTCCATGTCGGCATTGAGGAATGTGCTGGACACACACGTGGAAGGAGCGTGCTGACATGTCAAAGAGACTTCTGGTAAGCAAATGCTCTCCGACTCTGGCAGGGCTGAAAACAGGCAACCTTTTCACATGTGAAGTGAAAAACAGAGCGATGCTGGTGAGGACTATACGTGCCCTCAATGCGAAATTTGCAGAAAAAGGTCTCAGGACAGCGATACTGAGATGCAGAGGCGGCAGAGCTCTGATATATATGTACAGACCGGCCAAGCTCAGAAAAGATTTTGAGAATGAGTTAGTCATGACTATCCTATCGGAAGAAGGATACCCTGTTGAAGACTGTGAGAGATGTATCATCGAACTTATCAGAAGAGTCAACAGGAACGAGGAATTTCCTCACGAAATAGGTCTTTTCCTGGGATATCCCCCGGAGGACGTCAGAGGTTTCATCGAAAACGATGCGAAAGACGCCAAATGTGTAGGCACATGGAAAGTCTACGGGGACGAGGAAGAGGCACAGAAAAAATTCGATCAGTATGCTAAATGCTCAAGGGTCTATGCAGAATGTTTCAGCAGGCATATGTCGCTGGAAAGACTGGTAGTAGCTGTATAGCTGCAGCTGAAAGATCCAAAGGCATTTACAGATAAATCAAGAAAGAAAAAACCTAAAGAATGAAAGGCAGGTAATTTAAAATGAGTAAAGTAGCAGTAGTATACTGGAGCGGTACAGGCAACACAGAGGCAATGGCAAAGGCTGTTGCAGAGGGTATCACAGGAAAAGGCGGCGAAGCAGCACTGATCACAGCATCAGAATTCAGCGCAGATGCTATGGATACATATGATGCAGTAGCTTTCGGCTGTCCGTCAATGGGTGACGAGATCCTGGAAGAAAACGAGTTCCAGCCTATGTTCGATGACTGCAAGGCAAAGCTCAAGGACAAGAAGATCGCTCTCTTCGGTTCATACGGCTGGGGAGACGGCGAATGGATGAGAAACTGGGCAGCAGAATGCGAAAATGATGGCGCAGATATGGCGTGCGACTATGTCATCTGCAACGATTATCCTGATGACAGCGCAGTAGAAGAATGCAAGAACCTCGGAGCTGCACTGGTATAACTTACAGCCCCCTCCTATAGCTGACAATACAAAAGAAGACATGGCAAAACATGTCTTCTTTTGACGTATATGTGTCATTTATGGTAAAATGTATCAGAGGTGAGAGAGCGATGAAGAAAGAAACATATGAGAATATGATCCGAAGCGTACAAAGTTCCGGTATACTGAAAAACATAGTGCTCATATGCGACGGTGTGCTTACGAAGCTGGCTTATCTGGCGTATCCTGTGCTTCTTGTCGTGCTGGCAGCAGGCAGGAGCGGAGAGTTTGTCCGTGCTGTGGCAGTGCCGGGTATATCTTTCGTATTGCTGAGCGTTTTCAGGTATCTTTACAATGCGCCAAGACCGTATGAAGTCTTCGGTATCTCACCGGTCATAAAAAAAGACACGAAGGGAAAGTCCATGCCCAGCAGACATGTATTTTCCATATTCGTCATCGCAGCCACAGTATACTACTTCTGCCATCCGGCAGGTATCGCACTGGCTGCAGCGGGTATCGTGCTGGCAGCAGCAAGAGTGGCAGGCGGAGTCCATTTCCCGGCGGATGTCATCACAGGCGCAGTCCTGGGGGCAGTCTGCGGACTTGCAGGCTTCTATCTCATATAGCATGGTAAAAATAATATGCAGCGGATCCTTCTGATTCCCTGCATATTATCAAAAACAAACAGAACAAATAAAATCAAGGCATACTGAAATAATCAGAAGGAAATTTTCAGTATAGTAAAAAAACTGGCGGGGGGGGGTCAAGTTAAATGGAAGAAAAATGTAATACAGAATATGCGAGACGATACGCAGAAGACGGCAAGCACGATGTGGACGACGTCAAAGCTGCGTGGTGGGAGCTGTTTTCGAATTACAGATCAAAGAAATGGCGTGCTGAGCTCAAATCGCTTTCAGAGGATACAGGCATATCATTTGAAGATGTGTGCCGGTACATAGATACAGAGCCGTCTGCTCAGCCCGGCTTTTACAAGAAGATGCCGAAACTGCGGGATACTTTCATCGGCGTAGGCATGGCGTACAAACTGCCTCTCGATACTATCAACAGGTGGCTTTCCAAATACGGAGCAAAGAGAAAGCTTTACGTCAAGGATGTGCTCAGTGATCTGATATGGATATATCTCATAACAGTGAACTATAATGACCGCAGCACAGACACCAATTACTACAGCCTTTACGACTCATGCCGCAAAGCTGTGGTGGAGATATACAATGACGTCTGGAACGATCTCAGGTCAGATGATGTGGATACTGTGATACTGCAGAGCGGTATGGAGCATGTCGGCTACGACAAGGACTTTACAGGACTGAGGAGTTTCGTTGTCGAGAATATAGACGCCTTCAAGACAGCCTATGTCAAACCGAGACGTCTGCTGCACCTTTACGTCACCAGGATACTGGAGATAAAGAACCTCCATGACGACAGGCAGCGCAAATGGACCATGAGTTCCCTGAGAGGGTATCTGGATGATTCGATGATCAATTATCTGTCGGGTTCGCCTGAAACGATAAATGTCATGGACAGTGCATACGGCAGTATAACATCCAGCATAAAATATATACCTAAGACAAAGAAAGCTCATATTTCCATGTGTCTTGCACTGGGAATGACACAGCCTGTTCTGGATGATTATCTTGAGATGATGGGATATTCGCCTCTTGACGGCGTGGATCAGGATGAAGGTGCGCTGATAAATATGCTGAACCAGTGGGACAGAGCGCATCCGCTGCAGGCGAAGCTCAAAAAAGTCTACCGCAACGGTTCGCCTGAGGAGATGCACCCGAAGGACCAGCTTACAGCAGTCCAGGAGATGCTGGAACTTCGGGCAGACCTGAAGACGATGTACGAAGAAATGTACAGGAAGCTCATTGGTGAAGGCGTGTCCGGACGCAAATTCAGGAAATTCCCTTATATGAACGACTGATATGTCATATCGCTGCAGCTTCGGGATATGATCCGTGCTGAGATATGCTGATATCTGATGCAGTTTTCTATAAAAAAGAAAAAAATGCAAAAAAACAGGAAAAACTTTGGTTTTTGCCTGTTTTTTTTGAAAGTTTTTGAAAGCCCCTGTGTTAACATTAATATCGTAATATCGAATTGCTTGTAAGACCGGAGATTACAAAAGCGTTATTTTTCGGTTATAGTAAGGGCCTGGTGCCGGATATCGTCCGGAGACGAAGGCTAAATTAGTACAATGGGGGAGTTAAGTATTAATGTGCAGTATATTGATTTGTGACAGTAACGATGAAAGACGTAAAGAACTTACAGATGCTATAGAGCGTATGGATCTTGAAAAATACATGATAGATGAATACGAGATAATAAGCGGCGGTTCATGTGAGAATATACTTCTCAGACAGAACATGTCGGAACACAATGCAAAGCTGGCTTTCATATATGCAGAGCCAGGCGATCAGTACGGCGTGGACGCTGCAGGGCTTATCAAGAGGAACCATCCTGATGTTAAGATAGTATTTGTCTGTGAGTCGACTCAGTATATCAGAGAGCTCTACAACGTGGATTTCATATACAGGCTGCAGCTTCCGGCAGCGGAGGACGAGCTTGCCAGCGTTTTTGAAAAGGCTTCGAGGACAGGACGCTGGAAGGACAATGAATACATCACAGTGAAGATAAGATCCAATCTTGTGCGTCTGCCGCTCAGAGGCATATTCTATTTTGAAAAGTCATACAGAAAGATAAATATAGTTTCGGAGGAAGGGATATATTCCTTTTACGGTAAGATGGAGGCAGTGAGTGAAATGCTTTCGGACAATTTCATCAGATGCCACAACAGCTATATCGTGAATTTCGACAAGGTGATCTCGCTTGAAAACAATCACCTGACATTTTCGAAAAAGGATTTCGATGCAGAGGCCAAGGACAGGATCCCTGTCAGCAGGACATACTATACAGACGTGAGAAGCAGATTCAGCGAATGACCGGCTGCAGTATGCAGACCGAAAAAACGTACCGATAATGTATTGATGCAGGGAAAAAATGCAGTCTGCTGCGACAGAAAATGACATGATATAAGACGTTTGATACACTAGTACGGCTTTTAATTACATGAAAGCCGTTTTTGTGGTATAACCGTTGAAAGCGGTGTCTCCCTTTTGATATAATATATCCTAACTACAACGTTTCTTAACGGAGTAACGGACAGCATCAGCTGATTTTTCTGTTGGGGAGACAGGTAATCATCGAATGAACGAGAACTATTACAAGCAATACGAACCTCTTTTCGGATCATGGTACATCAAGGAAAAGATAGGTGAAGGTGCATTCGGGCAGGTATATATAATCGAACGTGAAGAGCTGGGGATAGTCTTCCAGTCTGCGCTGAAAGCCATCACTATACCGCATGACAGAGACGAAGTAAGAAGTATCATGTCAAACGGAATGACAGAGGGAGACCTAACTGAATATTATAAGGATATTGTCGAAAACGTGGTGAACGAGTTCACATTCATGTCCAAACTCAAAGGCAACAGCCATATCGTCAGCTATGAAGACCATATGATAATCGAACACGAAGACGATATCGGATGGGATATACTGATACGTCTTGAGCTGCTGACGCCTCTTCTGGAGTATACATACAGCAATCCAATGACGGAAGACGATGTAGTGAAGCTTGGAGTGGATATATGCAGGGCACTGGAGTTCTGTAGGAAGTATGATATAATCCACCGTGACATAAAGCCTGAGAATATTTTCATAGCACCCAGCGGCGACTACAAGCTGGGTGATTTCGGCATTGCCAAGACTGTCGAAAAGACAAAGCTGGGCATGTCCAGGAAAGGTACATATGTTTATATGGCTCCGGAAGTATTCAAGGGCGAAGCATACGGGCCTTCTGTGGACATATATTCTCTGGGACTTGTGATGTACAAGTTCCTGAATGACGGGAGACCTCCGTTCATGCCGCAGTATCCGCAGCCGATAAAATACAATGACAGGGAAGAAGCCTGCATGAGACGTATGCGCCGTGAGCAGCTGCCGGAACCGAAAAACGGATCTTCGAAGCTCCGGAAAATAATCATGAAGGCTTGCGCATACGATTCCAGTGAAAGATATTCAAGCCCGACACAGATGAGAGAGGAGCTGCAGGCGCTGCTTTTCAAAAAAAAGAAAAGCCATCTTTCAGGTCTGAAAAACGACAGGACGATGCCACTGTACAACGTGCCGGAGAGTCATTCCTGTGATGATGCTGCAGATAATGTGGATGTACCGAAGGAAGATACAGCAGTAAAAGATAATGCCAGGAAATCCGCAGGCAGGTCAGGAGCCGGCAGACGAAAGAAACTGATAGCCATCTGCGCAGCAGTGGTACTGGCGGCTGCAGGTATCGCATACGCCGCCGTTCCGAAAGAAGTGACGGACATAACAGGTATAAGATCCCAGGAGGAGATATACATCGGCGATACATATTCTCCGAAGTACCGCATAGAGCCGGACTGGTTCAGCAGGGAGCCGCTTTCTTTCAAAGCAGAGGACAGCAGCATCATAACCGTATCTGACAGCGGCAGCATATCTGCAGAGAAAACGGGTGAAACTGTGCTGACAGTGTCGGCGAAGGAGTTCAGCAGGAAGGTGAAGATAAAGGTCATACCTAAAGTGACCGATATATACAATATAGACAAGAGCATAAGCATCGAAAAAGGCGGCAGCGTCCAGCTGAAACCGAAACTGAAACCTGAAAAGTTTGCAGACGAGAAGATAATGTATTATACTGATAACAAAGCTATAGCAACAGTAGACAGTAAAGGTAAGATCAGAGCAAAGAAAAAGGGAAGTACGAAGATAAGGATAGTGTCCGGCGGTCGCAGCGAGACAGTGAAAGTGGAGGTATACGTGTATACGCCTCCGGCAGCCACATATACAGCTCCGCAGACCAGCACGTACAACAGTTACAGCAGCGGCAGTTCGGGAAGCAGCTATTCTTCCGGTTCCGGCAGCAGTTCGTCAAAGAAAAGCAGCAGCTCTTCTTCGAAAAAAAGCAGCGGCAGCGACGGAGGCTATTTCGACAGCAGTGACGATGAGTACTTCTGATGATGCGATGTTCTGAGATCAGGAGTTTATGAAGAGAAAGATCTATATTACAGCAGGTATATTGTTTATGATTCTGGCGGCAGCCGTTATTCTGCCGTCAGATTTTTCATATGGAAAAGAAACCGACAGCAGCAGGCGGCCGGTGACGTATGGAGATGATGTTACAGTTACAGATGATGGGGACGGCGGCGGAGCCAGAGACGCCGGTATACATATAAGGCTCAGAGACGAGGAAAGCTCCCCTGCAGGCAAAAGAGCAAAGAGCCGGTCGGCAGGAGCAGCGTCCTCTTACGATCCACGGCATGAGAAATGGTATTCGGACAACATAAAGATAAAGAACCAGGGCAGCACAGGTCTCTGCTGGGCTTTTTCGGCATCCACAGCGTCGGAGATATCAAGAGCATATCAGAGCAGGGATATAAGCGGTGCAGGTCAGCTGTCTCCGGTGCATCTTGGATATTTCTTTTACAACAGAGTCAACGACCCGCTGGGAAACACTGCAGGCGACAGCAATCAGCTGGTGACAGGCGAGGATACAGGTATCAGCGACTATACAGATGCAGGAGGCAACAATCTTATGACTTTCCAGGCCATGGCAGGCTGGACGGGTATGGCAGCAGAGTCGAAGGTACCTTTCAACAAATGGTCAGGAAAAGCCCTAAGCAGCTCTCTGGCATATGACAATGACGTGGTGCTGAGAAATGCGGACTTTCCGGAAACGAATGAAGCGGTGAAAGATTGCATAGAAAAAAACGGCAGTGTGGCTGTCAGTCTTTACATGAACGACTGGAAATATCTCGATCTCGACACCAGTGCATATTACTGTGATAAAAGATATAATGGCAACCATATAGCGACGATAATAGGATGGGACGACACATACAGCCGTGAGAATTTCGACAGCGGCAGCGATGACGCCAGCGCTGTCAGACCGGAGAGCGACGGGGCGTGGATAGTACAGAACAGCTACGGCGTCACCTGGGGAGACGGAGGATATTTTTATGTGTCATATGAAGACGCATCCCTGGAGAACGCCATGTCAGTGGAGGTGCAGCCGGCAGAAAGATACGACAGGAACTTTCAGTACGATGGCAACGCCATTCCAAGTATGTTCCCACTGTCGGCAGGAGAAAAGGCTGCGAACGTATTCACTGTACCGTCGGATGGCAGCAGCTACAGGCTGAAAGCCTGCGGTCTGACCACATATCCAAACGGATCGGACGGCAGCGAGGCAGAATGTACTGTAGACGTGTACACGAAGGTAAAAGACAGAAACGATCCTCAGAGTGGAGAAAAAGTGTATTCAACTGATGCGACCTTTGGAAGACGGGGGTTCCATACTGTGGATCTTGGAGAAGATGAAAACGGCATATATCTCAGTCCCGGCAGCAGATATTCCATAGTCGTGACAGTGAAAGACAGGATGTACATCGGTGCAGAGAGCAGCGATGACTATGGATGGGTGAGGTTCAGGTGCAGTCTGGACAAGGACCAGAGCTTCTGGTACAGTTCATACAGCAGCAGCTGGAACGATGCAGCAGACAACAAATTCTGTGCCAGGATAAAAGGTTTTGCATCCACGGAAAAGGTGGCGCCATCAGCACCATCTTCGGTGCAGACTTCCCTTTACGGATATGACGATGTGAAACTGTCATGGAAAAAAGTATCGGGTGCATCCGGATACAGAGTTTCATACAGGAAATCAACAGACAGCAGCTACAGGACGCTGTGCCATACTGCGGGCACTTCAGTGAAAAAGGCTGACCTGGCAGACGGCGTGAAGTACGTGTTCAGAGTGGAAAGCTACATGACTTTGAACGGCGATAAATACTACAGTCCGGCGAAGACCAGCAGCATATATACCCTGAAGAAGAGCAGCGGCGTGAAGCTTTCAAAAGCGTCGAAGACAAAAGTGAAAGTAAGATGGTCGGGCATGAAAGGCGCCAGCGGATACCAGACAGCAAGATCGAAATACAAAAGCAAAAAGTACAGCATCGTGAAGACTACAGGCAGCACAAGCATCAGCCTGAAGACAGCGAGAAAAAAGACATACTACTATAAAGTCAGAGCATACAGCACACAGGCAGGAAAGAAAATATACAGCCCATGGTCATCACCAGTGAAATACAGGCTGAAATAAAACAGAGACTCATTCATTTCGAAAGAGTCTCTGTTTTTTAAAGACTATGTTTGATATTTGCAGGCTTTTTCTACAGCCTCGTATTGTAAAATTTTTTACTTGAAGTATGAGTTCCTGTTGGCTTTTGTGTTTTTAAGTCTGTTGCTGCGCAGTGCTTTGTTGCTTATAACAGACGAGCTTCTTTTGAGCGTCGACGAGCAGTATGAATCGAATTTCGATTTGGATACACGACTGCCGCCTATTTTATATACGTCATTGCCAAACTGTTCACGGCACCATTCGTATTCGTTCTCATCATCAAAAGAACTTTCTCTCAGGATAATTGTGTATGCCTTGTTCTTTGCAGATGTCTTTTTGTTTAGAGTGCTGTAGTACCAGGTGTGAGTTTCACCATAGCCACCACCCTGATAGCATGTCAGAACAGTACCGGTGGAGGGATATACAGAGGATATCCAGTCATTTTTATTGATGCATTTGACCTTACCTCCTATGTACTGATACACGCCGACGTATCCTTCAAAATGAGCTGATGCTGAGTTCCATACGAACATAGTCGGTACTTTGTTTTTCCCTGAGCCGAGATCGATGCATACGAATTTGAAGTTTGAATTGCTGAACTTGCTGTATTTTGACCATTTTTTGCTGATGCTTTTATCGAGATATTTTTTGAATGCTTTTTTTGCTGCTGAACTCGATGTTTTCATTTTTTTGACAGAGACTTTGCATTTGTATGTCTTGCCGGAGACTTTGGCTTTGATGGTCGTTTTGCCAGGTTTTTTAGCAGTTATCTTGCCGGCTGAATTTACAGTAGCGATGGATTTTGAATTTGATGACCATGATACTTTTTCAGATGTGCCTGAAACCTTCAGAGTAGTTACAGCGCCTTTGTACAAAGTTACTGAGGTCTTGTTGAGTTTCACGTTAGCAGCATATGATACTGCAGGGACAGCAAGCACCGAAACGATGAGGACTGCGAGCGCTGTCAGGATAGATAGTTTCCTTTTCATTTTTTCTCCTTCCGATATTACATAATGACAGAAATATTTTATCAGTTCGATTATATACCAAAGCTGCAGAGATTCTTTCAAAAAAAACAGGACATCTGCGAAAATATTATTTAAAGATATAAGCCGGGCTGCATGGCGGTATTCGACTCTTTACTTTTTTGCACTTTAGATGTATATTTAAAGGTAACAGATTTTTGAAAAAAGGGTGGTTTTTGAACGTAACAATGAAAATTTTGTATTTTGACTGCACAGGCGGTATCAGCGGAGATATGCTCCGCAATGCTGTGACTGCACTGAGCGGTGCAGAAGATGAGATAACGAAACAGATAGAAGATATGGACTTTTCAGAAGCTGAGACCCATGAACATGGTCATGACGGGCATCATCACCATCATGACAGCACATGCAGGAGCTTCAGCGACGTTAAACATATCATAAGCCACAGCGGAGTCAGCGACAAGGCTGCAGATTATGCAGCAGGGATATATCAGGCCATAGCAGAAGCTGAGGCAGGAGTACACGGAGCAACGCTTGAGACAGTCCATTTCCATGAAGTGGGCAGAGATGAAGCCATAAAGAATGCGCTGGGGACTTCACTGGCAGTGGCAGCAATAGATCCGGATGCAGTTATGACGTCGACGCTTTACGACGGACATGGCACCATCGTGTGCAGTCACGGAGAGATACCGGTGCCTGTACCTGCAGTAAGAGCACTGATGGACAGCTGTGATCTGCAGTTTCGGACTGCTGATGCAGACACAGAGCTTGTGACTCCGTCAGGACTGGCAGGACTCATAGGCATAGGAGCCGTCCATACCGACAGTATGCCCGATGGCAGGATCATAAAACAGACAGAAACAGGTGGAGGCAGGAAAACAGGACTTCCGGGCCTCAGAGTTTATATAATCGAAGCATAACAGGAGGAAGAACCAATGGAAAGACCTCAGCCGATAAACAATCCGGCATTGAAAGAGGCCATAGCACAGGCCAAAAAAGACCCGGGAGTGGAGAACACCGTGAAACTTCTCAACGAAGTCGTCAGCGCTAAACTGCTGATACCGGTATCTATGGACAGAAACCCGGAATACGACAAGCAGACTGAAGAGATAATCCTTGAGAAAGATACTCAGATCAGTTTCGAACTCATAAAATCCTCAGAAGGCGCTCTTTACTACCCTGTATTCACAGATGGCGTGGAAATGAGCAAATGCGAGCTTGACAAGGACCAGCACAGCCTGATAGTGAATTTCGACGACCTTTCGGCATTACTCCTTCAGCCGCAGAATGCGGTAGCAGGATTCGTCATCAATCCCATGAGCGATAATGTGAATTTCCCTGTGGATATGGTAGCCGCCATGAAAGACGACATGGAAGCCGAAATGAAAGCTAAGAACGAAGGAGATAAATAATGGAGAAAAATTTAGCAAAGACATACGATCCCAAAGACTTTGAAGACAGAATATATGAGATGTGGGAGAATCACGGCGCTTTCAGGGCCGAGCGAGATCCTGACAAAAAGCCTTTCACTATCGTGATGCCGCCTCCGAACATCACAGGGCAGCTCCATATGGGACATGCTCTGGACCAGACACTGCAGGACGTGCTTACAAGATTCAAGCGTCTTCAGGGCTACAGCGCACTGTGGCTGCCGGGCAGCGACCACGCCAGCATAGCCACAGAGGTCAAGGTGGTAGACAGGATAAGAAAAGAAGAAGGCAAAGAAAAGGAAGACCTGGGCAGAGAAGAATTCCTCAAGCGTGCATGGGCATGGAAGAAAGAATTCGGCGGCAAGATAACGAAGCAGTGCAGGAAGCTGGGAGATTCATGCGACTGGGAGCGTGAGCGTTTCACCATGGACGAAGGCTGCAGCAAAGCCGTGAAGCATTTCTTCGTGAAACTGTATGACAAGGGTCTGATATACAGAGGCAACAGATTAATCAACTGGTGTCCAGAGTGCGGCACATCCCTTTCCGATGCGGAGGTGGAGCACGAAGACAAGAACGGCATGTACTGGTATTTCAGATATCCGGCAGCTGACGGAGGAGAAGGCGTCGTAGTGGCCACTTCAAGGCCTGAGACCATGTTCGGCGACGTTGCTATAGCAGTACACCCTGATGATGAAAGATACAAGGACCTGGTAGGAAAGAAAGTCATCCTTCCGCTGGTAGGAAGAGAGATACCTGTCATAGCAGACCCGTATCCTGATCCGGAGAAGGGGACCGGCGCAGTTAAGATAACACCTGCCCACGACCCTAACGACTTTGAAGTAGGACAGAGAAACGATCTTGAAAACGTGTCATGTATAGACTTCGATGCGAAGATGAATTCACTGGCAGGCAAATACGAAGGCATGGACAGATACGAGTGCCGTAAAGCATGGGTAAAGGATCTTGACGAAGCCGGATACCTGGTGAAGACTGAGGAAAAGGTCATACCTGTAGGCGAATGTTACAGATGCAGCACCGTAGTAGAGCCTATGCTCTCCGATCAGTGGTTCGTGAAGATGGAAGATCTGGCTAAACCGGCTATCGAAGCTGCGAAAAACGGAGAGCTGAACCACGTTCCTGAAAGATTCGAAAAAACATATCTCCACTGGCTCGAGGAGATCAGAGACTGGTGTATCTCAAGACAGCTCTGGTGGGGACACCGTATACCGGCATACTACTGTCAGGACTGTGGAGAGATAATGGTAAGCGAAGAAGCACCGTGCAGCTGCAGCAAGTGCGGCAGCACGAATATAAAGCAGGATGAGGACGTTCTTGATACATGGTTCTCATCAGCACTCTGGCCGTTTTCTACATTGGGCTGGCCGGATGAGACAGAAGATCTGAAGTATTTCTATCCTACAGACGTGCTGGTGACAGGATACGACATCATCTTCTTCTGGGTAGTAAGGATGGTATTCTCGGCACTGGAGACAATGGGCGAAGTACCATTCAAGTATGTATACGTACACGGCCTCGTAAGAGATGCCCAGGGACGCAAGATGAGCAAATCCCTCGGCAACGGCATAGATCCGCTGGAGATAATAGACCAGTACGGTGCAGACGCACTGAGATTCATGCTGACGACAGGCATCACGCCGGGCAACGATATGAGATTCAAGACAGACAAGCTTGAGTCAGCGAGAAACTTTGCAAACAAACTGTGGAATGCATCGAGATTCGTTATCATGAACCTTCAGGATGAAGACGGCAGCTTCAGACCGATGGCTGACATCGCAGGAGCTGACAGAGACAGACTTCAGGACGAAGACAAATGGATGATCTCAAGAGTCAACGACGCAGTTAAATATATAACAGAGTCCATGGAGAAATTCGATCTGGCTCTGGCAGGACAGCGTGCATACGACCTCATATGGAACGAATACTGTGACTGGTACATCGAGATCGTAAAGGGCAGACTCTACGGCGACGATGAAGAAGACAAGCAGGTGGCGAGAGCAGTGCTGGTAACAGCTCTCAAGGATATGCTGAGACTGCTCCATCCATTCATGCCGTACATCACCGAGGAGATCTGGACATACCTGCCTAAGGGAGAGCCGGCAAAGGACAACCCTGATAACTTCCTTATCAAAGAAAAATGGCCTGTATACAGCGAAGATCTGATCTTTGCAGAAGAAGCAGAGAAGCTTGAGATGGCCATGGCTGTGATAAAGAGCATAAGAAACATCAGAGCAGAAGCCGATGCATCTCCTGGAAAGAAGCTGACAGCAGTTATACTCAGCACAGAAGGCAGAGAAGCTGTAGTGAAGGCAGGCGAAAGATACATCAAAAATATAGCCAACATCACAGACATAACATTCATATCGGACAAATCAGAAGTCCCTGAAGAAGTCATGTCTGCAGTAGTTCCTGGTGCAGAGATATTCATACCTCTCGATGACATCATGGACTACGAAGCTGAACTTGACAGGCTCAAAAAAGAAAAGAAAAAGCTTGAAGGCGAAGTGAAGCGTGTTGTCGGCAAACTGAGCAATCCGGGATTCGTCAACAAGGCGCCTGAAAAAGTCGTGAATGAAGAAAAGGCTAAACAGGTAAAATACGAAGAGATGCTGGCAAAAGTCTGCGACAGACTGGAACTTGTGGAAAAGAAGGTAAAAGCTTAGGATATGTCGAGAGCAGTAGATAAGATACATGAGTTCAGAAGATTCGGGAGCGTGCTCGGTCTTGAAAGGATGAATGACGTCCTTTCAAGGCTGGGAGATCCCCAGGACGATCTGAAAGTTATACACGTGGCAGGGACCAACGGCAAAGGATCCGTATGCAAATTCCTTGAAGGAGGTCTCAGCTCATGCGGCTACAATGTAGGACTTTACACATCCCCGTATATAGAGAGTTTCAATGAGCGTATAAGGCTGGGAGGACAGGATATCTCAGACAGCGATCTTGAAGTCTATACAGACCGTGTGCTGGACAAAGTAAAGGAAATGGTCAGCGAAGGCAAGGATTCCCCAACAGAATTCGAAGTCATAACAGCTGTGGCGTTGCTGTATTTCAAAGAAAAGAATGCAGATATCGTCATACTGGAAGTAGGTCTTGGCGGCAGCGGAGACTCCACCAATGTGGTGAAGGAGCCGCTGGCTTCGGTGATATGCTCCATATCATACGATCATATGGACAGGCTGGGCAATACGCTGGAGGAGATAGCTGCCGACAAAGCCGGTATCATAAAGCCGGGGTGTCCTGTGATATCGAATGTGCCGCAGCATGGGCCTGCAGCGGTCATTGCCAGAAAAGCCTACGAGAACGACAGCAGGCTGTATGATGTTTCAGGCATAAAGTTCCATATATATGACGAAACGCCTTTCAGCCAGAAAGTCACCATGGAGCTGTACGGCACAGACTACAGCGACGTGGAGATTTCCATGGTGGGAAGACATCAAGGGGAGAATCTGAAGACAGCGCTGGCAGTCATAGAGGTGCTGCGCAAAGCGGGAAAAATAAAGGTGGAACGGGGCAGACTGTATGACGGACTGAAAACCGCAGTCCAGCTGGGACGCTTCGAGATACTTTCACAGGATCCGTTCATCATTGCAGACGGCGCTCACAACGAAGCCGGAGCAGCAGCACTGCAGGAAACGATGACAAAATATTTCCAGGGGAGCAGCGTGCTGCTTGTCACAGGGGTGCTGGCAGACAAACAGGTGGATGAGATCGTGAGACATTTTGCTGATATAACGCATGATGTCATAGTCACTGAACCGGGCAACCCCAGAAAGCTGCCTGCAGAGAAACTGGCAGAGCATTTCAGGGCTTTTGGGATAAACGCAGTGACGGCGAAGACACCGCAGGAGAGCCTGGAGCTCGCATGGGAACTGCAGGAAAGCCATGATGCAGTCCTGTTTGCAGGGTCGCTGTATCTGATAGGCGAAATAAGGAGGTTATTGAAAGATGGGAGAAAGCAGCAGACGAAATAAGATTCTTTTATACTACAATCCGAAATCAGGCAGCGGTATATTCAAAAACAATCTCGACTATATAGTCGAACGGTGCCAGGAGGCAGGATACAGGCTCGTACCAGTGAGAGCTTCGGAAGGCATCGTGATAGAAGATGTTTTTTCAAATATAGATCAGGATGAATTCAGCAGAGTCATCGCAGCAGGAGGAGATGGCACGATAAATCTCTGTGTCAACGCCATGGTAAGGCATGATATAAGGCTGCCGCTGGCCATACTTCCGGCAGGCACTGCCAATGATTTTGCATACTATTTTGAGCTTCCGTCAGATCTTGAAAGCCAGATGGATATAGCTCTTGGCGGCAAGACTACAAAAGCTGACATAGGTGTAGTGAACAACAAGTGCTTTGTCAATGTGGCAGCAATGGGAGCGCTGATAGACGTGAGCCAGAAAACGAATCCGGATCTGAAGAACACCATTGGAGTGCTGGCGTACTATCTCAAGGCGCTTACGGAGATACCGCAGATAAGAGCACTGCCGGTGCGTCTCATCACACCGGACAAGGAGTACGATGAAGATATATACTTCATGGTGGTCATGAACGGTGAGTCAGCAGGCGGATTCAGGAGACTTTCGCCGCAGTCGTCCATGAACGACGGAAAACTGGATGTCATAGCTTTCAGGAAGATGCCTATCGTGGAGCTGGCACCGCTGCTTTTTGAAGTGATGCACGGCAGACACCCGAACAATAAAAACGTCCTTTATTTCCAGACCGAGACGCTGAGAATAGAATCCGAAG
Organism: uncultured Clostridia bacterium; assembly: GCA_934277495.1. Lineage (GTDB taxonomy): Bacteria > Bacillota > Clostridia > Peptostreptococcales > Anaerovoracaceae > Lentihominibacter. The sequence goes on along the minus strand of CAKQUI010000021.1, from coordinate 1,887 downwards.
CAGATATCAGCACGGATATAGATGGTGAACATGGAGAAGAACTGCCGCTGGATTTCAGTGTGCTCAAAGGAAGGCTCGAGGTCTATGTGGCGGCAGATACATGGAAGTACGATGACTGATGCGAGGAGTGTGTGATATGCTTAATTTCAAAATATCGGTTACAGATGAATATGACAAGCTTGTACCCTTTTTCATAGAAAACGAGCTTGAATTCGACAACGAGGGTCCGATACCGACTCCGACAGACATCATAAAGTGCTGGAAGATAACCGAAGGCACCGGACAGATACCTGAAGGTCCGTCTGATGAAGGCACTGCAGGCGAATACGGCAGGCTGATCGGAGGATTCGTTCTGGCGAAGAGAGATGGTGAATTCATTGTAGACGGCATAGCAATAGACCCGAAATACAGAAAACTGAAGCTTGGCAAGGCACTTCTGGACAGAGGTATAGAAGAGACTCTGAGACTGGGAGGAAAGAGGATATTCCTCGTTGCCAGAGCGCCTGAGTTTTTCAGGAAACAGGGATTCGTCACAGTGGAGCGCAAAGACGCACCGGAGTTCTTCGAATGTCTGACCTGTCCTCAGTACGGGAAACAGTGTCATCCTGAAGTGATGAGACTGGATCTGTAAAATATTTTTTTCAGGGTATATTCCTGTGTTATAAGAAAAACAGCCCCTGCATATATTTACGGATATGGAGGGGTTTTATGATGGAGAAAAATATCAGCAGCAACAGTGTGACACTGGCAGGCCATGTGATATCGGAGCCTGTGTTCAGTCATAAAACATACGGTGAAGCGTTTTACACAGTTATGCTGGGAGTGATAAGAAAAAGCGGATACGAGGACAGAGTCAGGCTGATAATGTCAGACCGGCTCATGTGCGGCAGATCTCCTGCTGAAGATGAGCTGCTGATGATATATGGACAGATAAGGACATACAACAGAGAGGCGGAAGGACGCAGCAGGCTGGAGGTGACTGTATTTGTGCAGGAGATGGACTACTGTGTGCCTCAGCCTTTCGAGTATGAAAACAGCGTGAGCATCGAAGGGTTCATATGCAAGCCGCCGATAAGACGTACATCGCCTCTTGGCAGAGAGATATGCGATCTGATGATAGCAGTGAACCGTATGTACAACAAATCGGATTACATACCGGCAATAGCCTGGGGACGCAATGCAGTGTACAGCTCGCAGCTTTGCGTGGGAGATATGATATGTGCAGAAGGCAGGCTGCAGAGCAGAGAGTACCGCAAATATACCGAAGACGGAAACTGTGAGATGAGGACTGCCTACGAAGTATCTCTCAGCTGCCTGGAGACCTGCCGGTAGCTGCTTTTACGGCTTACTGTCAATACTGCTGTTTTCATGCTTTTCTTGCATCTTCCGGTAAAATCTATTAAAATAGACATATCCTTTTGACACGACGATTTATTTAAGGAGATATATATGATAAGAAACACGAAAAGATCAGGCAGAGCCGTCAGCAGGATCGCAGAACTGGTTATGGCTCTGATGCTGGCAGTGACGACAGCTTCCGCATATGGTGCAGAAACTTCGTCAGAAAGTACAGCAGAGACAGTCCGGCAGATACAGCAAACCGATGTTGCAGAAGACAGGACTTCAGAAGAAAAGGATACCATTACATATGACACAGGCAGCGGGTATGAAGAGACTGCAGTCGAAGTATCCGAAGAAGCAAAGGCTGCATACGGGAATGAGGACCCTGAATTTTTCAGATACTATACTGTAGATGAAAACGGCAGCATCGTCGCAAAGAACGGCGACGACGGCGGGAATCAGATCAGTACTTTTTCCAGGAGCACTGCATCGCAGTACAAACATCCCGATAAATACAAAAATCACACTATATACAACTGCATAGAC
>CAKQUI010000020.1 GCA_934277495.1 uncultured Clostridia bacterium | reverse complement strand
AGGCCAGCAAATGACCTGACTGTATTTTAACCGATTCGAATGGCACAAAACAAGGCATCATGTTATTAGGCGCTTACAAACGATATTTCCTACATAATAAAAAACACCTCGTCCGCTGTTCATCGAAAACATACGGCGAGGCGTATCATATTTCCTGATGTATCCAGGGCATTTCAGTGTGACTGCTGTATCTGCGTCCTGCTGCTTCTCCTGTATATGATGTCCATTATCAGTATGCTGAGTATGCCGCAGAGCAGCTTCGTGATCACGAATACGGTCACGATGCCTCCATCTGCAACACTGGATACGAAACCTAGCTGCCCGCCCAGCACATATGTACCACTGACGCTGAAAGCTGCATTGAGCATCTTTCCTTTCTCATCCATCCTTGATATCAGCGGCAGTATCGCCAGCGATGTGGCACAGTTAAGAAGCATGGCAACTGCCGAAATCTCGTTTATCCCTATCCTGTCTGCCAGTTTTCTGATATATTTTCTGAAGAATTTCAGTATCAGCTCCGAAAATACGAGAGAGCCGCATATTATAGCTGACGACTTGAATACTATAATGAAGGCTTCGTGCACTGTTTCATCACTGACCAAAGACATCGACGGCACGAAGATCCCCAGCACAGTCACAAAGAACAGCAGGTTTATGATCACCTGTACTGCTCTGGCAAAGACTGAAAAGCCTCTGATTATCCCCTCCGGAGCCTTGATTATGCCCACTGCGATCATAATACATACTATCAGCACCGGTATAAAATTCATAATGAAGACCCTGAATTCTGTGCCAAGCATCAAACCTGCCGCAAGCATACCTGCAGGGACCATTATGAACCCTGTTATGAACCCTCTCAGCACAGGTTTCCTGTCTTCTATATTTATGCCTGCAAGATAAACAGGAAGCTGGAATGTTATCGTCTGACCGAGAAGCGATCCAAGTATGATGCCATTGAGGGCAAGCATGGCCTTGTCCGATGTCAGCTGCTGAGCAATGAAATACCCGCCAAGATCCGGTGCCAGTACTGCACCCACAAGCATTGACGGATCGAATGGAAAAAATGAAGCAGCATGTATTATCGCTGCTTCATTCTGTTGTATCAGTCCTACTCCGACGCATGATACCCCTACGATAGGGATCACCATCGTAGCCATGGTAGCAAGGCCTCTGTCGAATGACTCCGCAAGTCCTGCTTTGAGTGAAAAGGTCTTGTCTGCAAATCCTATAACTGCGAATACCAGCATGATGCCTGTAAAAATGTTCATTAATGAATGCCTCTCTAAAGTCAGAATCCATGACATCGTGCTTATTTATAGAGCATATCGTTCCTGATGAGGCTGTCGGCCATCTGCTTGCTGCCAAGCACCCATACCAGATCCCCCGGCAGTATTATCGTTTCTTTGCCCGGACTTATCATCGGCAGGTTGCCTCTTTCTATACCGATTATCGTACCCCGGTATTTCTCACGCATACGGCTGTGCTTGATGGATTTGCGTGCAAAAGGTGAATGCTGATCCACCAGTATAGGACAGCACATGAGCTGTGTCTCTTTATTGATACCGTAAAACACCTGGGCATAGATATAATCTTTGAGCATTATGTCATCTCTGTCAGTATACTCGATACATTCCTCACTTTCAAGAAGAAGTGTACATGCATCTATTTCATCTTTTGTACCCAGCATATGGAGTATATCGCCTTCGCATACGACTTCGTTTCCAGACGGGAGATTTATCGTCCTGCCTTCCCTGATTATCCTTATTATCGTCAGACGGAAGGCTTTCCTGTGGGTGAAGTCACGTATCGTCTTGTTTTCAACAGTATCAGTTACCTGGAATTCAGCTACGAACAGAGCTTCATTGAGCCAGTGGTAGTCGCCGCTGAGACCCCGCTCTTTCTTTTCACGTGCCAGCGTTCGCTCAGAGAAGTTTGCCATAAAGCGCATCTCCATATTTATGGTTATGCCTCTCAGATAATCCGACCTTATCAGGAAGATCACCGGGATCACCACAAGCCATACGAGTATGATATATGGCGCATGCAGCAGCGTTCTAAGTACAAGTGCTATGAAGCATGATGCGATGACTATCCTGATACCTTTCAGTGTCAGCAGCGGCAGTCTGTTGGCTCTGTGCTTGAGCCAGAGCTTAGTGAACAGCGTTTCATTGGTACCGTGCATGAATGCAACGAAAGGTATCATACATACGCAAGTAGCTATCACGGATATAACACGACCGCAAAGCTGCGAGCCTATATGTTCTATGATGAACGGCGTCAGATATCTGGTGCCTGCCCAGTACAGCAGGAACATTATAAGTGAGCACAGGACTGTACGTACTACTACTTTCCTGATATATATATACCAGTCCTGATCCTTGTCTTCCTTGCTCTTGTTGTCGGAGGTGTTCTTCCTCAGGAATATCTTGATGCTCTTAGGCAGCTTCCTGTCAAGAAACTCATATACATATTCTGAATTTTTGATGAAGATAGGTGTGGTGAAAGATGTTATCACCGAAACACATACGACTATAGGATAAAGGAAATCGTTGATGACGCCAAGACTCATACCCAGCGACGCTACGATGAAGGAGAATTCTCCTATCTGCACCATGCTGAACCCGCCTCTGATAGCTGTGTTCAGCGACTGTCCTGATAGCAGTATGCCTATCGTAGCAAATGTCATCTGACCTGCTATCGTCACCAGCGTTATTATTATTATCGGTACTATATACTCGACCAGAAGCTCCGGCACTATCAGCATACCTACAGAAACAAAAAATATCGCTCCAAAAAGATCTTTGAGCGGTGTCACCAGGTGTTCTATCTTTACTGATTGAACGGTGCCTGCCAGTATGGAACCTGCCATGAAAGCGCCAAGGGCCGATGAGAATCCAAGATAATTGGCGATGACCACCATACCAAGACAGATGGCTACTGCAAGGATCAGCAGCAGCTCATCATTAAGCTGTTTTTTTACAAGATTGAGTATCGTCGGTATCAGATATATACCCAGTACCAGCCAGATAACAAGGCATATCATCAGGAATCCTATCTCGCTTACGGTATTCCATCCTGATGCATTCTTACTGACAGATATCGTGGCCAGAACTATCATCATGAAAATCCCCGCAATGTCTTCTATGACAAGAGTGCCAAGAACAAGTTGCGCGAATTTTTTATTTTTGAGACCGTATTCCTCATATGCTTTAAGGATTATCATTGTCGATGACATGGAAAGCATACACCCCAGGAAGATACAGTCCATCCTGCTCCATCCCATCAGGTGTCCCGTGGTGGCTCCTATGCCGGTCATGGCTCCCATTACAGTTATTGCAATAACGAATGCACTGCCGCCTACCGTTGCCAGTTTCTTGAAACTGAATTCAAGACCCAGACCAAACATAAGGAACACTATACCTATGTTGGCCCAGACATGTATGTCAGCTTCTTCTACTACCGTCGGCAGATAACTGAAATTAGGACTTATCAGAAATCCCGCTGCGATATATCCCAGCACCACAGGCAGTTTCAGTTTTTTGAAAACGATCGTTACAAAAGCGGCTACTATCAGGATCAGTGCCAGATCACTTATAAGATTATCCAGGTGCAATAGCAGTCTCCTTCCTGCTGATAAAATCAGCCATTCTTATCAAAAATAACATAAAAGGTGCTTCCCCTGCCAACTTCACTCTCTACCTCAAGCTTCGCCCCGAACAGTGCAGCGATGTGCTTGACGATGGAAAGACCAAGCCCTGTGCCGCCTACTTTCTTTGAACGTGACTTGTCGACTCTGTAAAAACGTTCGAAAAGCCTGTCATGGTGTTCAGGTGCTATGCCTATGCCTTCGTCTTTCACGCTGACTTTTATATGAGTCCCGTCATCTTCAGCTTTTATCCATACTCTGCCTCCCTCATTGGAATACTTGATAGCATTTTCGATGAGATTGACAAGCATCTGCCTGAATCTGTCTATGGAACCTTTTATCGATATGCCGTCATCTATCTGCACGATCAGCCTTATATCCTTGCCTTCTGCCAGAGGCTGAAGCGCCAGTATCGTGCCCTCCACAGCATTCCTGACATCAAAGACACGTTCGTCTGTATCTTTTTTGTTTTCTATTTCGGAAAGGACAAGCAAATCTTCTATCAGTCTCTTGAGCCTCGAAGTCTCGATAGCTATTATGTCTATGAATTTTGTCCTTATCTCCGGATCTTCTGATGCGCCTGCCTGAAGTGTCTCTATGAAACCTGAGATCGATGTCAGCGGCGTTTTCAGCTCGTGGCTGACATTTGCTACGAATTCCTTTCTTATGGATTCTGCACGTCTGCTTTCTTCTGCAGCTATCTCCATCTCCTTTATCTTTCTGAAAAAAGGTTTCATTATCATAAAATATCCCTGTATCACGATGCCTACCGTGATGAGGAACAATACACACGCGAATATCAGAAGCGCTGACTCTATCTGAGCTGAAATCTCAGGTCCGGGAGCTGCCAGTCTTGGCTCCATATAAAATTTCCAGACAAAAAACAGTGCTATGAGATTAGCTGCTGTATATTCACTCACTAAAAATATGAATCTGTTTTTCATCTTATCTTGTAGCCCTTTCCTCTTATAGTCTCTATATATTTACTGTCATCATGCTCGCCGTCGGAAAGTTTCTGACGCAGATGTCTGATATGCACATCCACAGTCCTCGTCTCTCCCACATAGTCTATGCCCCACACATTATTCAGGAGCTGATCCCTTGAAAATACTCTGCCTCTGTTTTCAGCCAGGTATCTCAGCAGTTCGAACTCCTTGAGAGTCAGATCTATCACCCTGTCATGCTCTCTGACTTCATGGCGCTCTACATTTATCGTCAGGTTCCCTACCTGCAGCACAGTATCCCCGCTGCCTGTATGTACAGTATCTGATGCAGTATTCTCATATCGTCTCAGCACGGCTTTTATCCTTGCCATCATCTCTCTTATACCAAAAGGCTTGGATATATAATCGTCTGCTCCGTATTCCAGACCCATGACCTTGTCTGTTTCTTCTGTCTTGGCTGTTATCATTATGATCGGAGTCTCATTGCCTTCATCTCTGAGCTCCCGGCAGATCTCATACCCGTTCTTGCCCGGCAGCATGATATCCAGAAGTATCAGATCAGGCTTTTCACGATGCACCATGGTTATGCCCATGATGCCGTCTTCTGCCGCCACGCCTTCGTATCCGTTGGTTTTGAGATTGTAGAGTATAAGTTCCCTTATATTGGGTTCATCTTCTATGATAAGGATCTTTTTCATTGTTGTCGCCTTTTCCTGAAATTATCAAATCTTCTGTTATAATGATTGTATCACAATTATTCTGTCTTTTCCACAGCATTGTCCAGAACAGCCTCGGCAATATTTTTGCAGTAGTCGCCTATCTTCTCAATGTTATGTACTACATCTGTATATATTACTGTGAATTCCGGTGAACATTTCTTCGAGCTTATACGTTTCATATGTCTTTCCCTGAGAGTAGTCTCTTTCTCGTTCATAGTCTTTTCCATGGAGCACACATCTGTCGCTGCTGCCGCATCACATTCCTCCATGGATTCTATGCTCCTTCGTGTCATATCCCTTGCCAGTCCGAAACATTCGTTTATCTCGCCGTATGCTTCCTCAGAAAAGTCATAAGAGTTCTTTATTTTCTCCTCTGCAAATTCTGCAATATTCTTGCAGTGATCGCCGATATGCTCTATGTCTGCTGATATGTGCAGCAGTTTAGATACTTTTGCAGACTGCTCGTCTGTTATTGTCTCAACTGTGAACATACCTGCCAGGTAATTTACTATGTTTTCCTGAAGATCGTTTACAACTTCTTCTGTTTCTTTGACTTTTTCCACAGCATCCCTGCTGCCGTCTGCAAACGCTTTCTGTGCGTCTCTTACCATGGCCGCTGCCATCTCAGCCAGCCTGATTATCTCTTTTGTAGCAAGATGTATAGCTGCGAATGGTCTGTCCAGCACGTTATTGTCCATGAATACAGGATCTGACGGAAGCTTGTCTGTATCTTTTCCCGGTACTATCTTAGTCACTACCTTTACAAGTATCCCTATCAGCGGTATGAACAGTATCGTATTGAAAATATTGAAGCATGAATGTGCATTCGCTATCTGTCTTGAAATAACTTCCACTTCCGGACCTGCCGGTGATATGAACTCTATGAATCTCGCATAGAGCGGTATGAACCATATGAATATCAGTGTTCCTGTGATATTGAATACAACATGTGCTGCTGCTGTACGCTTGGCTGCTATCGATGAGCCGATGGATGCCAGCACTGCCGTTATCGTCGTTCCGATATTGTCTCCGAACAGTATCGGCATAGCTCCTGTAAGACCAATGATGCTGGACACTCCGTCAGGGCCTGCTGTCGATGCCAGATTCTGCAGCACTGCTATAGTTGCCGAACTGCTCTGTACCACTACTGTCATAACTGTACCAAGCAATACTCCCAGTACCGGTATATCGTGCACCTGCATCATAAGATCTGTGAACACCGGCGAACCTGCCAGCGGCTTCATGGCTCCGCCCATGATGTTTATACCTACGAACAGTATGCCGAAGGCAAATATCGTCTGACCCAGATAACATACTGTCTCTTTCTTTTTAAAGAAGAAATACATTATGAATCCTGCTGCAACGAACGCCCATGCATAATCGCCTATACTGAAAGCTATCAGCTGTGCCGTTATCGTTGTTCCGATATTGGCTCCCAGGATTATACTTATGGCCTGTTTCAGCGACATGAGACCTGCACTTACAAAACCTATTACCATTACTGTTGTCGCACTGCTGCTCTGCAGGACGGCTGTACAAAGCGCCCCTGCCAGCACGCCCAGCACCGGATTTCTTGTCAGCAGCGACAATATCTTGCGCATCCTTTCTCCTGCACACTTCTGGAGTCCGTCGCTCATAAGATTCATTCCGTAAATGAACAGCGCCAGGCCTCCCAGCATCGCTATTATGATCTGTACTGTTTCTGAATTCATGTTACTCTCCTTATTCACATACTTTTAATCTTTACGTTGCAAATATTTTACGTTAAGATACTATCTCAGCTTCATATGCTGTCGAAAGCACATTAAAGTAAAAACAAAGTTAAGTTTGTGTAAAGGAGTGTACTCTTTCTGTGATAATAAACAGCGCAGCCGGACACTGTATATCCATATACGATGTCCGGCTGCCGTCATACGATATATTATCGTTTATCCCGCTTTGCTGACGCTAATCAGCAACCTTGAGATTTATCTTGTCAAGGACCACATTTGCTATGTTCTCACAACTGTCGCCTATACGTTCGATGTTATGGATAACGTCCGTATAGATGACTGTGAATTCAGGTGAACACTTCCTGGTATTGAGCCTTTCCATGTGATGTTCTCTCAGTGTTTCTTCAAGATCATCAAGCTCTATCTCCTGCATCTTTATCTGTTCTGCCAGCTCGATATCTCCTGTCTGCAGCGCTTTTATGGAGTTGTCCACTATCTTTGCGCCACGGTCGAAACACTGGTATATCTCAGCGTAGGCCGTATCTGAGAACTCGTAATTGTTTTCTATCTTTTCAACTGCAAACTCTGTTATATTCTTGCAGTTGTCGCCTATATGCTCTATATCCGAAGCCACATGCAGCAGCCCTGATATCGTTCTGGCCTGATGCTCTGTTACAGTCTCTATGGAGAATATCGATGAAAGGTATTTCGTTATCGCTCCCTGGAGATGATTTACCACTTCTTCCAGCCCCATGACTTTGTCTGCAGCCTCCAGATCTCCGCCAAGGAACGCTTTTTTTGTCTGCACTATCATCTGTGCTGTTATTTCTGCCATTCTTGAAAGCTCCCTGGTTGCAAGGTGTATAGCAGCAAATGGTTGTTCAAGCACATTGTTGTCAAGATATACAGGTTTCATAGGGTCTGCGATCTGACCTTCCTTATCCGGAACCAGCTTGGTAACAAAGGCTGCCAGCACGCCCAGCAGAGGCAGGAATACTACAGTCGTTGCCACATTGAACGCCAGATGCGCATTGGCTATCTGCCTTGAGATAACATCAAGCTCTGCACCTGTCGGAGACAGCATCCTGACAAAATCAGCTATATAAGGCGTGAACCATATGAACAGCAGTGTACCGAACACATTGAAGATCATATGCGACAGTGCTGTCCTCTTAGCGTTGACTGTACCGCCTACAGATGCCAGAAGTGCCGTAGTCGTGGATCCTATATTAGTACCGAAAAGGATCGGTATCGCTCCTGTAAGGCCTACAAGACTGCTGACGCCGTCCGGTCCTGCTGTCGCTGCCAGATTCTGCAGCACTGCGATGGACGCCGAACTGCTCTGTACTACTGTTGTCATAACAGCACCGACGATTATACCAAGCACCGGAACATCTGCCACCTTGAGCATCAGCTGCGAGAACATATCGCTCTGTGCCAGCGGCTCCATTGCTGCCGCCATGATATTGAGTCCCGAAAATAATATACCAAATGCAAATATAGCCTGTCCGAAATCATTGACTTTCTCGTGGTTGCGCACGAAGAAGTACATTATGAACCCGACTATAACGAAAGCCCATGAGAAATCACCTATATCGAAGGCCACAAGCTGTGCTGTGACACATGTACCGATGTTGGCTCCCATTATGATACTTATGGCCTGTCTCAGATTCATCAGATTCGCCGAAACGAAACCTATGACCATAACTGTTACTGCTCCGCTGCTCTGCAGGACTGCAGTGGCTGCTGCTCCTGCCAGTACGCCGATGAATACATTTCTTGTAAGAAGTGCCAGGATACTTTTCATTTTCTCCCCGGCTGCTTTCTGAAGGCCTTCGCTCATGAAGTTCATACCATATATGAACAGAGCAAGTCCGCCGAAAAGCTGCAGTGCGATTTTCAATGCTTCCAAGTTCACTTTTTTCTCTCCAGTTTTCATTCAGTTTTAAATTCAACAATCATACTGTTATTATATTGTTAAGTTTATATTAAAAAAAGTATGCGAATGTTAAGAGAATGTTAAGTTTATGTTAAGAGCACTGCTGACGGGATGCCATGAGCTTTCCTGTCAGTGTGCTTATCCTGCTTCCGAATTCATTTTCAAGGATCATCTTGCGTACATTCCCCTCCTGGATTATACTGCCTGTCTTCTCTATGTATATGCTGGTATCAAGCATCGCCTCACCTGAGCTGCTTTCACTTTTTTCTGCTGCTTTGCTCCTGCTGCTGCGGTTTTTTACCTTCAGCATCCTGTCCACGATATTTTCTCCGCATCTGAACATCATATACTGCAGATACTGTTCCTCCCTGAGTCCATTGACATCAGGCGATGACACAAGGCAGACCTTTTCAGCCATCTGCACGCATGTCAGCACCGGCAGTCCTGTACCGTTGCCGCAGTCCGTGACGATGACGTCATACCTGCCGCTTTCTATAAGAGCGGAAAGGAACACCATGGTCTCATGACTGTCCAGTCCTGCCAGCGGATTCAGGCCCCCTGTAGGAGCAAAAGCCTCGATACCGAACTCGTCACGTATGATATAGCTTTCTATGAAACTGCCCTGCCTTAGCCTGCTGTCTTCAGTTTTCCTGCCGGCAGCATCTCCTGCGATACTGTTTTCCCGAAACAGCATATACAGATAATGGTTCAGCGGACTTACGCTCCTGACATTGTCGATGAATTCTCCTGTGGACTCTATATCCTCAAAAGATATATACAGGACTTTCGCTCCATTGAACCGGCACAGCTCCTGGCATACAGCCATTGCCAGCGTACTGCAGCCTGAACCGCCTGATGATGACACGAAGCTGAAAAGCCTGACATTGTTTTTCCTGACATTGACCGGTTTCCTGCCGGTAAGACCTGCGTATATCTCGAACAGGTTCCCTACCATTATCTGCGCTGAATCATATTTGTAAACACTGAATTTCTTTCGCTTGTGATCTCTGCTGACCATTGAAGGTTTCTCCGTCATCATTATCAGATTATCGCCGTACACATCCATAGCTTCAGGTCCGTCCCAGAGTATCAGATCATACTCCTCCGACAGCGTACTGTTCTCGCTGTATATGCTCTCCAGCGTCTTTGTAAAGTTCTCTTTAAGTATGACCTTTATTATGAAGGATCTGCAGACACTCAGAAGCGACAGACCCAGTGCTCTGCCGTACTCTCCGTCATCTGTTATGACTGCAACTGATATATTTTCCATCTGTGTGGCCTCCTGTTATTTCAAATTTATCCCTTTATTTACAAATTATCACATTTAAAACGTTTTGTCAATATTTTCCTTTAAAATATCCTTCAGAGGTCTGCAGGCAGCACCGTCACGCATCGGTACTTCTATTTACCGCTCAGCACTGCCTGCCAGATGCCAGTATCAGATCACTTCTGTACCGTCACTTTATACGCCTTCTGAGTTCTCCTATAGCCTGAGCCAGTCCGCCTACCTCGTCTATGATGCCTGTTTCAACGGCTTCTCTGCCGAACAGGACTGTCCCTACATCGTTGGACAGATTGTCGTTGCAGTTCATCAGCCTTATGATGTCCTCACGCTTTGCTTTTGAATGATCTGTGATGAAATCCACGACACGCTCCTGAGTCTTTCTCATATAATCGAAAGTAGTCTCCGACGTTATTATTATTCCTGTGGTCCTTATGGGGTGCAGTGTCATAGTTGCCGTCCTCGCTATGAACGAATAGTCCGTAGCTGTAGCCAGCGGTATCCCTATACTGTGTCCGCCTCCCAGCACAAGGGACACGGTTGGCTTTGAAAGCGTCGATATCATCTCGGCAAGTGCCAGCCCTGCTTCGACATCACCGCCAACAGTATTGAGCACCACCAGCAGCCCTTTGAGCGCTGGATTTTCTTCAACAGCTATGAGCTGCGGTATCAGATGCTCATACTTGGTAGTCTTGTTTTCCGCCGGAAGTATGCTGTGGCCTTCAATGCTCCCTATTATGCTTATATACTGCAGGTCGCTGTCGAATCCCACGCCGGTGGACAGTATGCCCAGCTCTCTTATGAGATCTTTGGCTGCATCATCTTCAGATGATGTCTTTTTTTCTTTTTCCTGATCTTTCTCCATCATATTCTCCTGTTCAAAATAATAATATTAGTATTATTCACATTTAAGGAGTGTATTATGCTGTTAAGTGAGATCGGTAACAAAGAAATCGTCGATATGTCCACTGGGACGAATCACGGACTGCTCTGGGACGCTGAAATGATATTCGACAGAAAAACGGGCAGAATAAAATCGGTACTCGTGCAGAATCGCCAGAGTACCGGTCTTTTCAAAAAAGGTTATATGGATCTGCGGGAGCTGCCATGGAGCAGCATCGTCATCATCGGAGACGATATGGTGATCTTCAAAAGCGATCAGTGCTGACTGAAGAATATATGAAGACCTGTGGCGTGATCACAGCTTCTCGCCGTTTTTGGCTTTTCTGAGGCTTTCGCTGAAAGGAGGCCTGCAGATGCCGTTTTCAGTCACTATGGCAGTGATGAGACTGCTGTCAGTGACATCGAAAGCCGGATTGTAACATTTCACCTCAGCAGGGGCCGAAGGAACTGTGAAAAACTTTTCTTTTATTTCTGCCGGCGGTCGTTCCTCTATCGGTATCTCTTTTCCCGACGGGCATTCAAGATCTATAGTTGATGTCGGTCCAAGCACATAAAAAGGGATACCGTAATATCCTGCCAGCACTGCAACGCCTGACGTGCCTATCTTGTTGGCAGTATCGCCGTTTGCTGCGACTCTGTCACAGCCGACGAAACATGCGTCCACCCAGCCGTTTTTCATGACTATAGAAGCCATGTTGTCACAGATAAGCGTGACATCCACACCTGCCTCTGCAAGTTCATATGTAGTCAGACGTGCTCCCTGAAGAAGAGGCCTCGTTTCATCTGCAAATACACGAAGATCCATACCACGCTCGCTGCCAAGCAGTATCGGTCCCAGCGCTGTACCGTATTCGGAAGTAGCCAGCGGTCCTGCATTGCAGTGGGTCAGTATCCCGTCGCCATTCTTTATCAGCTGCAGTCCGTATTCCGATATCCTTCGGCACATATCACGGTCCTCGTCATGGACCGCTGCAGCTTCTGATTTCAGTGTTCCGACGATGTTCCCTATTATGCCGCCGGGCTCCTGCCCTGCAGACCTGTCGAAAGTCTCCGCTGCTTTTCCTGTCAGCCTTTCCACTGCCCAGGAAAGATTCACAGCTGTCGGTCTGGATGACTTCAAATACTCCCCATGCGCTCTTATACTTCTGAGAAAAGCCTCCGCATCATCATATTCCCCCGCTTCACCTGCTGCGAACACTGCCATGGAATACGCTGCAAATATACCTATGGCCGGAGCACCTCTGACTCTGAGATGATATATAGCGTCATACATCTGCTCAGGTCTTTCTATCTTCAGATATTCCGTGCTGCCGGGCAGTCTGCTCTGATCGAGTATCGTCACCGACCTGAAATCGTCTTCTGTCTTTATATTCACCGGTTTTCTTTTCATGATATATCCTCCTGTCCGTCCCTTGCCGGATGCAGTGTAAATATTATTTTTGCTGTGATTACCGGTGCCATACAGTCCATATGCGCCTGCATGATACCGGATACTGACTCAATATACCATATATACAGCAGATATTCAACGTTCGCTGCAAACGACAGCTGCAAGTCACCTGCGACATTTTCTACAATCAGGATATACATGTTATTTTTTTATCATTCTTTCTCATTTCATACAGTAAAGATCCTTAAACCTGCTGATTTTCAAATATCCCCATAATATATCTTTACCTGTCACACATATGTCGATCCCTTTGCCTTGCAGTGATTTTGATATAAAATGGTACCCAGGTCCCATAGATTACAGAATAAATAGATAGTATAATCATTAACGAAATAATCGAATAATAGTGAAAGGACAAATTATGAGTCAGGAACTGTGGACAAAAGATTGGCAGAAGATCAATGATATAATTCTCCAGATGAACAGTGAAAGCGACATACTGAAAGCATTCAACCGATTCCTGGTGGATATCGAAGGGCTAGTCCCCTACGAGAAAGCCTGCATATATTTCTATGACCTTTCGGCTTCCGAAACAGTAAAGGAATATATAGGTCAGGGATTCAGCCAGAAAGAGCTCAAAGACTACGAGCGTTACTACTGCAACATCGACGATGTTGTGGACAAGATGATGCCAAACAAAGAAGTCGTGATAAAGAGCACTGAAGCATTCGATATAAACAAGCGAAAAGAAACCGAATACTTCATCGACTACGTGACTCCTGCCAACACGAAGATATCCCTTGATACCAACTTCCGCTGGAATCTGGAAAACAGAGAATTCTGTATCGGCTCGCTGGATCTTTTCCGCAACGAAAACGATGTTGATTTCACAGAACGTGAAATGGAGATATGCAGGATCTTCCAGCCTCATATCGAGCTGAAAGCTTCGAACTACGCATTCCTCTTCGACAATATCGCAGAAAAGTATTCACTGACCAATGCTGAACATGACATTGCCAGCATGATACTCCAGGGATATTCCAACGAGCAGATAGCTGCTGAGAAATATATCACTATCTCGACAGTGAAAAAGCACGTATCGAAGATACTGGAAAAATCCGATACGAAATCACGTATCGAATTCATATGCAAAGCGACTTACAAAGGTAAATAGACTCCACAGATAAATTCAATATGCAAATATGTGGCAAAGCCACTTTAGTTTTAAAGCTCAAATAAATCAAAGAAAGGCGGATAATATGAAAGACATTATCACAGTTGCTGTTGTAAATTTCAGGGTTGACGCAGCAGACAAAGCAAGCAATCTTTCCAGGATGTGCGGTTTCGCAGAAGCCGCTGCAAAACGTGGTGCGGATCTGGTACTTTTCCCGGAGATGTGTCTCTACGGCTACGACTACTACGTAGACGAAAACGTGCCTCAGGAAGAGAAGATCAGAGTCTCGGAAACTATAAACGGTCCCTCATGCCAGGCAATCGCAGAGATCACTAAGAAATACGGCATATATGCGGTATTCGGCATGGCAGAAAAAATGGAAGACACTCCGGACGCTGACCTTTACAACTCTGCAGTAGCCATCGGCCCTGACGGTGTCATCGGCTCATACCAGAAGATACACCCCTTCGAAACAGAGAGCATCTGGTGCAAAAAAGGCAGCAAGCCCTTCATGTTCGATACTCCATGGGGCCCGGTTTCAATAGGTATATGCTTCGATACCTATCAGTTCCCGGAACTCCAGAGACATTACTGCGGACAGGGCAGCAGGCTTTATCTCAACCCTACAGCTGTAGTTGAAGAGATCCCTAAAGAAGGCAGCCGTCAGGCATTCATCGACTACTATGCACCTACGCTGGAATACGGCGTGCTGTGCAACACTATCTACGTTGCCAGCGCTAACCTTTGCGGCACGGACATCACCGACTACTTCGGCGGAGGAAGCTGCATCATAGGACCTAAGATCACTCCGTTCTATGAGACGAACCTCCACTACTATGCAGGAAACAAGGACAATGTCCAGGAAGGCATGTTCATCGAGACTATCGACCTTTCCCTGGCTGAAAGACGTCTGTTCGTGAACAAGGAGCTGACAGGAGTTCCTGACTACAGACCTGAGATATACAAGAAGTTCCTTTAAAAAGCAATCGTCATAACATACTATACGAGAGGAGAAATGATCAATGGAGGACAATACTCTTAAACGTACAATGAAACTGCACCACCTGGTTATCTTCGGTGTAGCTTTCCTCACACCTATGATAGCCTATACGATATACGGCGTCATAGCCACTGCATCACACGGCGTGGAATCCGGTTCCATCTGCTTTGCTGTCATCGCAATGATGTTCACAGCGCTGAGCTACGGCCATATGGCAAAGGCCTTCCCGGCAGCAGGATCCACATATACCTACACAAGAAAAGCGATAAACTCCAAGCTCGGCGTCATCGCAGGATGGATAGTCCTGCTGGGATATGTTTTCTTCCCGATGGCTATCTGGCTCATCGGCGCATCATACTTCAGCGCTGCTGTACCTGCTGTGCCTTCATGGGTATGGCTCGTTGGATTCATCGTCATCACTACGCTTATCAACATCGTAGGCGTGGAAGTAGGAAGCAAGATCAACTTCATCATGGTTTCCATACAGGTAGTTATCATCATAGCTTTCCTTATCTTCACTATCAAGGCGATCACAGAAGGCATGGGAGAAGGTACACTGGCATCATTCTCGCCGTTCTACAATCCTGATATAAGTTTCGGCTACACTGTAGCAGGTGCTGCAGCTGCATGCTACTGCTTCCTGGGATTCGACGCCCTCACTACATTCACAGAGGATACTGTGAATCCTACAAAGAACATTCCGAGAGCGATCATTCTGACGCTCCTCGTATGCGGTGCTATATTCCTCATAGTGACTTACTTCACTCATCTGGTACACCCGTCATACGACTACAGCAACCCTGACAATGCAGCATATGAGATCGCACGTCAGGTAGCACCGTCTGTATTCGGAGGCATCTTCCTGATAGGTACTATCGCAGGTCAGTTCGCAGCAGGTCTGTCAGCTCAGGCCAGCGGTGCACGTCTGCTCTACGCCATGGGCAGAGACGGAGTCCTTCCTAAGAAGTTCTTCGGAAAGCTCAACAGCAAGACGCATACTCCGATAAACTCCATAATACTGACAGGTGTTGTAGCACTGTTCGCTATATTCCTGGATGTTACAAAGGCTACAGCGTACATCAACTTCGGCGGATTCGTGGCATTCTTCTTTGTAAATCTTTCCGTTATAGCATACTACTTCGTAAAGCAGAAGAAACGCTCGCTGAAAGGCATCATCCTGTACCTGATCTTCCCGGTGCTGGGCGCCCTGCTCTGCCTCTATCTCCTTGTCCATCTTGACAAGCTGGCTATCATACTGGGCTGCGCATGGACAGTGGCAGGCATCATCTACCTTCTGGTCCTGACAAAAGGCCTGAAAGAAGAACCACCGGAACTTGGCATAGATTCCTGATAAAAACATTTCAAAACATCCAAATAGAAAGAAAACGGCGTTATATCACATTTGTGTGTACCGCCGTTTTTTTCAGTGTTTCACTGCCCTCAGAAACACTCCAGAACTCCGGAGCAGATGCCTGTCTGACCGAAGAGCTTTCATGATAATCTTTTCTTTTAAATACTATGTAAAATCCAAATATATTGATATAATATATCCATACGAAAACTTTCAGACAGGAGGAGTAATTATGAAAGCATTGATTTTTAACGGGAGTCCCAGATTCGGCAATTCCACTGCGGCAACGGCTGAGCTGAAAAAGGGTCTTTCCAATATCGAAGGACTTGAGATCGAGGATCTCAGAGCTGACGATCTTTCCATATCACCATGTATCGCATGCGAAGTCTGCGGGAGCGAGGGCGAATGTACATTCGATGACGATACGAATGAAACGATGCAGAAAGTATGCGATGCAGATATACTGCTGTTCGTCACACCTGTTTACTGGTGGGGCATCACAGCACAGCTCAAAGTCGTTATAGACAAATTCTATTCCAGGGGCTCACTGCTGAAGAACATGAACAAAAAAGTCGGTCTCATAACCATCGGCGAAGCAGAGCTGTCAGATCCTCAGTACGACATTATCGAAAAACAGTTCCGCTGCATATCAGATTATCTGGGCTGGGATTTCAGATTCTCAAAGTCATATTCTGCATACGAACCGACTGACCTTGCAAACAATACATCAGCGATGGCGGAGATCGGATCACTCTGGAAAGAGCTTTGATGAAAAACAGCGTGACCGGAAGTTTGAAATCATAAGTCAGCGGATATCACGCCAGACAATCCGTCACCAAACACAGATTTTTGAACAGATCTTCATGCGCAGCAGTTCTACATCTGCTGCGTTTTTTCACATTGCAGGATCTTATCAGACGCTGTATCTTTTCGCTTGCGGACATCTTCCGCTGCTTCGTATCTCATAATATTTTTATTTCTCCGGATATCATTTATCATGTGTTATCTTCATCATTTCAAACCATACTAACATCAGAAAATATTTATCATTAAGGAGAAAAAAAATGGATAACAAAATGTTCTGCTACCAGTGTCAGGAAGCAGCCGGAAACAAAGGATGCACAAGTGTAGGCGTCTGCGGCAAAAAACCGGAGACAGCGCATCTTCAGGATCTTCTGGTGTATGTCACTAAAGGGCTTTGTGCAGTCACTGTACAGATGAGAAAAGAAAATATCGAGGTCTCGTCATCTATCGATGAACTTGTCATCAGAAACCTTTTCGCAACTATCACCAATGCTAATTTCGATAATGAAGCCCTCATTTTCAGGATAAAGGAAACACTCCGCTGCAAGAAGGAATGTCTCCTCCTGATATCAGACGGAAACGGCCTTCCTGAAGCTGCAATATGGCATGGCAGCGAGGAGGAAGCCCGCAGCTGCGGCGTACTTTCCGGAAACATCGATGAAGATATACGTTCCCTCCGCCAGCTGATCACTTATGGACTTAAAGGTATGTCAGCATATCTGACCCACGCATTCGTCCTGGGAAAAAGAAACGACGGGATAAGCAGTTTCATACAGCAGGCGCTGGCTGCAACTCTCGATGACAGACTCACAGCAGATGAGCTTGTAACGCTGACGCTTGAAACAGGAAAATACGGCGTGGAGTGCATGGCTCTTCTGGACAAAGCCAATACGGATGCATACGGCGAACCGGAGATAACGAAGATCGATATCGGCGTCAGATCGAATCCCGGCATCCTGATCTCAGGTCACGACCTGAAAGACATGGAAATGCTGCTGGAACAGACTGCAGGGAAAGGCGTCGATGTCTATACCCACTCTGAAATGCTGCCCGCCGGCTGCTACCCTGCATTCAAAAAATATCCGCACTTTGCAGGAAACTACGGCAACGCATGGTGGGAACAGAAAAAGGAATTCAAAACATTCAACGGTCCGATACTTATGACTACCAACTGTATCGTGCCTCCTGACGACAGCTACAAAGACCGCCTTTACACCACAGGACCTGCCGCCTGGCCCGGATGCAGACATATTGCTGCAGACAGCAGCGGTCACAAGGATTTCGGCGAGATCATAAAACATGCAGCAAAATGCAGACCGCCTCAGGAAATAGAGCGAGGCAGTATAACGGCAGGTTTTGCTCACCATCAGGTGGCAGAGCTTTTAGATAAGGTAGTCGAAGCTTTGAAGTCAGGAGCTATAAAGAAGTTCGTTGTGATGGCAGGCTGCGACGGCAGGTTCCCCAGCAGGAACTACTATACCGACTTCGCTGCAATGCTCCCGGATGATGCTGTCATCCTGACAGCAGGCTGTGCAAAATTCAGGTACAACAAGCTGGATCTTGGCACCATCGGCGGCATACCACGTATCCTTGACGCCGGTCAATGCAACGATTCCTATTCCATCGCAGCCATCGCCCTGATGCTCAAGGACGCTTTCGGTCTTGATGATATCAACGATCTTCCTGTGATATACAATATCGCATGGTATGAACAGAAAGCTGTAATAGTGCTGCTCTCACTGCTTTCCCTGGGTATAAAGAATATCCATCTGGGACCTACTCTGCCGGCGTTCCTTTCACCTGGAGTAACTAAAATCCTTGTGGAAAAGTTCGGCATTGCCGGCATAAATACCGCTCGTGAAGACATAGATATGTTTTTCGGAAAAGACAACTGACAAATACAGCCGACTTTCAACAGCACAGGCTCTGTCAAAGGGATATCACCGGCACTGACAGATTCTGGTGGTGTATGTACCGGTATAGCGTCAGATTGCAGAAATACCGCAGGAGGCTTTGACTTTCCCTGCGGTATTCCTGTTTCCGGATGAGCTTAATCATCCGGATATATGAAGTTTATCGTAAATTGTACTTTTATTTCCTACAGAGCCGTTCCTTTTTTGGGGACAAAATACTTCGTCATATCGACACCTTCAAGCTCCAGAAGCGCTATCTTTTTGTCTATGCCTCCTGCATAGCCTGTGAGGCTGCCGTTTGTACCTACGACTCTGTGGCACGGTATTATTATAGATATGGGATTGTGACCAACAGCACCGCCCACAGCCTGAGCCGACATCGTGCTGCGCCCCGTGCGGGCTGCTATCTTCTTTGCTATCTCTCCGTATGTAGTTGTCTGCCCGCTTGGTATATCGCAAAGTATTTCCCACACCATATGTCTGAAATCACTGCCGGATGGAGCCAGAGGCAGTTCGCTGATCTGCGGCTTTTCTCCTGCAAAATATCTGTCCAGCCAGCTGCACGTCTGTTCGAGTATATCGACAGCCCGGTTTCCCCGATCCACTTCAGAGCCGGGTGTGAATTCTGCTGCTGATGTTATCTTCGCATCGCCCATATCTTCGAAATATTTCTGTCCTTCTATCCAAAGTCCCGCAAGACCATTATCATCTGCTGCTATCATAAGCTCTCCCAGAGGCGAGTCATATGTCTTCGTGTAGTACATATCCGCTTCCTGCCTTTCCTGATTTTCTATCACATTCTAACATATCGTATATACCAGATTCAATCATGCCGGATATATATGTCCCAAATCAGCTGTAAAAAAGAGACAGCTGCGACTGTCTCTTCTGATAACAGATATAACAAAGTCCTGTTCTTCGATCTTCAGAAGATCAGAACTGTTATTTTTGATTTTTTTTCTCATAAAAATCTTCTGCCGACTGCGGGAAGAGTATATATGAGAGAAGTATCTCCTCTGTCGGTGCCTTGTCCCCCAGCTCGCTCTTCTTTTTCAGAAGTTCAGGTTCCAGAAGATCTGCAGGTCTGCATGTTATGACGTCGTCAGAACCTACGACTTTTTTCTGAACGGCTTTATTGAAAGGCATTATCGTCCTGCCGTATTCGCCTCTGAGTACAGCCTTGGTCTGCACGCTTGCCATTTTGTAGCGTTTGCCAGACATCACGTTGAACACTGCCTGTGTGCCCACTATCTGAGATGACGGTGTCACAAGAGGCGGTTCACCGAGGTCTTCACGCACTCTCGGCACTTCTTTCAGCACTTCTTCAAATTTATCTTCCATGTTCTGGGCCTTCATCTGGGAATACAGATTCGAGAGCATTCCTCCCGGCACCTGATATCTCAGAGTATCTGTATCCACATCCATCATCTTTACATCGATGAGGCCTTCTTTCTCCACACGTCTGCGGTACTCACGGAAATATTCCGTCGCTGCAGCCATAGCCTTCTCATTGAGTTTTACTTTCTTGCCGCCTGCCTGCAGTGTCTTGTACATAACTTCTGTTGCCGGCTGGCTTGTACCCATAGCCAGCGGAGAAAGTGCAGTGTCTATACCGTCGCAGCCTGCTTCGATGGCCTTGAGGTATGTCATCGGAGCTACACCGCTTGTGCAGTGTGAATGGAGATGTACAGGTATCTTTACATTCTTTTTCAGGACCTTTACGAGCTTGCCTGCATCGTAAGGCATGAGAAGTCCTGCCATGTCTTTGATACATATGGAATCAGCTCCCATGGATTCCATTTCCCTGGCAAGGTCTCTCCAGTATTTGAGAGTATATTTCTTCCCCACCGTATATGCTATTGCTACCTGAGCGTGAGCACCTTCCTGCCTTACTGCATTCACGGATCTTTCAAGATTCCTCAGATCGTTGAATGCATCGAATATACGGAAAATGTCTATACCGTTGTACGCAGATCTGCGTATGAACGAATCCACCACATCGTCAGGATAATGCCTGTATCCGAGGATATTCTGCCCTCTCAGGAGCATCTGAAGTTTGGTCTTCCTGAATTTCTGCTTCAGCTGCCTGAGACGCTCCCAGGGATCTTCATTCAGGAATCTCATGCAGACATCGAATGTAGCACCGCCCCAGCACTCTATGGAATCATATCCTATGGAATCCATTATCTCTGCTATCGGCAGCATATCCTCTGTCCTCATCCTTGTAGCCATCAGAGACTGATGAGCATCTCTCAGTATCGTCTCTGTGAATTTTATCTTTTCTTTTGTTGCAAAAATCATATTCTCTGCTCCCTGTCTGTTGTCAGATTCATGTACACATATACATAAGAATATATATGCGTGAACAAAAAAAACAGCTTTGCGAATACTGCTCTCCCGTAACAGTCCGCTCATAAACTGCATACTCCATTATACAATGTGAACATAAGAAAGTCAATACGGCAGCTCCTGAGCCTGTATAATACAGAAAACTCGTACAACAGAGGCAGGAATTGCAGTAACTGCTGCCTGTACCTCCTGCACCTGTGAGTGTCGTTTATTATGGATTGATCCATCTTACCATGCCTGCTCCCATGGTTTCATTCGGTCTTTCAGTATATCCCAGTCTGCGGTAAAACTCTTCATTGCCGCTGGTAGCCATGAGATTTATCATGATGCACCTGCCATCGCTGCCAAGATCATCGAACCATTCGTTTATCAGCTCTATCATCCGTTTCCCGATGCCCATGCCCTGGTGACCCGGTCTTACCATCACGTCTGCGATCAGATACATATATCCGTTGTCCCCTACTACCCTTGCCGAACCAACCGGCTCTTCTCCATCGTATGCTGCTGTCAGAAAACACGAATGTTCAAGACCGGACGCTGCCTGTTTTTCATCAAGCACTTTCCAGCCTACAGAAGCACGCAGTCCATTGTAATCCTTTACTGAAATATTTTTTTTATAGCTTATCAAATAATCATCCCTTTCTTTTTTATGTAAACCATTCTTCCAATATTGCCAGGAATTTCTCAACAACCGTCAAAGCATTAAAAACAGTGGCTTTTCGGAGTTTTCCACACGAATTTCAAGATTGTATACAATTTTATCCAAGTTATCCTGTGTATAACTATTTTTTTACAATCAGCTGTTTTTCAACGTTTATCCATGTCAAGCGCAAATTTCGGCACAAAGTTATCCACAGTTTTTAAATCCTCATCTGAAAATTTGTACAAACCTCCGGAACCTTTACATTATGTTCACGATAAATGCTGAAACTAAAGGTTTTCATGAGCTTCGTCCCTGTGCATAACGGGGATACTGTCGTTATTATCACACTATGCTCCGTGTCATCCGGGGTGATGTCAGCGATCGAACCTGACTATATATGATCCCAGTACCTGCTCACAAGGTATCGCTGCTGCGTTTTCAGCAGTAAATTCCTGTTTCTCATACTGCTTTTCCTGCGGCGTATCGAATGCGGGCAGTGTCTTTCCGATACTCTTTCCTGAAGCGTCACCATCGCTGAAATGCCATGCAAAACGGCAGTCACAGAATTCCTTTTTCTGGTCTATCAGTTCAGGAGTTCTCAGCTGCAGACTATCGCCCATGAAAAAGCACCCGTCGTTGTCTTTTTCTGCCGGGCATCCGCCTTCTATTCCTACGCCTTCATAGTTTATCTCGATGAAAGAAGCTCTTATACTTACAGCTTTCCCTTTCCTTTCAAATTTTATATCTGTTTCCGGACTCTGCCAGTTAGCTACGTTGAGCCATCCCCTCCTGCCATGTCCTTCAACAGGTGTGTTCATCTCTATATATACAGTTTCACTGCCGCTTTCACTGCGTATCTCTGTGTTTATCCTAAGCACTGGTCTCAGAGATGTGAATCCCTCCGGCAGTATCGCACGTATGCGGTCCTGTTCGATACCATATGCCATCACGAATTGCTCGACTTTCATTTTCTACCTCCTCCAGACTGCTGTTTCTAAAACAAACAATACCATCATGGTATTCGATACTGTAAATTATATTCCATTTCAGTCGTAAATGTTTTGAAGATTTTATCAATTATTCGACAAGAATCAGACCATAGTGGTTGCGTTCCTCATTCTGCTCACGCATGGTCCGGATAGGCAGTCCGAAGTGATGTGCGGTAGCAAAAACATCGATGCCGCAGGCTTCCATGGATGGGATGGCACGTTCCGGATGTCGACAGCCTGTCGGATCACATTCCTTGCAAATCTTACACATACCGCTCCCAAAGGCAATCGACTTGTAGTAGCCATCCAAAAAAATTTCCTGTGAGCAGGCATAGGCCATTGCGGTCGCATTCCAGCCATGGGTGCGAAAAAGAATGGCTGTCTGATAGCTGTCGAGGATCGCACGAGTCTTGTCATAGGATGGGGCTGCAGGCGGACAGCAGTGGTTACGAGCATATTGATTACACCCAAACTGACATTTAAACACCGTCCAGGGTGCGGTTATCACTTCGTGCGGGTCGATGACGAGGACGGAAACCGCACCATCCTTTTCGAGCATCGCCTGATATTTCTCTGCATTGAATTCTGTATTTGTCATTTCGATGTTGGCACTTCCTTTAATTTATTGTCGGACTGTATCAGATCGCCGCATATGTTTTTCTTAAGTATTTATTATAGCACATATTGTCTTTTGTTTCACATTGTTTATATTCAGGGATCGTGTCAAGTGATCATTGGCAATCTGCTGGATCTTTCAATTTTCCTGACTATGCAATGGCTTTGTTTCTGCAATTTCACTCCATGCTTACCTTGCAGTATAAAGAAAATAACTGCTGTTCCGTAAGCGTCAAACCACAGCACATTGAAGTCAACACTGGTTATAGCCTACAATAGCCATAAGGTTAACACTGGCGATG
>CAKQUI010000019.1 GCA_934277495.1 uncultured Clostridia bacterium | reverse complement strand
CCGGTGCGGACGATCTCGCTGACAAGCAGCGGCGAATGACCGTGGACTGCGATGTTCACCCAGCCTTTTTTCAGTGCACCCACGTTCATCATGGTGCGGCGGCGCTGAGGAAGGCCGTAGAGACAATCCATGGCGATGGAGCTGCCGAGACAGCTGGTCCATGCAAAGGCAACGCCTGTACGCAGGAACTGTTTCATGATGTTTTTCCAGTCGCCGTCGGTACCGGTGCTGGTCCTGTGGAGACTTTCGAAAACCTCATGGTAGACGCTCACCGGCAGGATGCCGAGATCTTCCCAGACTTTTTTTCGTTCAGCCGGAGCGAATGCCTGCAGCGTCCTGTGAGGTGCAGGAACCGTTCTGGAAAGGTCTTCGAGAAGTATGTCAGCAACTTCTGAGGCCAGCTGCTCAAGCGTTTTCCCTTCGGTGTCGATGCCGTATGTCTGACAGACAGCTCTTATTTTTGCTTCGCCTTCGATGGGGAGATCGATGCTGCCTTCGGCGGCTTTTTTCAGAGCCAGCATGCTTTCCCTGCCTCTGGCACCGTGGGCAGCTGCTCCGGAAGCCACTGCTCTGAGCATGTTACGGGCGACTATCACATCGGCGTCGGCACCGCATACGCCCTTCGTACATTTTTTTGTGATGCGGCAGGGCCCCATGTAGCAGTTGCGGCAGCAGATACCTGCAAGGCCAAATGTGCACTGAGGCTGCTGCCGGTCGAATCTGTCGAAAGTAGTTTCGATGCCGAGCTCCTGCATATGCAGCAGCATCTCCCTGACTGCAGGGTCAGGAGTCTGCTCTATGACCTGCTGCTTGTCGGGGAAAGTCTTCCTGTATTCGTTCACGGCTTTC
This sequence comes from uncultured Clostridia bacterium, assembly GCA_934277495.1. Classification (GTDB taxonomy): domain Bacteria; phylum Bacillota; class Clostridia; order Peptostreptococcales; family Anaerovoracaceae; genus Lentihominibacter. The sequence continues at coordinate 24,629 of CAKQUI010000019.1, read as the reverse complement.
GTATAGTCATGGAAATCACCGTCGTGGTGATGGTGGTGGCTGTGGTCGTGTCCGTGGCTGTGTCCGCTTTCATCGATCCACTGTCTGAGTTCGCTGTCCGAGATTTTCTTCATAATATCCTCCTGTATCAGCCCGTGCCGGGGATGCCGACCGTTAAGGCTGGTTTTCGCACATACCTATCATTCCTATCAAATTGATATGATTATAAAACATGGCAGGGGATTTGTAAAGTGCTTTTTTGAGAATATGCGGCAGGAAATCAGATGGCATACATATTGCATTGACAAGGTTGTGATGTGCGTCTAAAATATATTTTAACGACTGGAACGATAGTGTTTTCCAGGGTGTCTGACAGGCAGTATGGAGCTGCAGGGACACACATCATATGACCTGCAGATGCAGTGCTGGCCGTGCGGCGGTCACAGGGCACGGGCAGGTATCAGAATTCAAGGAATATATAACGGGAACGGAGCAATGGAAGAGAACAAAACAAAAGAGAGAGTTTATATCACAGGACATAAAAATCCGGATACGGATTCGATATGCTCAGCGATCGCATATGCACAGCTGAAACAGCAGACAGGCTGTCCTGGCAGAGAATACATAGCTTACAGAGCAGGGCGTGTCAACGAGGAAACAAAATACGTGCTGGAGCATTTCGGCGTGGAGGCTCCGCAGTATATCGGGACGGTGCAGCCGGAGATCTGCGATGTGGAGCTGAACCTCGTAGGAGGCGTGGAAAGCAGCGATTCAATAAAACGTGCGTGGGATCTGATGGATGAGCAGGGATCCAGGTCGCTGCCGGTGCTGTCGGAGGGAATGCTGGAAGGTATCATTTCCATAACGGATATAGCGCAGTCCTACATGGACGAAAGCGACAGCCACGTGCTTGCCAATGCAAAGACAAGCTTTGCCAGCATTGCGGAAACGCTCAGCGGACAGATACTGTGCGGAGGAGAAACGGAGTTTTTCGACAAGGGCAAAGTGACGATCGCAGCATCCAGCCCTGAGCTGATGGAGGAAGTGATACAGGAGTCGGATCTGGTAATAGTCGGCAACAGGTTCGAGTCCCATTTCACAGCCATAGAGCTGGGGGCGAAATGTCTCGTGATGTGTCAGGGTTCGACCCCGACGAAGACGATAAAAAAACTGGCCATGGAACGGGGCTGTATAATAATAAACACTCCGTACGATACGTTTACGACAGCAAGACTCATCAATCAGAGTATACCTGTCAGCTTTTTCATGACTCATGAGAATTTGCTGACTTTCGGCATGAACGCTTCCCTTGAAGATATCGAAGAGATCATGAAGACAAACAGGTTCCACAACTTCCCGGTCATAGATGAAGAGGGCAAATATGTAGGTCTGATATCCAGACGTCGACTGCTCAATACAAGACGCAAGAAAGTCATTCTTGTGGACCACAACGAAACGAATCAGGCTGTGGACGGCATAGAAAAAGCAGACGTGCTGGAGATAATCGACCACCACAGACTGGGCGGCTTCGAGACGCTGGGACCGGTGTATTTCAGGAACCAGCCTGTAGGCTGTACAGCGACTATAATCCTTCAGATGTACGATGAAAAGGGTGTAGTGCCGGATCGCCGGATCGCCGGTCTTCTGGCCGCTGCCATAATATCGGATACACTGATGTTCAGATCGCCTACATGCACAGCCCTGGACAGAGCAGCCTGCGAACGCCTGGCAGATATCGCCGGTGAAGATATCAAGGAGCTTGCCGGCAGTATGTTCAAAGCCGGCAGCAACCTCCAGGGAAAGACTCCGCAGGAGATATGCTATCAGGATTTCAAGGTGTTCTCAAACGAAGGGTATTCTTTCGGCGTTGGTCAGATAAGTTCCATGGACCAGGGGGAGCTGGAGGATATCAAAGCCAAAGTGCGTCCTGTAATGAAAGATATTGCAGAGGAAAAGGAGCTCGATATGATGTTCCTTATGATGACGGATATAGCAGAGACAAGTACAGAACTGCTGTGTTACGGCAGCAGCTCGGAAAGCTTTGCAAGACAGGCCTTCGACGTGCCGGAAGACGCAGAGAAAATACAGCTGAAAAACATCGTTTCCAGGAAGAAACAGTTCCTTCCTAAATTCGTTGAAGTACTCGGTGAATATCCGAAGGAATAGCGTCTGGCAGCCGGGGAGGGCAGAACTGGCGGTCTGGGCAAAAGGGACGAAAATAAGAAAAATATAGGCTAGAACGACCCATTCAGGTGTGTCTCCATGGGCTGTGACAAGGAAATCTTCCGGCAGCACTGCAAAAAGGGACGAAAACATACAGGAAATGATGGAAAACGACCCAACGGCCAGTCCGATGACCGGAACGGCCGTGGGATTGCCCTGGCGGTCTGGTCAAAAGGGACGAAAATGAGAAAAAACCGGGCTAGAACGACCCATTCGGGTGTGCCGCCATGGGCTGTGACAAGGAAATCTTCCGGCAGCATTGCAAAAAGGGACGAAAACAAGCAGGAAATGATGGAAAACGACCCAACGGCCAGTCCGATGACCGGAACGGCCGTGGGATTGCCCTGTCAGTTTGGTCAAAAGGGACGAAAAGCGGATAAAGCCAGCCAAAAACGACCCATCGGACATCGGCAGTGCCTGTTCAGCTGGAAAACCGACTGTCTCAGATCCCCAGCAGTGATGCGGGTACTGCGGATTCCAGTGCGGTGGTGAGGTATTCGATGGTCTTTTCATCGGCTGCAGCGGCTTCTGCTGCACTCTGTTCAGCGGTGAACAGGTTTATCATTGTTCCGGCGATAGCTTCGGAATACATTCTACCCAGAAATTTTTTATAATCATCAGGAACTCTGATCTGGAGTTCCTTTTCTTTTCCTTCTATATATGACAACACGACAGCGACAAAATCTCTGCAGAGAAAACTCTTTATGCCTTCTCTGCCCAGTGAGTCATAAGCACAGTTCAGTATATGTGAATTCGAACGCACATATCGTATTGAGAAATCTACGGTTTTTTTCAAATCTCCTGCGATGCTGTAGTTTCTGGCGATGTCCACGGCTTCACGATCCAGCATCCAGTGCAGCAATGCCACAGTATCTTCGAAATGATAGTAGAATGTTTTACGGTTGAACCCGCAGGCAGTTACGATATCAGTTACTGTGATGCGGCTGAAAGGTTTTTTTGTCATCAGCTCTTTCAAGGCATCGGCAAGGGCCTGCTTAGTTTTTACAGAATTCTGGTATTGTTTCATATGTTATCCTCCATGTTATAACCCGGCTGTCACAGCCGGCAGGATTTAGTTGATATTTTGGGTGGTTCGCTGTACTCATGCCAACTCACTGCGCTCGTTGCCGTCCGTTCTGTCGAGTGAATTGCCGTTGGCTCTCTGGACAGAAAGGCAACGTTCGCTGCGCTCACTCCTACGCCTTCGGCTACGCTGTCCAGCCTGCCATGCAGATCGGCTGCGGGATTTTGGCGGGGGAGTTCTTTTAATGAGATTATAGAACCTGGTGGCTGGGATTGCAAACAATTTGGGACAAATGTCCAAATTTCTACACTAAAGGGGCATCTGACCGTTTTTTACATAAAAAGCTGATAGTATACTGATTCCTGAAAGATCGAAAAAAGATTTTATGATAACGAGGTGAAGCAAATGGCAAAGATTTTCGAAAAGATAGTGGGACACCCTAAGCTGGTGATCACAGTGTTCCTTGCGGCAGCGGTGATATGCGGCGTGTGTCAGCAGTTCGTTGCAGTGAATTACGACATGAACGACTATCTGCCTGAGGAGAGTCCTTCGACGGTGGCTCTCGATACGATGCAGTCGCAGTTCAGCGGCGATATACCGAACGCCAGAGTAATGGTGGATGACGTGACGATATCACAGGCGCTGGATTACAAGAAAAAAATAGAGGCTGTCGATGGCGTCACAGATGTGACGTGGCTGGACGACCAGACGGATATCACGATGCCACGGGAAATAATGGACGATGAAACCGCCAGCAAATATTACAAAGACGACAAAGCTTTGTTTACAGTGACTATCGAAGACAGCAAGCGTATAAGTGCAGTTTCGGATATAAGAGAAATAACGGGAGATAAGGGATATCTTACAGGCAGTGCAGTTTCAACGGCAGCCGCCACGAACCAGACCGTGAAGGAGATCCCTAAGATCGCCGTACTGGCAGTGCTTTTCACGATATTCGTACTTGCCATCACCACCACATCATGGGCTGAGCCGCTGGTAGTTATGGCAGGCCTCGGTCTGGCAGTCGTCATAAATTCCGGCAGCAATCTCATATTCGGAGAGATATCATTCGTTACCAATGCAGCCGGCAGCATACTGCAGCTGGCAGTGTCCCTGGACTATTCAGTGTTCCTGCTGCACCGCTTCCAGGAAGTACACAGCCGTGAAGCCGATCCGCAGAAAGCTATGGTAATGGCTCTGACCCAGAGTACCTCCTCCATAGCAGCCAGTGGACTGACAACTGTGATAGGCTTCCTGGCACTCTGCCTGATGCGTTTCAGGATAGGTCCGGACCTTGGGCTTGCACTTGCAAAAGGCGTTGCCATCAGTCTGGTGACAGTTTTTGTTTTCATGCCGGTATTCATCCTGTCCGTTTACAAATGGATAGAAAAGTTCAGGCACAAGCCGTTACTGCCTTCATTTGAAAAGTTCGGACGTCTGATAACGAAGATAATGATACCGGCTGTGTGTATATTCATCATCGCAATAGTTCCGGCGTTCATGGCTTCGAATTCCAACAGTTTTTATTACGGAGCGTCACATCTTTTCGGGACAGATACAAAAGCGGGATCAGACCGTGAAGCAGTCATCAAAGTCTTCGGCGAACAGGATACATATGTACTGATGATACCTAAAGACGGTGACCGGGCTTCACAGAAGCAGCTGGCAGAGGATATAGAAGCTCTGTCGCATGTGACAGGAGTGATATCATATGCAGGCACAGTGGGTACGCAGATACCGGATGAAGTGCTGCCGTCACAGATAGGTTCGCAGCTGGATTCAGAAAAATATACCCGTATGGTGATATCTGCAGCAGTGCCTTACGAAGGCGACGAGACATTCGGCCTTGTAAAGGAGATAAGAAAAACAGCGCAGGGATATTTCCCGGATGAATATCTGCTTGCCGGCGAGGGCGTGTCCACATATGACCTGATGGATACGGTCACAGCAGATATGATGCGTGTCAACCTTATAGCCATAGCAGCAGTCTTCATCATACTTGTGATCACCATGAGATCGCTGGTTATGCCGTGTATCCTGGTTATAGCCATAGAAACAGCTATCTGGATAAATCTTTCCGTACCATATATATGCGGCAGCACAGTTTTTTACATCGCATACCTGATAATAAGCTCGATACAGCTTGGTGCGACGGTGGATTATGCGATACTGTTCGCTGACAGGTACAAGGATTTCAGGAAAACCACAGACAGGAAAGGCGCAATAATAAAAACAGTATCTTCCTCGACAGTATCTGTGCTGACCTCAGGAATAACGCTTACAGTCGTAGGTTTTCTGATGGGGATCATATCCTCCCACAGACTGCTGGCACAGCTCGGTATATTCCTGGGCAGAGGATCCCTTTGCTCCCTTGCCATAGTGCTGTTCGTACTGCCGGGTCTGCTGTATCTGACAGACAGGTTCACTATGCGCAAGATCGATACAGTAAAATAAAATCTGTTTTCTGCCGTTATCTTGTTGACAAACGATATTATACGCTGTATAGTATTGAATATCAAATAATACTATTCGATTAAACAACAGGAGGGGGCAGTATGGCATTCAAGATCGAATCAAAGCTGCTTGATGCGTGCGCACTTGCTATATTGAGCAGGGGCGACACCTACGGGTATGAGATAACGCAGGAATTCAAGCGGGCGATAATGATTTCTGAATCGACACTGTATCCTGTGCTGAGGAGGCTGCAGAAGGAAAATCTCTGCATGACGTACGATGAGCCTTATCAGGGCAGGAACAGGCGGTACTATTCGATAACAGATGCCGGCAGGAAACAGCTGGAAGAATACCGTATCCAGTGGCAGGACCACAAGGCCGCCATCGATATTTTGCTCGGTGAGGCCGGGCAGCAGATGGCAGGCAATAGTGATACGGCATCTCCGGATGATGACAGTGCTGACAGTTCAGCGGCCGGATCAGAAAGCAGCGGTGCAGACCGGGATGTATCAGACGGAGGTGAGAGAAGATGACCAGAAAGGAATTTATAAAAAAGCTCCGCAGGGAACTGGCTAAACTGCCGGCAGAGGAGCGTGAAGCTGCAATAGAATATTATGAAGAGTATTTTGATGAGGCGGGACCTGAACATGAACAGGAACTCATCGGGGAACTGGGAAGCCCTAAACGCATTGCAGCACAGATAAAGTCCGATTATGCAGCAAGACTTCTTGATGGTGAGGAGCCGCAGCCGGTAAAGACGGGACTGTCAGCGGTATGGTGGATAATCATCGGTATATGTTCGGCTCCGCTTTCCATACCTCTGGCGGTGATGCTTGTGGCAGCAGCGATAACTGTCTTTGCCGTATTCATCAGTGTCGTTGCCGGCGTGTTCGCTGCCATCATAGGCGTGGTAGCCTTTGCAGTGGCGAGCATCGTGATGGGCGTCATGGCGATACCGGCAGCATTTTCATCAGCGCTTCTTTTCATAGGAGGTGGCGCAGCACTTCTGGCACTGATGGCAGCAGCGGGGGCCGGCGCAGTAGCAGGAGTCAGAGCTGTCGTAAGAGCATCGGCAAGGATGGTGCACAGGCGCAGTGAGAAAAAACATGCCAGGAGATTCATGGCAGAGGCAGATGCAGGCAGCTGGAAGTACAGGAACAGCACAGACCGCAGCACATCGACATTTGAGTGCGACCTTCAGCAGCATGATGCTGAGGAACATGAGGAAAACAGGGGGGTGGAATAAATGTCAAAAGGAATGAGAAGATTTCTGCTGATATGCGCCATAGTATTTGCAGCAGGCTGCGTCATATCCATCACAGGATTCGTGACCGGAGGCATTTCGGGGCTGAGCAGGATATCCAACCGATACGTATGGTTCGTTGCTCCGTCAGATGAGCTGAAAACTGTGTATCTGGATACTTCCGATGTAAAGAAAACTTCATCGGGCCAGCTCTTCGACCGGATAAAGATCGAAGGCGACGCAGATGTCACGATCTGCAGCGGGGACTCATCAAAGACAAGATCGACTTCGGGCAAAAATGTGAAAGCTCCGGAGATGTATATAGAAAAAGGGGTTCTTTATATAAAATACAAAGCTGGAGACAGCGGAGTGATCAATCTCAGCGGGAAAGATACTTATCCCGGCGTCGAGGTATTCTGCGGCAGCGACTGGACGCTGAAAAGCATAGATATAGACGGTTCCGGCGGCGATTACAGCATCAGCGATGTGAATGTCAGTGATATTTCGGCAGACTGCGGTTCGGGAGATCTCGACATGAAGTCAGTGCATTTCGACAAGGCAGATATCAAAGCCGGCAGCGGTGACACGGATATCGAAAGTTCCGAAGGCAGAAGCCTGAAACTTAAAAGCAGCTCCGGCGACATCATGCTGAAAGACATGAACGTTGCAGACTCAGATATAAGCGCAGATTCCGGAGAAGTGGACGTCGAAGGTATATCCAGCAGATATCTCAAAGCCGTTACAGTCTCCGGAGACTGCAATATACAGGGCGTCCTGAAAGGCACGACTGACGTAAGTGCAAAGTCCGGCGATGTGGATATAGAGACGGAGCTCAGCAGAGACGCCTACGAGCTGGTGACAGATGTCCGCAGCGGAGAGATCAGCATCGACAGAGATGATGACGACGATGAGGACTCGCATGACAGCAAGGGAGCGCATCACGTCAAAGACCGTCAGTATACCATCAAGGTGAAACTCGACTCAGGCGACCTTCAGATGAGTTTCAGATAGCACGGGTGCAGGTCACCTGCGAAAAATAAACATGGATCCGCAGTGAAACTTCCGACGGTGTCCCGGAAACACCGGAACAGAGGTTTCCTGCGAGACAATAAAACAGGGCAGACAGGAATACATATTATAACCTGTCTGCCCTGTTTGCTGTCATAGCGCCTCGTCTTCCGCTGCCCTGCGCCTGCAGGTCTGCATATCACAGACGTATCATACATATCTGCCGTATACTGTCGGATATGGATGAAAGCAGATCATCAGTGATGCGGGCTTCATCTTCTGTCAGCGACGTTTTGTCAGTGAGCACGCTTTCCAGGTCGATGACTTCGTTGTAGATGTCGGAAAGTGCCAGCATGCCGGAAACGCCCTTCGTGGAATGGCATAGCGTAGCCGCTTCCCGGTACTGTTTGCCGTCGATGTGATTCCTGAGTCTGACTGCAAGATCCACGTTGTTGTATTTGAAGTTGTTGAAGTGTTTTATGAAAAGGTCGGCGTTGCCGCCCATGTTCGATATGCCCTGAGTCACATCACACACGTTGGCATTTATCCCGGCAGGATCTGCTGCAGCGGGTCCGGTGCTGCATACAGCTCTTTCGGGATCTTTCGATGTGCCGACGGGTATGTAAGGCGAAATGACAGCATTGAATTTGGCGTAGCTGAAAGGCTTTGAAATGACAGCATCGAACATATCATAAGCCAGATTCATGAAGTGCGAATCCTTGCTGTACGCAGTCATGGCGATCACAGGGGTCTTTTCAGTGATGCTGCGGATCCTTTTCGTTGTCTGTATGCCGTTCAGACGTGGCAGATTGATATCCATAAGTATAAGTGAATAATAGCCTGTCCCCCTGTCACGGCACATTTCGATGGCTTCTATACCGTCAAAAGCGTTCTCACAGCATACGCCTATCTCATTCAGAAATGATTTTGCGATTTCGTAATTCGAGAAATTGTCCTCAACGACCAGGGCAATAAACTCGTCTCTGTTTTTAATTGTTCCCATGTCCTACTCCTGTTACTGTTCATCTGCAGATGATAAAATATAGTGGTTCTTTTTTCAAACACATAACTCCTAAATTGATTTTAAATTAAAAAGGTGCATATTTTCACTGCAATCGTGCGACGGCTTTCAACATAAAACGACAAAATAGACCAGCAGGAGGTGGAAAACCTGCGCAAGAGTGCATAAAACCGCTCAAAATCGCCGGCATCTGTCAGATTTTGTATAAAATCACATGAAGTGTTGACCATAATTATAGTAAATCATGTCAGTGTATGTTAGAATTAGCATGATACTTATGAAAGAAAAGGAGAAAACTATTGCTTCCTGTAATCATAAAAATAGCAGTGAGCCTGGCAGCCGGCGTGGCGGCAGGCTTCGGAGCAGTATATATTTTCAACAGGATGCCGGCGTCATGGCTGTGCGACTACGGTGAAAAGCCGCCGCAGGAACTGACGGACCCATATGTGCAGCGTGTCAAAGGCTTTCCATGGCGGTGGATCTATGCAGCGGGATTTTCATGTCTGCTGGTGAGGCTGACTTTTTTCGACCTGCAGTTCGCAGCTGCCGGACTTTTTGCATGCTGGGCTATGCTCATAATAGGCCTTGCTGATCTGAAATACATGGTGATACCCGATCAGTTCGTGATAATGCTGGCGCTTTCGTCTGTGGGATTCATCCCATGGCACCACGGTGTGAAACAGCTGCTTCTTGGTGCACTCATCGGAGGCGGCGTCATGCTGCTGACCGGCATCATAGGCGGAGCTGCGGCAGGCAGGGAAGCGCTGGGATTCGGAGATGTGAAGCTGTTTGCATCCCTTGGGCTTGTACTGGGAGTGACCGGGACTGTTGTGGTGCTGATCGGAGCATCGCTTTCCAGCGGCATCATGGCTGCAGTGGGACTGGCACGCAGAAAATACGGCAAATATGACAGAAAACCTTTCGGTCCGCACATCTGCGGCTGGGGGATATTCTATATATTCATAGTCTGGCCGGTGCTGATGCAGCCGTTGACCAGCGGATTTTAGATGAAAAAACGTGAAATTTAATATATAATAGAGGGAAAAGAACTTATGAAGAGAAATTTTCTGCTGACTATCGCATACGATGGTTCGGTGTTCCATGGGTGGCAGCGCCAGCCGGAAGCACTGACAGTCCAGGGGCATCTTGAAAATGTCCTCAGCAGCTTTTTCAAAACAGATATCACAGTGAACGGCACCAGCAGGACAGACGCAGGAGTGCACGCCTACGGGCAGCGGGCGTCTTTCCAGATAGAATCCGGGATACCGGAAGATCGGCTGGCCATGGTGATCAACAACGCCCTGGCGTCAAAAGAAAACGGCTCTTTCGCCATAGCGCCTGTGAGGATAGTCAGCGCCGAGGAGAAGCCTCTGGATTTTCACGCCAGATTCGATTCGAAAGGCAAGAAATATATCTACAGGATAAGGAACACGAAAAATACAGACATATTCATGCGGAATTATGTCTATCATGTGCCGGACAGCCTGGACACAGAGGCCATGAAAAAAGCAGCAGAAGCCATAAAAGGCACTCATGATTTCAAATCCTTCGAATCCTCCGGAGGGAACGTCCGGGAGACTACGGTCAGGACGATATATGACATCCAGGTGAAAGAAACAGATCTTGCCGATGACCCGGAGGGCAGGCTCATCGAGATACACGTCAGCGGAGACGGGTTCCTTTACAATATGGTGAGGATAATCACAGGGACTCTCGTTGACACAGGCATGGGCAGGATAAGCGCTGCGGATATGCCGGACATCATCGAGGCCAGAGACAGACGCAAGGCAGGACACACAGCGCCGCCCTACGGACTTTATCTGGCAGAAGTCTACTATTGAACACAGGATCTGTACAGGATATACAAGATACGACACACAATAAACATCATATGATGGTATAATTACCGGAATCGTGGATAACATCATCACAAGGAGAATGATATGGATAAAAGACCCAGCTGGGATGAATATTTTATGGAGATGGCAGAAGTCACAGCAAAGCGTTCGACATGTCTCAGACGCCATGTAGGTGCTGTGATAGTCAAAGACAGACACATCGTCGCAACAGGATACAACGGAGCTCCGAGAGGGCTTGAGCACTGCGGCGACAGGGAAGGCGGCTGTCTCAGACAGCAGATGGGCATACCTTCAGGCGAAAAGCACGAGCTTTGCAGAGCCCTGCATGCCGAGCAGAACGCTATAATACAGGCAGCCACGCTGGGACAGAGCATCGAGGGTGCATCCATCTATATAACACACCAGCCCTGCGTTATCTGCGCCAAGATGATAATAAATGCAGGAATCGAAAAGATAACAGTCAAAGAAGGCTATCCGGACAAGCTGTCGGTGGAGATACTCAAAGAAGCCGGGCTCAGGATAGTGATGTTAGGAGAATAAACAGTGACAGAAACCAGTATCGAACTTTGGAAACTTATGGCGGAGACCTTTTTCGTTGCATTCATAGCAGCGATAGTGGTGACGCCTATGGCGATAAAAGTCGCACCAAGGATTGGAGCGATGGACATACCCAAGGACGGACGGCGCATGCACACTACAGCCATGCCAAGATTCGGAGGTATAGCAATACTGGCAGGGATCATGGTATCACTGCTGCTGCTTTCCGGGGAATACAAAACAGTGCTGGCCGATCTGGCAGCGAAGAGCAGCAGGCTCATAGAGCATACGTCCATAACTGACCGTGACGTCGCTGCTGCCATGTTGGGATGTGTACTGATATATATCCTTGGGCTTGCAGACGATCTTAAAAACCTCAAGCCGGTAGTCAAACTCGCCGGACAGACAGCTTGTGCAGTGATAGTCTTTGCTATGGGACTGAGAGTCGAGTTCATAACGAACTATTTCGGTCCGGGCAATATGATGCTGGGAGATGTAGCATGTTTCATCTTCACAGTACTCTGGCTCGTAGGCATAACCAATGCAGTGAACCTGATAGACGGCCTTGACGGACTGGCGGCAGGCACTTCTGCGATATCGGCGCTATGTATAGGATATGTAGCGTATATACACGGACAGTATGTGCCGACTTTTGCCATGCTTGCCATAGCAGGGGGAGCTCTGGGTTTTCTGCCGTACAATTTCCACCCGGCGAAGATCTTCATGGGAGACGGAGGTTCACAGCTGCTGGGCTTTGCAATAGCGGCGTTTTCCATACTTGGAACAGTAAAGAGCGCAACGATGGTCATAGTGGTCATACCGGCACTGGTGCTGGGTCTGCCTATATTCGACACGGCTTTCGCCATCGTCAGGAGAGTGGTGAGGCACCAGCCTATCGGAATGGCTGACAAGGAGCATCTGCATCACAGGATAATGAGAGCAGGTTTCGGACAGAGGCGTTCGGTCATGCTGATGTACTGCATAAGCGGTATCATGGGTATCGTGGCAGTGCTCTACAGCCGTGGTTTCGTCATCGAATATCTGGGGCTGATAGCTGTAGCGATAATGCTGCTTTATGTACTGATGTCGGATACAGGCAACAGGAACGTCAGTATCAGAGCCAGCAAGATAAAACACGAAAAAGATATAAACACCGGGGAAGCGCCTGCCAGGACAGCAGATCCGGAGAGCATGACGCCTGAAAAGACTCCGGATGAAGTGGAGACGGCAGACGGGGAGACGGCAGAAAAGGATGACCTGCAGGAGAACGAGCAGGAACAGGCAGAAGGAGAAGACGAAAAAGAAAATGACAAGTGAAAATCTTAACACTGTAAGCAACGGTAAACTGATGCGCATGCTGGGAGCTATCGCAGCTCCCATAGCACTGCAGAGCCTCATAGGCTCCAGCCTGAATCTGATAGACAACCTTATGGTGGGGAGTCTGGGAGAGCTGGAGCTGAATGCAGTAGGAGTATCCGTACAGATATTTTTCGTGTACTGGATGCTGGTATACGGATTCTGCAGCGGATCAGCCACGTTCATATCCCAGTTTTACGGTGCAGATGATTTTGCGAATATAAAGAAAACAGCAGGATTCACTATCACGATGACGTTCAGTGTCGGTCTGCTGTTTTTTGCTGCAGCGGAGCTTTTCCCGGAGGAGATACTCAGAGTGTTCACTAAGTTCCCTGAAGTCATAGATCTGGGGAAAGAGTATGTCAGGTACTGTGCTCCGACGTTCCTGCTGATAGCTGTAACGCAGCCGCTGACTGTGACGCTGAGGGCCACGCAGCAGACGGTGGTGCCTCTTGTGGCCAGCGTTCTGGCTCTCTGTACCAACACAGTGCTGAATTATACGTTCATCTTCGGTAAATTCGGCGCACCTGCCATGGGCGTTGCAGGCGCAGCGCTGGCTACAAGCATATCAAGAGTCATAGAGATGTGCCTGATACTTGTTTTCGTATTCGGGTTCAGGAACAGGATTGCAGGCAGCTTCAGGGAATATTTCGGATACAGCAGAGCCCTTGCAGGCAGGATCATAAAAAATTCGCTGCCTACGACTATCAACGAGACGATGTGGGGACTGGGCACATCCATGTATGTGGCAGCTTTCGCACGTATAGGGATAAGCGCAGGAGCCGCTGTACAGGCATGCAATACCATCAACAATATCTTTTCGATGGCATCTTTCAGTCTTGGCGATGCAGTCCTGATACTGGTGGGACAGCGCCTCGGGGAAAACAAGACCGAAGAAGGCTATCACATAGCGAACAAACTCATCAGAGTGGGTCTTGTGATCGGCGTTATCATGGGAGGATGCACGATACTTTTCGGAAGGCCGATACTGGGACTTTTCGACTTTACCAGCGAAGGCGAAGCTTACGCCATGAAGATCCTCATCGTATACGGCGCTACATTCTGGCTGCAGCTGTACAATGGTATCCAGGTGACAGGCACGCTGAGGTGCGGCGGAGACACCAGGTTCGCCATGTTCACAGAGGTCGGTACAGTATGGATCATAGGCGTGCCTCTGGCATTCATCGCATCGCTGTACTTCCATCTGCCTGTATACCTCGCAGTTCTGGCAGTCAAGTCCGAGGAAGTAGTGAAGGGGATATTTCTGACCAGGAGATATCTCAGCCGCAGGTGGCTCAGGAACGTAATAGGGGATATAGAAAGAGATAAGTAGACGCAATAATCTGAAAAACGGATATAACGGACAACAAAGTAGTTAATTTTTCTACAAAAAACCAATGTTTTTTCCAATCGTTCCAATTTCAGGGGCATACCTCCGACCCTTGAAATTGTTATAAATTTAACTTAAAAAAAGTGGTTCACATTTATCGCAAACGGGTGTATAATCTAACATAATTTCTTAATGGATATTTATTATCACACTGACAAAGGAGGCTGATAGACATTGAAGATGGTGATAGGTATCATAGCAGGTCTTGCATCAGGCTGCCTGGTCGGATATCTCAAGAACTGTATCATATGGCTCGGATATCTGAAAAAATCAAATAACGAAAATTCGGCAGATACAGGTGTCTCCGGCGTGTATATCAGATCCATGATCAGCTATGGAGTGAATATCCTGACACTGGCTGCAGCCTTTTTTATCAGGAATGTTGTACCATTCGACGGTATGGCATTTTTAATTGGCATCGCAGTGGGACTTTCCATAATGAACAAAGCCCTGGCTGCCGGTCAGAAGAGAAGGGAAGCAAAAGGGTTATAGGTTACCTTTATCAACCTAAATATCTGAAGAAGGAGGAAGGTAAAGATGATGGAAGCATTACATTCAGCAGGGATAACGAACGGGATGATCACAAGCGCAGCGATAACCGTTATATTATCGGTCATAGCAGTAGTTGCAGGACGCCGCCTTCAGACGGTACCTTCGGGATTCCAGAATTTTGCGGAATGGGCAATAGGAAGTCTTTATAACTTCTTCGAAGGGATAATGGGGAAGAAGCTCTGCAGGAGTTCTTTTTCCATCCTGTGTACGTTGTTCATATACATCCTGCTGTCCAACTATGTGGGACTGCTGCCGTGGTCCGGTCATATACCGGGTGTGGCTGCGCCGACGAGTTCGATAAACTGCACGATGTCAATGGCGGTGATAGTGTTCGTGATGACACAGTATATAGGTATCAGGGAGCATCACGGTCTGAGCTATTTCAAACATCTGCTCAAGCCTTTCGCATTCCTGCTGCCCCTCATGATAGTTGAGGATATCGTCAAACCGGTATCACTGACATTGAGGCTTTACGGCAACATATACGGGGAGGAAACAGTAACAGAATGTTTCTTCGACCTCGTGCCGCTGGGACTTCCCGTTGTAATGCAGGCTCTCAGTGTACTTATGGGACTGATACAGGCTCTGGTGTTCGCACTTCTTGCGAGCATATATTTCACCGAGGCAGGTACAGTCGAAGAAGAGCATCTGTGACAAGCGGCAGTATCAAAGTTATTTTTTAGGTAAAAGAAAATATTTTCAATTTGAAAGGAGAACACAATCATGGGTTTAGTAGCATTAGCAGCAGCATTAGCTATCGGTCTGGCAACTATAGGCCCCGGAATCGGACAGGGTATCGCAGCAGGAAAGGCTCTTGAAGGTATGGCACGTCAGCCTGAAGCAGCAGGTACACTTCGTACTAATATGATACTTGCATTCGCATTCATGGAGTCACTGAGTATCTACGGTCTTCTGATCGCATTCCTTCTGTTTGCAAAGATCTAGGCGTCTGATGACAGATTTAGCAAGGACAGATAACGGAAGGAAGGTGAGATCATGGTAGAAGCATTGGGAATGAGCCTTAAAGAATTCATATTTTACCTGGTGAACTTCCTGATACTGGCAGGCGTACTGGGAAAATTTCTGTACAAACCGTTTTTGAACCTTATGGATTCGAGAAAGCAGTCCATCATCGACGCTATCGACAATGCCGAGGCAGTGAACAGAAGAGCCGACGAGAAGATGGCCAACTATGACAGGAAGATAGCAAAACTCGAAGAAGAAGGCAGAGAGATAATCAAAGAAGCCAAGATAAAGGCAGACGAGCAGGCTAATGAGATCATAGAAAAGGCCAACAGGAGAGCAAGTCAGATCATGACACGTGCCGAGAAGCAGATCGAGAAAGAACGTGAAAAAGCCGTAATGGAAATGAAAGAACAGATAGCTGTCCTTTCCATGATGGCAGCTCAGAAGATAATGGAGCGTGACATCGAAGTGAACGGCCAGGATGAGATCATCGAGCAGGTATTAGAGGAAGCAGGTGCATCTGAATGGCAGAACTGACTGTAGATATGACATACGGCAGCGCTCTGTATGAGGCAGGCTGTGAACTGGGGATGAGAGATACTTTCCTCAGTGAAGGGCTCGAACTTTCAGACCTCCTCCAGCGTGAACCGGAGCTGGACGCTTTTCTCAGGGACCCTGTAGTCTCAGAAATCAAAAAGAAAGACGCACTCCGAAATATTTTCGAAGGACGGATCAGCACTCAGATGCTGAACTTTCTTTTTATTCTGGTGGACAAAGGCAGGGCCGGAAGGTTCAGGAACATAATAAAAGAATACAAGAAGCTGGCAGACAAGGCAGATGGTGTGGCATTCGGCCGCATCGTGTCCGCAGCTCCGCTGACGGAGCGTCAGCTTGAGAGATTTGAAGACCAGGTCTCGTCACTTTTCAGGATGAAGGTCAGACTGAAAAACGAGATCGACAAAAGTCTTATAAGCGGTGTCAGGATATTCGTGAACGGACGCATGATAGACACCACTTTAAAGAAGCGGCTTGAAGATATGGCCGATTCATTAAGAATGTAAAGGAGACTTGCGATGAATTTACGACCGGAAGAAATAAGCGCAGTCATAAAAGAACAGATAAAGAATTATGAAAACAGAACAGAAGTCTCCGATTTCGGAACTGTTATACAGGTCGGAGACGGCATTGCCAGAGTATACGGCCTGGACAACTGTATGTCGGGAGAACTCCTCGAGTTCCCCGGAGACACATACGGTATGGCGATGAATCTGGAGGAAGACAATGTTGGCTGCGTAATAATGGGCTCCGACAGGGAGATCAAAGAAGGCGACATAGTAAGACCGACAGGCAGAGTAGTAGAAGTGCCTGTAGGTGAAAATATACTGGGACGTGTTGTCAACGCTCTTGGACAGCCGATAGACGGCAAGGGCGCCATCAGGACGACAGAAACAAGACCTGTGGAATATCCTGCGCCAGGCGTGCTGCAGAGAAAATCAGTATTTCAGCCGCTGCAGACAGGTATCAAGGCCATAGACTCGATGATCCCTATCGGCAAAGGCCAGAGAGAGCTTATTATCGGAGACAGGCAGACAGGAAAGACAGCGATAGCTATAGATACGATACTCAATCAGAAGGGCAAAGACGTGATCTGCATCTATGTTGCCATAGGACAGAAGAACTCGACAGTTGCTCAGCTGGTGCAGAACCTTGAAAACAAAGGCGCAATGGAGTACAGCATAGTGGTTTCGGCAACAGCATCAGACGTTGCGCCGCTGCAGTATATAGCTCCGTATGCAGGCTGCGCCATAGCGGAATATTTCATGTATCAGGGCAAAGATGTACTTATCGTATACGACGACCTTTCGAAGCACGCCGTGGCATATCGTGCCATGTCCCTGCTCCTCAGAAGACCGCCAGGCAGAGAAGCATATCCGGGAGACGTTTTCTATCTCCACTCAAGACTGCTGGAAAGAGCAGCCAAGCTTTCAGATGATCTGGGCGGCGGCTCCATCACAGCACTGCCTATCATCGAAACACAGGCAGGAGACGTTTCCGCATATATACCGACGAATGTCATTTCCATAACAGACGGACAGATATTCCTTGAGACAGAGCTGTTCTTCACAGGACAGAGACCGGCTGTCAATGCAGGTATATCAGTATCCCGTGTAGGCGGAGACGCACAGATAAAAGCCATGAAGAAAGTTGCCAGCACAGTAAAACTGGAACTGGCACAGTACAGAGAACTGGCGAACTTCTCCCAGTTCGGTTCGGATATAGACAAGGAGACAAAAGAACGTCTCGACCACGGCGAGATCCTGATGGAGATCCTGAAGCAGCCGCAGTACCAGCCGATCCCTGTAGAGGATCAGGTAATGCTGATATACGCTGCGATAAATCACTATATGGCACCGGTGCCGGTAGAACTCGTAAAGGAATTCGAAAAGGGTTTCTACAGCTTCATGGATACCCAGTATCCTGAGATAGGCAAGGCCATAAGAGAGACAGGCGTCCTTGATGTCAGGACCGAAGAAAAGCTCAAAGAGGGCATCGAAGTGTTCATCAAAGACTTCAGCAGAGAACACGGTCTGGGACAGATACAGGAGCCGGGAGAAAGTGATGACCGGTAACGGCAGCGGGCAGCACTGCAGAGTGCATGCCGCAGACGTAAGAAGACAGATAAAGGAGGTGTGAGAATATGGCGTCAGACAATATGCAGGACATAAAAAGACGTATCAAGAGCGTCACCAGCACAGAGCATATCACCAATGCCATGAAGCTGGTATCAGCAGGCAAACTCAGGAAAGCCAAGGCCATATTTGAAAAGACAAATGAAAACTCACACTACATCACCCACACTATAGCTGAGATATTCAACAACAGTAAAGATATACCGGAACATTATCTTGCCGGCAACAGAGAGATCAAGACCACCTGCTATATAGTCGTTACAAGCTGCAGAGGTCTCTGCGGAGGTTTCAACACCAATGTGCTGAAGGCAGCTCAGCATGAGATCGACATGGACTGGGAGGAACCGCTCATCGTCGCTATAGGCAGCAAGGCAAAGGAATATTTCGAAAAGCGGGGCTATAACGTGTACAGCGACTACCTGGCGCCCCCGGAAAATATATCCTTCCTTGAAACCAGAGAAATGAGCGCTCCTGTCATAGATATGTACAACAGAGGCGAGATAGACGAGGTCATGCTGATATATACATCATTCATCAGTTCCGTCGAACAGGAAGTCAAGACAGTTACGCTGCTTCCTTTTGAGATAGAAAGTGACCCGGACATCATGAAAAACAGCAAACCTATCGAGTATGAACCATCGGTAGAAGCTGTGTTCAACTATCTTGTGCCTAAGTACGTTGAGATGATGATACATGCAGCGATGGTAGAATCAGCGACATGCGAGCATGCCGCAAGACGTACGGCTATGGAGAATGCAACAGACAATGCACGTGAGATGCTTGACCAGCTTTCGCTCAACTACAACAGAGCAAGGCAGTCAGCTATAACCGACGAGATCATTGAGATCGTAGCCGGTTCCGAGGCACAGAAATAGGAGGTGGACAGATGAACAAAGGAAAAATAAATCAGATCATAGGACCTGTAATAGATATAAAGTTCAGGGAAGATGAAATGCCGGAACTGCTAAATGCAGTGAATATCGACCTCGACGGCAGAAAGATAGTGACAGAGGTCGCACAGCATATAGGTGATGATGTGGCAAGATGCGTAGCTCTTTCGTCCACAGACGGACTGAGAAGAGGCATGGAGGCTGTGGATACAGGTGCGCCGATACAGGTACCTGTAGGCGAGGACGTTCTGGGCAGGATGTTCAACGTCATAGGCGAGACGATAGACGAAAAAGGCGATGTGGGCACAGACCTGAGAGAATCCATACACAGACTGGCTCCTCCCTTCGAAGAACAGGACACATCGGCACAGATATTCGAGACCGGTATCAAGGTCATCGACCTTATCGCACCGTATACGAGAGGCGGTAAGGTAGGTCTCTTCGGAGGCGCCGGAGTAGGCAAGACCGTACTGATACAGGAGCTCATCAACAATATAGCCAAGGAGCACGGCGGTATCTCTGTATTCGCCGGCGTAGGCGAACGTACAAGAGAAGGTAACGACCTGTACTACGAAATGATCGAGTCAGGCGTTATCGACAAGACAGCCATGGTGTTCGGACAGATGAACGAGCCGCCTGGTGCGAGAATGAGAGTTGCACTGACAGGTCTTACGATGGCTGAATACTTCAGAGACAAAGAGCATCAGGACGTACTGCTGTTCATAGACAATATATTCAGATTCACACAGGCAGGTTCCGAGGTATCGGCGCTGCTGGGACGTGTGCCGTCGGCAGTAGGATATCAGCCTACACTGGCAACAGAGATGGGTGCGCTGCAGGAAAGGATAACATCCACGAAGCAGGGGTCCATCACATCGGTACAGGCAGTATATGTACCTGCCGATGACCTGACTGACCCAGCACCGGCAACTACGTTCGCACATCTGGATGCTACCACAGTACTTTCCAGAGCCATCACTGAGCTGGGTATATATCCTGCCGTGGATCCGCTGGAATCCACATCGAGGATAATGGATCCGCTGATCCTGGGAGAAGAACATTACAGCACAGCCAGAGGCGTGCAGGAAGTGCTGCAGAGATACAAGGATCTGCAGGATATCATAGCTATCCTGGGTATGGACGAACTTTCCGATTCAGACAAGCTTGTCGTATCGAGAGCGAGAAAGATCCAGAGATTCCTGTCACAGCCGTTCAGCGTAGCCTCAAAGTTCACAGGCACTGAGGGCAAATACCTGCCGCTGAAAGAAACTGTAAGAGGTTTCAGAGAGATCCTGGACGGAAAGCATGACCAGATCCCTGAGCAGCTGTTCCTGATGGCAGGCGGTATCGACGAGGTAGTGCAGCGTTTTGAAGACAGCAGGAAGAAAAAGTAGGTGGTATTATGGCAAATACCGTAAAGCTTGAAATAATGACACCGTCCAAGGTTTTTTACAGCGGCGAGGTCGATCTTGTTATCGTGACGACCCCCGAAGGCGAGGAGGGATTCATGGCAGGCCATTCATGGGCGTGCAAGATCCTCGACATCGGGGAAATGTGGATACATGAGCCGGGCGCAGGTCCGGACGATTACCGCTCTGCAGCAGTTGCAGGCGGATTCATAGACGTCAAGGACAGTATCATCATATTCACTGATGCTGTCGAGTGGGCCGAGGATATAGATATGGAAAGGGCTCTCGGCGAGAAAGCCCGTGCCGAGGACTGGCTCTCGAAACATGAGAACAGGAAAGAGGTGGATCCTAACGATATCCTCAAAGCTAAGATAGCGATCATGAAGTCCATAACAAGGTCTCATGCCGCAGGAACAGGAGGTAGAAGAAGATGACAACGAGAACAGCACTGATAGGCATAATCGTTGAGAATGAGAATGCAGTGGAAGAGCTCAATGCATTGCTGCATGAGTACAGAAAGGATATCATCGGCAGGATGGGCGTGCCGCATCCTCAGAAGAACCTTTCGATAATCAGCATAGCTGTGGAGGCAGACCCTGACGAGATCAGCGCTCTGTCAGGCAAGCTGGGCGCTCTTGAGGGCGTAAGCACCAAGACAATATACTCGAAAAACTGACAGAATTCATTGACATTTTCTTCAGCTCTGATATAATTACAATATCAATGCGGAGGGCAAGTCGTTCAACAGAAATGATGAGCCGGATAAGCAGCGGATCGGAATATCCGTTACTTATCCGGCTTTTGTGTTATTGGAGGAATTTATCATGAGCAAAACGAAAGATCTTACAGAAGGCAATATACTGGGTACGCTGCTGAAGTTTGCCGTGCCGGTGTTCTTTGCACTTTTCCTGCAGGCTCTTTACGGAGGCGTGGACCTGCTGGTGGTGGGGCAGTTCGCAGAGACTGCCGATGTGTCGGGCGTTGCTACCGGCAGCATGCTGCTGCAGATGGTGACCATGGTGACTACCGGACTTTCCATGGGCATCACCATACTTGTTGGGCAGCGTATCGGTCAGAAAAGACCTGAGGAGGCAGGCAGGGCCATAGGCGCCGGCATATGTCTGTTCGCTGTGTTTGGCATCGTGTTCACGATACTTATGGCAGCGGGTTCGGATACCATCTCACAGCTGATGCATGCACCGGAAGGCGCTTTCAGCGAGACTTCGATGTACATCAGGATATGCGGTGCAGGCGCACTGTTCATCGTCTCGTACAATGTGCTCGGAGCCGTTTTCAGAGGTATTGGTGATTCCAGGACGCCGCTGATAACTGTTATCATAGCATGTGTCGTCAATATAGGAGGGGATCTGCTGCTGGTGGCGGTGCTGCATATGGGTGCGGCAGGAGCTGCAATAGCAACAGTAGCAGCACAGGGCATAAGCGTCATCGTGTCACTGCTGCTCATAAGAGGCAGGAAGCTGCCTTTCGAATTTTCCAGGAAAAATATAAAGTTCGATGCTCATATCATAGGGACGGAGCTGAGACTGGGTGCGCCGGTAGCGCTGCAGGAGCTTCTGGTGGGGATATCCTTCATGGTGATACAGACCATCGTCAACACCATGGGCGTGGTGCCGTCGGCAGGCGTCGGAGTTGCAGAAAAGGTCTGCGTCTTCATAATGCTGGTGCCGTCGTCATATATGCAGTCGATGTCCGCTTTCGTGGCTCAGAACATGGGTGCGGAGAACCCTGTCAGGGCGAAAAAGGCGCTCTGGTACGGCATAGGCACGGCTTTAGCTGTTGGTATCGTGATGTTCTTCCTGGCATTCTTCCACGGAGACCTGCTGTCAATGATCTTCTCAGGCGATGCTGAAGTCGTGGCTGCTGCTCACAGCTATCTCAAGGCCTACGCCATAGACTGCCTGCTGGTTTCCTTCCTGTTCTGTTTTGCAGGATACTACAACGGATGCGAGAGGACGCTGTTCGTCATGATACAGGGTATGATAGGCGCCTTTTTCATAAGGATACCGGCAGCATTCCTTCTCAGCAGGATACCGGGAGCGACACTGTTCGATATAGGGCTCTCCAGTCCTATATCCACCGTGGTGCAGGTATCACTTTGCATAGGCATGTATATATATCTTGGCAGAAAAGCAAAAAAAGCAGCGGGATCTGCGGATCCGCTGCCTGAACAGTAATAGACTGGAAAAATCACAGCTCAGGGCTGCAGGCGGCGTACAGGGACCTGCAGCTTGTATGTCAGGAAGCCCCTGCTGCCGCTCAGGGACGGCAGATGTGATATGACTTCACAGAGATAATCCCCGTTCGGGATGTAACCCATGCGTTCCATTTCCTCAAACATGCTGCGGGCATAGGATTTTTCCATTGAGGGGTCATCGGCATAGACGGTCATATACATGCTTTCCGGCAGTATCCGCTGAGTACAGCTTTTCGGGTAATTATCATCAACAAATATGAAGACGGTTCTGGCGCAGTAGTTCTGCTGGCTGAAATCGTCTTTTTCTATAAGCGTTCCTGCATTGAAAAAATACGACAGGGGAAGTTTGCTGTTTATCATATATGTCTTGAATTCACGGAGCATGGTTTCGTACCCTGTATATCCTTCTTCAAAGAAGTCTATATTGGTAGTGAATGAATCTATGCGGCGCTGCGGAATGTATTCAAAAATTACCTGACCTTTGGGCGGAAGTGATTTCATCATTCTGAGATTGGACGTGAATCTGCGTATCGTGCAAAGATTGCCGGTCAGATCGTCTATCTGCCGGCTCAGCTTTTCTTCCTGAAGTGTCAGCAGGCTGCACAGTTCGTCAGCTGAAGTATCTGTGATATGCTGACGTATCTGTTCGAGGCTCATACCGCAGATTTTCATCGTGTGGATGAAATCCAGCCGTTCGCACTGGTCGATATGATAGTAACGGTAGCCGGTTTCGGGATCCTGGTATATAGGGGCCAGCAGACCTTTCTTTTCGTAAAGCCTGAGTGTCTGCGTGGAAATGTGGTTGAGTTCAGCCATCTTGCCAATGGTGATATAGTCGTCGTTCATTCCGCTCTCATTTCTGAGCATTGCTGCTCCGGTGTTTGTGTCACAGTATATTTCCCTAAGTATAACACGAAGGGAAGCTGCATACTATATATCTCCGGCAAATCACTTATTGACTTTATACCTGGTATAGAGTTTATACTGAATACAAAAGAGGCAGGGAGCCGATAATAGACAGTGAAGCTGACAAAGGGAGGTATATCATGGAGAGAAAAATAAGAGTGGCCCAGTACGGCTGCGGCAAGATGAGTGTTTATCTTATGCGATACGTTGCAGAACACGGCGGTGAGCTTGTAGCTGCATTCGACATGGACCCATCGCTTGAAGGCAGGGATGCCGGCAGCATCACAGGCGGTGGAGACATCGGGGTGAAGGTGAGCAGAGCAGAAGACGCAGACCGCATCCTCAGGGAAACGAAGCCTGATGTGTGCATCATAGCAACAAGATCGACTATGGAGGAGCTGAGACCAGCATTCGAAGTATGTGCGAGGAACGGTATCAATGCTATAAGCACCTGTGAGGAATCGCTGTATCCGTGGAATTCGTCCTACGATATCACTAAAGAACTTGACGAGCTTGCAAAGGCAGGGGGATGTACATTATGCGGCAGCGGATATCCGGATATGTACTGGGGCAGCCTGATCACGACGCTGGCAGGCTCGATGCATAAAATAAAAAAGATAAGAGGTATCAGCAGCTATAATGTGGAAGACTATGGTATCGCCCTGGCTGAAGGACATGGCGCAGGTCTTACCACAGAGCGTTTTGAAAAGGAGATCGGGATGTACAACGATCTTGATTATAAATCGACAGTTGAAGCGATCAGAGATGGAAGAGTAGTGCCTTCATACATGTGGAACCAGAACGGCTGGCTCTGCAGCCAGCTGGATCTCCACATAACATCGCAGACACAGAAATGTGTACCGGTAACTCATGACGGCGATCTGCAGTCAGAAACTCTCGGCATGAC